>CAMDHP010000045.1 GCA_945898185.1 Akkermansia muciniphila | reverse complement strand
GGACGCATTTGTGATATCGAAACTGGAGAAGGACCAATCTCCGAAGGTGGCGGTCGAATAACCAGCGCCGCTGTTTTGGACCACGATCGTTCCATCGACGACATTGTTGTCGGGCTGGAAAGCGCCACGATAAGTGGCGACGATGTGATCCGTGGTTGTAAAGCCCTCGGCATCAATGGTGGGTAGGCCTTCGCCCAAAAACTGGCTGAAGGTCCAACCGGCGAGGGTGGTGTCGGCGGCGGATACGAGGGCTGGAAGCGCGAGGGCGACCAACGAGGCTTTGATAATATTATTTTTCATGTAAGTTAATTCTAATTATTGATAACTTAGTTCTTCAAGATACCGCGCTTGTTCATCGCGGTCCAACCGGTTGTCCAAAGGGTGGCGGCAGTGCGGTCAAACGCGCCCTTGTAGGCAGTCGAAACAAGGGGGGTGGCGACGTATGCACCATCCTGCGTGGAACCGTAACCACCAATGTTAGCGGTAGTTTTTGGACGGGGATTGATGCCATTGGCAGTCGTGTGGCTGATCGCGCTCACGTCGAACATATCGGTCGCGCTGCCAAGGTCGCTACGATTGTTCGTGGCGGGATAATACACGTTCGCGATAGCGGATCCGAAGATCGTGCCGGAGACAGCACCGGCAGAGGTTACTGAAAGGTTACCGGTGAAGGCAGTGTAGTTCGTCGCGAAACGATAGACGGCATTGTTGCGAATCTGCAATAGGCCGGTGTCGAAGTTGCTGCGAGCCGAGGGCGTTGTCTCAGCAGCAGCGCCAGAGGAGGAGGTGGAATCAGTTCTGATACCGATGCTGCCTGTGTTAGTTCCGATATGTTGGAAGATGTTATTGGCAAGGACACCGGCGAAGCCAGCGCGCATACGAGCACCGTGTGTGGCGGATGCCACCCAGACGGTCGAGTTGTAAATCTTTCCGAAGGGCAGGGGATCAATCGTCCCGGCCTGGTTCTCGCCCTTATCCTCGCCGTCGAGCTCCATACCGCAATCACCGATGAGAAGGGAATTGAGTGTGCCCTGAAGGATGAACAAGAACTGGGCGGAACCGCGCCAGCCCTCGTCAACGTCGAAACCATCGTCGTCGGCATAGTTGATGTTGGCATACTTGACGTTCACGTCGCCGCCGAAGATCTCGATGCCGTCATCGGAGGTGGAGTAAACGTCGATGTTCTCGATGGTGGTATCGCGGCCGACAGCATAAAGCGTGAGGGCATTGATTTCCTTATCGGCGGTGAGGCCGAGGCCGCCGTGGCGGAGGGAAACATACTTAACGCTGCCGCCATTGTGTGACTCGTTGCTGCCGCCGTAGATGGCGTCATTGCCGGTCAGACCTTCGATGATTCCTTGGCCGACGTCGGCAGAGGTGACAGAACCGCTGGCGTTTACGTCAACCTGATTGGAGTTGTTGGTGAAAGCATCGCCGGCGATGATGAGCCCGCCCCACATGGCGTTGGTGCGGATGATCGTGTCAACATCCAGCTCGCTGTCAGCCGTGCAAGTGGGGGCGAGAGGGGCAGTCTTGGGGTTGAGGTCGAAGAACTTGGCGTCATTGCCGGCGGTCCAACGAACGAACTTGCCGCCAACTTTGTTCACTTTGCCGTCGAGATCGGTATCGAGCGCGGCGGTGGTGAAGATGACAGGGTTGGACGAGGTGCCGCGGATCATGATCTTGGCGTCAGGACGAACCACGAGAGAACCGCCAACGAGCGAGGTCTCATCGGGCTGGCCGCGAACGACGGTGCCGGCAGGGATGTCGAGGGTGGCGCCCTTGACGTAGATTACCTTGTCGAGGATGTAGGTGTCGGCGGCATTCCACGTGGTGTTCGTGGTGATGTCAGCAGTGACGTTGATCGTCGCTGCGAAGGCGGAGCTGCTCAGGAGAGCGGCCAAGCCGATGATGTAGGAGGTCTTTTTCATTGGATCTGTTTTTATGTTTTAGTTTTTCGACTTGAAGTAACTCAAGCCGAGGAAAGTCTAGCATGCCTTTGTGGCGATTTCGTGACCGCTATGTTACGTTCAGGTTAGAAATCAGCGGCGACCGAAAGGCTGAAGTTTCGTCCCGCTTGGTAAGAATTACGCTCCACCACGCGCCCAAGCGCCTCGCGATCGTAGATGGTTCCCAAGACAGGATCGAAAAGGTTTTTAACCGAAAACTTGAGTTTGAAGTTCTCGCTCAGGCGTTGACTGAGGATAAAGTCACACCGCACGTAGGAGCGCTGGTAGAGATCGAAATTTGCGCTCTCGATGCTGATGGCATTGGTCAAACCTGATGCCACCAAAACATCGCTGATGGCATAGGCGGCAAAGGTGGCGCTGGTGCCCCAGCGTTCTCGGCGCCAGGTCACGTCCAGATTTGCGATGTATTCGGGTTGGTCGTAGAGGCGGCGCGATGTCTCCATCTTGCTCGCATCTGCGAAATCGTCAACAGCGGAGAGAAGTGCGATGGGATGCTCGTCCACTGACGCGTGGATGTAAGTAAAGTTGCCGTTGAGGCTATATTCATTCAGGAACTCCGTCCACCGACCCAAAGTGTGCCGGAATTCAAACTCCACGCCCGTCATGTCAGCGGTGTTGGGATTGTTCAGCCAGGTTTCCACGTCGCCGGCGACCGACGTAAGAATCACCTTCTCAATAGGTTGCTCGACCTGTTTGTAGAAAAGCGAGAGCGCGACACCATCCTGTGGAGCGGGGTTCCATTCAAAGCGAACATCATAGTTGTTTACGCTGCTCGGGATGAGCGCCGGGTTGCCGACCACGAGGTTCTGAGTCTCGATGCTTTTGTTGAAAAACGGGCTGATTTCACGCATTGAGGGCCGGCCTTTGGTTTGCGAGTAGGCAAGGCGCACGGTGGTTTTGCTGGTCGGCTCCACGATGAAGCCAATCGCCGGAAGGTAGTCCGTCTTTTCGAATTCCGAACTGATCGGTATGATGCTATCGCCATCGGGGTCTCGCACGGGATCGTCGGCGCCCGGAGCGAAGAACTCTGCGCCGGTTAGATTGGTGGTGCCCAGTAAGTCGCCGAAACCAGCCGCCACCTCGTTCGAGTAAAAATTATTCGTCGTAAGGTTGGCCCAGCGCGCGCCACCCGACGAAGCGAGGAAGAAAGATTCTGCCCGGATGCCACCCGCGATTTTCAGCCATTTATTGAGGGCGAGAGAAGTTCCGACGTAAGCAGCATCGATATCGCGTTGAGCATCGGAGTTTAACGGGTATGAGCCGCTCGAAGGTGTGAAGCCTGCGGAATCGACAAATCCTTTGTATAGACCTACATAATCGGTGTTCGTAAGGTCATTTAGCGGGATTTTGAAATCCGTTAGGCCGTCCACGGTGCGCTCGGATCTGTCAGTCGCGAAGCCCACCTTAAGCTCCGACTCACGTTCCGCGAAGAGTTCGCGGGGAAGCACAAAATCAACTCGAGCTGCACGTTGTTGTTCAACGTTATCTAACCAACTGCTCGTAAGCGCGATAGGCGCAGAGGCGTTTCGCAATAAAACATATTCCGAGTAGGGGTTAGCCAATGGGCTGGCAAAGCGAGTCTCGATGAAAGGCGAGTCCTTCTGGCTGGCGCCGGCATCTTGAACTGCCCACGTAAATCTCAAGTCGCTCAGCTGGGTAAACTCATGCTTACCAGAAAGTTGAATCGAGGTCAGGTTACGCTCGCGATAGGACTCGTTACCAAGGAACCAGAAAAATGTCTCGAGATCTCCATTTTCACCGCCAATGAAGTTTAGGTTTTCATCCAGGCTGAAGGCGTTTTGGCTCAAATAGGAAGTATCGATGCCGTTTTGAACGTAGATGGCATCGAGCTTCAGCTGGTGGTTCTGTGCAAAGTCATAAGCTATCGTGGTATTGAAGCTGGTGAGGCTCTCGGTCTCAGTTTCATCGTAGGTGTTGAGCGCGCCCTTAGAGAACTTACTCAAATCAGATGGAGCCTCCATGCCGCTCACTTGGCCGTTATCGGCCCGGGCAGCGTTTGTCTTCTGTCGTTCACCGCTACGCGTTTTGGAGCCCGACTCGTTCTCGGCGCTAAAGCGCCAGCCTAGCTTGTTATCGCGAATTTGAAACACACGTCCAATCTCGGAGGAAAAACTGGTGCCCAGTGGGAAGGGCCCGTGCTCGGTGGGCACATATTGCCAATTCGCTGGAGTGGTGCCCTCTGCCGGACGATTTCCGGAGCCAAAGCCAAAACGCTCGCCTGCCCCGCTTGTGGGATAGGAGACGCCGCCTTTCACTGCATTGGAGTTGAACTTAAGGCCGGAGCCCAACTTCACGTAGTTTTCTTCAGGAATTGCGTTGGTCGCGATGTCAATGTTACCGCCGCCTGACTCACCCCATAACTCTGGCCCATAGGTCTTCGACACGACGATTGAACCCACTGCCGAAGTCGGCAGCAAATCCATCTGAAACGCCTGCTTTTCCGGATCGGGACTCGGCAGCTTCAAGCCGTGCAAGGTGGTGCTGAGAAACCGGTCACTCAAACCACGAATGACCGCAAACTGGCCGTTCGCCACAGACACGCCGGGAATACGGATAATTGCTTCGGCGGCGTCACCAGCGGAGAATTTCGCGAGCTGATCCGAACTGAGGAAGTCAATGGCCACATCGGCCTTCTGCTTAACTAATTGTAAGTCACCGGAGGATCCTTTTACGAGGGTTCCCTCGACGCTGAGGGCATCCAGCATGACGACGTCATCCGCTGGTTTCGGGTAGAGTTTCGCCCGCGCCAGCTCCTGTTCACCATCGGCGCTGATTTCGACTTTCCCCAGGCTTTGCTCGGTAAATCCTGCTTTCTTGAGAGCGAGGACCTTCTCGCCAGCGGCCAGATCTAAGCGAAAATTCCCTGCGGCGTCGGTGGTGGTTCCGGTATCAGCGCCATCGGCGAATATCTGAACCCCGCTAAGCGGTTCACCATTAGTGCCATTCATCACCACCCCAGTTACTGTGGCCGCGTTTGCGACAGCTCCGAGAGCTATGCAGCTGGCAGCGAGGGCAGTGGTTGCTTGACGATGGATGCGGAATTTGAGGCGCGTCATGAAAATTGAGTCATTATCACCAAATCGTTTTGTCCCCGCCCACGTAAAGCGCATTTATAGCCAGCAAAAAATTATCACATTGGCGTCACAATCGTCACAATTCTGGCACATAAACGTAACGTATTCGTTATGTCGGGTTGGTCGGTGAAGCGCCGCGATCTCGCCTCCCGCCATTTGGTAAGGAGCGCTCGTTGGCATCCGAAAGAAAGCACTCCGCGCTACCGCGACCGTGAGAGGCCATCTTTTCTTGCCCTGTTCCTATCCGAGCCCTTCGTGCAATTCGCGCTTGGTTCAACCGGCTTACTGGCTTTCGCTGATCGCGTTCGCGTCCGCCGTCTTTTGTGGCGATGAAACTCTTGCGCGGCCTGATTGCGTTTTCAGCACCCCGCGAGCTAGGTCGTAAAGGCGGTCCGAACTCACGCGGATTAAAAACCAGTGGCGGAAAAGGCTCTTTTTGTTCAACGGGTGTTCATAAAATTCCTCAACGGTTTGTTGAAAATCACGCATCCTTCTTATGCGGGAAACGCTGTCTATAAAATCGTAGTCGGCTTCCAGATAATGCGGGTCGAGTGCAACGCACACCCAGATCGCCCAACGCGCATGGGGATAAACGGCGAGTTTGAGCACCTTCGTCGCATAATCGTCCGGCTTTACTGCATAATGCTTACAGAAAAGGGTTTGAAAATCTTCACGCTCTTGCATTGAGGCGAAGGATATCCGAATTCTGCGACTTTTTGGCGGCGATTGGGTCACGTTAGGGTGAATTTTTCCACTTGGGCAGTCTCGGAAGTTCTCCGCCCAAAGGCGCAGAAGGCGCAAAAGGGGAGGCTTGGTTTGGTGAGTCTCGGTCGCCATTTTCGGCGGAAGCTTTTCAGCCGTGGGTTGTGCGAATGGCGGTGAACGTCGGTAGTTGGCGCTTTACTCGTAGCGGAGCGGCGGGAGGCGTTCCGGGCTTGGCGGGCGTGCGATCAGGCCTTCGGGGAACGCGACACGAAAGCGCGCCGCTTTAGTTCTACGACGTTTCCAGTGGGTAACACGGTCGCGGAAGAGCGCAGAGTATGCCCCCGACGTGGATTTGCCGTTGGTCTCGGGGAGCGCCTGCGTCTCGCAGGCGGCCTTTGGCGCCCCGCCGAAGGCTTTTCTGAGCGAGGCGTTGGGCGAGACGCTCAACGCAGCACCCGAGAGACCGCCGCCAACTTGGGGGTTCGGGTAAAGTCCTCTTCTGGGGAGGCGGATAGCGGAACGGGTCGCCGGGCGCTCCCTGCCACCCGGAGAATAAGCGCGGGAAGTCATTGATCTTTCGGCGAGTCTTGCTGGTTTCGTCACCTATTCGTAAGAGAAGCGTTCTCGACGGATTCGTCGTTTTACCTCAAGTCTCCCCCAATCTTTTTGCTAACCACCTTTTTTTCCCGTGACCGAACGTAAACCTGTAGGCTCCGCTCGTATTCAATTTTCATGGGGTTGCTCTCCGGACGCCCCAGACGATTGGTATCTCTGGGCGTTTTGTTTTTTCCGTCGGGCAAAGTCCCCGAGCACTGGGAAATACTACGTTCCGACTGTCCCCTCGAACGTTTACCCTCTGGCGGTGTTAATCAGTGTAAGGGGGCTCTTGCTTTGGTTCATCTTTTCGGCGCTGGTGACCTATTTTGGCGGTGCGGCGGCGTTGGCCAATTGGTATGAAAAAAAGCCATTTAACCGCATCACTTACACCGATATTGTGATGCCGTGGCGCTGGTCCCAGCTCGACGCCCTGCGAGGCCAGGCCAACCTCGCTCAAGCCGATGCAGACCTAAAAAACGGCAATATTAGATCTGCGTTCGGCTTTCTTCGCTCCGGCCTGGCCCGTTACCCTGACGACTCCAAGGCCCGACTCCAACTGGCCTCGATCTACATTCTGTTTCGCCTTCGCGTAGAGGCGGAGAAGACCCTGATCAACGCCTTTAACCACTCCTATCCGGGCAGCGATTATCTAAAGAAGGCCGTCTCCCTCATCGAGCCGTCGGACAACCCTGATCTTCTCATCTCATTCTGCGACCGCGGCCGCCTCGCCCTCGCCGCCGACGATCGCGCTGACGGGCGCGACGCGCGCTTCCTCGATGGCGTGAAGGTCAAGACCCTGCTTGAGCTCAATCGCACCGACGAGGCCGTGGCGCTGATCGAAAAATACCAGCCGCAGGACCTCGCCTTTCTCCAGATGGCCAAGGTCGCGCAGGGTATCGTGCGGGGGGATCTGATCGCCGCCGAGTCGGAGCTCAAGGTGTGGCTCGCCGCCATGCCCGACGCCGAACCGGCGCTCACGACCGCCGTGCGGGTTTACCGCCTCGTCGGCAAGGTCCCGGAAATGCAGGCCGCCATCCTCCGGCTCCGCAGCCTCTACCCCGAAAACCCGGCCCACATTGGACTAGCACTTTCGGAGAGCCTGCGCCTCGGCCAGACTCAGGCGGCGCTCGATTTGCTCGATATCAGCGTCATCCGCTTCGCGAATCAGCCGGCCGCTTATGGCGAGTGGGCCGAGGCCATTGGCAAGACGGGCGACGAAACGATGCTCGCGCGCCTCGAACAGCTCGTCACCGAGTCAAATCAGAATCCGCAGACCGTCATTTTCGCCCGCTTAATGGAGCAAATTCGTCTCCAAGCCTGGGCCGAGGCGGAGGCGACCAGCGCCCGGCTCGATGCGCTCTATCCAAACGTTCATCCCAAGGTGCAAGCACTGCATCGGGTTGCCAAGGCCTTGCTCGCGGCCTGCTCCCAGCCTCTCAAAGGAGCGGAAAACACCCTCGCCAACACCATCACGGGCGGCTGGGTCGCCATGAATCTCTACGAGCAAATCGTGGACGCGCTCGCCCTCGCCGAGCGCTACGAGGCCGCGCTGGAAGTGCTCACGCTCGCGGAGGGTTACTATCCCACCAGTCGCTACATCGGGATGCAGCGTGCCGCGATAGCGCCCAAGCTGGCGGAGCAAAACGCCGCCCAAGCCCGCTCAGTTGCACTGCAGACACCTGCCGCCGACGCCGCCCCGGTGGTGCCCGCCGACGCGCAGTCTTTCTTTGCCGCGCTCGATGCACATGCGCAGGCCGGTCGTCCGGCCGAAGCGCTCGGCCTCGCCCGCGCCGCGCGCAAGGCTGCCCCCTCCTGGTTGCAGGATGCTCTGCCCGAACTCGAATGGCAGGAGGTGCTGCTGGCCGCCGGCGCGGACGATCTGCCGCTGCTCCAACTCAACTTGCGCACGGCGTTACGTGCGCCCAGCGCCGCGCAGATCGAGCGGGCGGTGACGCAGGCCCAGACGTGGTTTGCCGCGCAAAAGCAGCGTGCCGCCGTGCTGGCTTTGCGCGAGGTTTTGAAGGCGCGCCCCGCGCACGCCCTCGCCCTCCGTTTGCTGGCCGAGTGGAGCCCGGCCGATGCCGCTGGCGCTTCCGCGCCGGCAGGCGCGGCACGATCCCAAGCTTCGACGAACGAATCCGCACCTGCCGCCATCGCCCCCGTGGTGCCCGGATCGGCGGCGGATTTTTTCAAGACCCTTGATTCTCTCGCCGCCCCCGCCCGCGCCGCCGAGGCGCTGCGCGTGGTCCGTGCGGTGCGCAAAGCCGATCCGGCCTGGTTCGGCGCCGCCTTGCCTGAGCTAGAGTGGCGCGAAGTGCTGCTGGCCGTTCAGGTGGACGATTCATCTCTGCTGCAGCTCAACCTGCGCACCTACTTGAGGGGCCGGTCAGCCGGCGTCGTGCGGGTGCTCGAACAGGCCAACGCATGGCGCGCCGAGGGGCGGAACTCGGTGGCCTTGCTCGCGTTGCGCGAGGTCCTGCGGGTGGAGCCGGAGCAGGCGAAAGCCCAGGAGTTACTCCGCGAGTGGAGCGCGCCGTAAGCGGCGCTCGGTGGGTGTTTTTGGGCGCGGGGGGCGCGCCTCGGTTCCGCAGGGCCTCACTTCGTGTGCGGGCCCTTACGGAGCGAAATAGATACCGGAGGTAGGGATGGACACGGGAATGCGGTGGAGCGAAATGGCTCCGCCATTCCGGGGTTTGAGCGGCACCCCCCCCCACGGACGAAAGGATGGAAGGATGGAACGAGAACGAGAATGAGAACGAGTTCGGACGGGTCTACGCGGCACCCCACGGACGAAAGCGCTTCACGCTTCTGCTACGTTAAGGCAGAGGGGCGTTCGCAGCTCTTCGGCGATCAGGCTCCGTGGCAGTTTTTGAACTTCTTGCCGCTGCCGCACGGGCACGGGTCGTTACGACCCACTCCCGTGTAGCCTGCGCCTGGCTGAATTCGTATCTTGGGCAGCTCAATTTCCTTCTTTGCGGAGGGAGCGCCGGCACTGGTAGCCTTCGCCACCGGAGACTTCACTGCCGCTCCGGCGGTATCCGGTCCTTCCTGCAATGCATTGCGCGAGAGCATGGCCAGCATGTTCTCGAAGACCTGTAGATTCGAGGCGCTGCGGAAGAGCCCGGTGCAGATCTGCAAGCGCACATTCTGCATCAGCTCCTCGAAATACTTGTAGGCCTCGCCCTTGTATTCCACGAGCGGATCTTTCTGGCCGTAGCTACGAAGACCGATCGAGCGGCGCAGCTCTTCCATCTCGGTGAGATGCTCCTGCCAATGGTGATCAATCGCGTTGATGATGACGTAGCGCTCAATCGAAGCGAGCGCCTCGGGAACTTCGACCGACTCCTTGATGCCATAGGCGGCGCGAACCCGTTCGGTGATTGATTTGGAGAGCTCATCGGCAGACTTCCCGGCCAAATCCTCTTGCTTGAGCGCGATCGGAAAATGCGTGTTGCACCACCCGACGAGACCTTCCGCGGCGGCCGAGGTCACGGCGCTGCGGCTGCTGAAACCGGCCAGCTCAAGCCGGGTGAGAAGCTCTTCCTCGACCTGCTCAAAAATGATGTCCTTTGCGCGCTCGGCGTGGATCGCCGCGTTACGAATACCGTAAACGACCTCACGCTGCTGGTTGAGGACGTCGTCGTATTGAAGCAGGCGTTTGCGCTGCGAAAAGTTCTGCTGCTCGACCTTTTTCTGGGCGCTCTCGATCGAGCGATTCAGCCAGGGATGCTCGAGCTCTTCCCCGTCTTTCATCGAGCCCTCCATCATGCGCGAGGCGAGGTTGCCCTGCAGGAACAGGCGCATCAGATCGTCCTCCAGCGAAAGGAAAAACTTGGTCAGGCCTGGGTCGCCTTGACGCGAGCAGCGCCCGCGTAGCTGGCGGTCAATGCGGCGAGATTCGTGGCGCTCGGTGCCGATCACATAGAGGCCGCCCAGCTCGCGCACGCCTTCGCCGAGTTTGATGTCGGTGCCGCGGCCCGCCATGTTGGTCGCGATGGTGACGCCGCCGCGCTGGCCGGCGCGCGCGACGATCTCGGCTTCCTGTTGGTGGAACTTCGCATTCAGCACGGTGTGGATGACGCCGGCGCGCTTTAACATGCGCGAAAGCACCTCGGAGGACTCGACTGACACGGTGCCGACGAGCACGGGCTGGCCGCGTTGGTGGGCTGCCTCGATTTCCTTCACCACGGCGTTGAACTTATCGCGGCGGGTTTTGAAGATGGAGTCGTTTTTATCGATGCGGATGCAGGGGCGATGAGTGGGCACCACCTGCACGGTGAGCTTGTAGATGTCGTGGAACTCGGTGGCCTCGGTCTCGGCGGTGCCGGTCATACCGGCGAGTTTCTCGTAGAGCCGGAAATAGTTCTGAATCGTAACCGTCGCGTAGGTGCGGGTCTCGCGTTCGATGGTGACGTTCTCCTTGGCCTCGACCGCCTGGTGGAGACCGTCTGACCAACGGCGGCCGGGCATGACGCGCCCGGTGTTCTCGTCCACGATCATCACTTTGCCCTCTTGCACGACGTATTGCACATCGCGCTCGTAGAGGGAGAATGCGCGCAAAAGCTGCGAGATGGCATGGATGTCTTCCGAAATAGCGGCGAAGTTCTGCTGCGCGGCCGCGCGCTTGGCTTCTTTTCCCTCGGGGGTGATGGCGTTGTCGCGCTCGAGATCGCTGAACTGGGTAGCGAGGTCTGGCAGCATGAAGGCGTCCGGGTTATCGGGGCGCAGAAGCACGCGGCCTTTTTCGGTGAGGTCAGCCTGATGCTGTTTCTCGTCGATCGAGTAGAACAGGTCTTCCTTGAGTTTATAGTATTCGGTTTTCTGGAAGTCGGACTGGTATTCGATCTCGGTTTTATCGAGCAGTTTTCGCCACTCCGGGGTCTCCATGAGACGCAGCAGGAGTTTGTTTTTCGGATTGCCGATCTTTACCTGAAGCATGCGTAGAGCGGCTTGGGTGCGATCGTCGGGGCTGAGCGGAGTCTTTTCGAGGAGGGCTTTCGCCTCGGCTACGAAGCTGTTGCAGAGCCGGAGTTGTTCGCCGACCAGCTTTTGCACGGGCGGCAGCAGACGGGTGAAAGGTTGTTCGCGCTCGATCTGGGCAGGGCCGGAAATGATCAGCGGGGTGCGGGCTTCGTCCACGAGAATGGAGTCAATTTCGTCCACGATGCAAAACCAGTGATCGCGTTGAACCTGGTCCTCTTTGCGCGTGGCCATGCCGTTATCGCGCAGGTAGTCGAAACCGAACTCGGACGCGGTGCCGTAAGTGATGTCACACCCATACATTTCGCGGCGCACATCGGATGGCATCTGCTGCTGGATACAGCCCACGGTGAGCCCGAGGAAGCGGTAGAGGTGCCCCATCCACTCGGAGTCACGACGGGCGAGGTAGTCGTTAACCGTGACGAGCTGGGCGTTGCGGCTGGCGAGGGCGTTCAGGTAAAGGGCGCAGGTCGCTACGAGCGTCTTGCCCTCGCCGGTGGCCATTTCGGAAATGCGCCCCTGGTGCAGGGCCATGCCGCCGATGAGCTGGACGTCGAAATGCACCATGTTCCACTCCAGTTCCTGTCCGCAGACGAGCGCCCGGGTGCCCACGAGGCGCCGGGCGGCATTTTTAACGGCGGCGAAGGCTTCGGGCAGGATGGCCTCAAGCGCTGCGTGCTTGTCCTTGGCCTCGGCCACGCGGGCTTTGAATACTGCGGTTTTGGCGCGCAGCTCCTCGTCGCTCAGGGCACGGTATTCCGTATCCAATTCATTAATGCGTGCAACGACAGGACGGGCCTTTTCGATGAATTTGCGGTAGTGACGGCCAGCAAATGGCTTGAACAGGAACGATAGCATGGAACCTCGGATCCTAGAGGGCTGAGTGGACTTGGCAAATGACAAATCCCGGGTGCGAAAATAAAGCGCCGCCTTTATTAAAACTATTACCAAACCAGAGAATTTTTTAACCGCGAAGACGATTCAAAGGGGCGCGAAGAAAAGAGGTTGGGTTAACCCCGACGCTTCTTCGCTGCGTTAAGGCAGGAGCGGACGATGCGGCAAAGGCCCGTGAGTTGGGGGCTTTTTTTAGGGCAGGGAAGGCGGGCCCCGAGGCGCTTCAGCTGCCGGCGTAGAAGTGGCGGGCTTGGGCGGAAGAAGAAAGGGGGGCGTGAATTGACCGGTAATCTTACGCAGGAATTTTCGCGGCCCGTAAGTGAAGGTCCAAGTCGGCTTTTCGAAGGTGCCGGTGAGATCTACTTCCAGCGCGCTTGCGATGGGCGCGAGCACCAGGCCTGCGGTGTTGCCCAAGATGCCTCGGTTTTGGTCGAAAGGCAGGACACGGGCCGTGAAAGACAGCCCGCCATCGGGCAAGGTGTAATCGCCTCGTGCCTCTACGGGGGAGGCGGAACCGGAGAGGTAGAGGCGATCGAAGGAGATGACCCGGCGGTTAACATTAAAACGGGCGTCGGCCTCGGAGAGCTTGAGGGTGCTAAAGCCAAGGCCGAGGCCGTTGAGTAACTCTGAGAAAAGGCCGAGAAGTTTAATGCGGGCGAGATCTGCGCCGGTGATCTGGCCGTTGCCGCGACCGGAAAAGGAAAGGGGATCGTCGAGGGGCCCGTTGGCAACCAAAGCCAAGTCGAGCATACCGCCGAGGAGTTTGACCGGGGCGTGGCCGGGTGCGGGCGGCGGTGAAGCGGATTCTTGGGGCGAGTCCTGTCGCGCACGTTGAAACTCATGCCAGCGGGCCAAGACGGTGTCGGTGGGTGCCTTCTTCAGGCTGGCATCGAACGCGAGCCAGCGTGCGTCGGCGGGACCGCTGATCATCGCCTCGCCGGTTACGGTTCCGTCCGCAAAGCCGGCATTGATGCCGCGCAAAGCCATTTCGGTATTGGTGCGCTCAATACGCACAGTCAGCCGATCAAAGGGGAAATCGTGGTAGCGAAACGGTGCGTCGGTGGCGAGCTCGAGAGTGTAGTTTTGGCGCCCGGCGTCTTTGCCTGCGGCGGGTCCAAAAACGTCGCCAGTAAGACGAAGCGTCGGCGGCGAAGTGAAGCGCATCGGGTCGGTGATCTCGCGGCCCTCGGCACCAAAAAGCTGGGGAATGGCCTCAATTGGCAGATTTGAGGTAACCTCGAATGCCATTCGCTGCCATTGGTCAGTGGCGGTGTCTACCACCCTCAGCACACGACCGTCGGCGCGGGCCGAGCCCTGTTCGGCGTGAAAGCCAAGAATATCTGTGGAGTGCTCATGGATCCACACGCGCACTGCGAGGCGATCAATCGGGAGTTCGCGTAACTTTACTTCCCGGGTGTCAGCGGAAACGAACACGGTTGTGAGAAGCGGCTGGCCCCAAGTGCCTGCGATGTCCGCGCTGGCTTCCGGAGGCTTGCCGCTAAAGGCGAAGTTTGCCCACAGGCGATCCCACCAGTCCGTAAACCAGCCCTCGATGCCCATCGGGTGCAAGCGCCCGGCGATTAGAAACCGGTAGGAAAGGGTCTTGATATCCATCTCGTAGCTACCTGCCGCGGCGTTCCCATTCTGTTCAAGAAAGAGATCCCTCACGAAGAGACGATCGCCCTCCAGCACCGCATGGCCGCGGGCGCGGGTGAAACTGACATCGTGAGCGAGGGCGCGGCCGGCGCTCATCATCACGCCCGCACCGCGTAGTTTTGCTCCGGAATCGAAAGTGGCTGCCATGCCGAGGCGTATCGGGTCAGTTAAAGTAAGGATGTCGCGGGCCCTCTCAGGCAGGCGTGGTTTGATCGCCTCGAGAAGAGCGGGCGTGAGCTCGGTGACGGCGGCGACGGTGCCCGAACGATCGTGGGGTGAAAGGAGCGCAGAGAACTGCAACGGGCTGTCCGTCAGCTTGGTGGCGAGCGCCAGGCTCAGTCTATCCCCGAGCGGGAACCAAAAGCCGGATAGAACTAGCGGCAAGGCAGGCAAGCCAACGGAAGGTGCCTCAAGTTGGTGAACGGCGAGGTCGGCGGCGACGGAGGTAGGCGTGAGGTTTTCGGCGTCCAAGCGCAGAGATAAGGTCAGCCCCTCGACGCGCAGCGCACCGACGGGATCGGGCAATGAAGGCAACGCGGCGCGGGCCGCCGTGACGCGCAAGGTGATGCCTGCAAGATCAGGGACCAATGAGGACGAAAATGGAACGGAGGCGGCCAGTGCGGCCTCGTCGAGAGTGCCTCCGGCGAAGGCGGCGGGCAGGCCGGGAATCGCGTTTAGTTCCAAATGAGGGAGATCAGCGGCGAGGGTGAGCCGACCAGCGTCGAGGACTATCGCCAGCGCGGGGACCGCGCTGAGAGGAAGCCGGTTGGTGATGCGCACGACGTTGACCGCCTCGCGGGCGGCAGCCTCGAGCGCTGTGATGAGTGCGGCTATCGGCTCGGTGGCGGGCGGGTTGGCGCGTTCGAGCAGATCCAGCGGGATTTGGCCCTGAAAAGTGGTGGCGATGCCGAGCACGCGGGCAGACGCGCCATCGAGGCTCCAAGAAGTGGCCGCATTCGGACGGTTTAGGAGGAATTCACCGCCGGTGAGCAGCGCTTGTTTGGCCCCGGAAGGCGAGCGGCGGGCGGGAAGGGCGAAGCTTAGGCCGGTGACTCCGAGGCGGCGAGGGTCCACTTTTCCGCGCAGCAGTGCGCGTTGCTTGAGGTCGAGCGTGACGGCGTCGGCGGAGATGAGCGGGGAATCATCGCCCGGCAGGCCGAGGCGAACGGCGCGCAGTGAAAGCCGTCCGGTCGGGTCGATGCGGATTTCCTCGGCGTGAAAAACCAAACCGCGCGCGGCGAGGCGGCTTTCGAGCTCACGGGCGGCGAAAGCGGGCACCCTCAGACCACCCTCGCTGAGAATGCGTAACTGAAAAACAAATACGACGAGCAGGACAGGCCAGGCGACCAGGCGGAATGTGAAACGCAACCAGTCGAAGCGGACGCGGGACTTGGATTTTGAAGGGCCGGAGGGCAAGGGAAGCAACGGGAGCGGCGCGGGCGCGGATTTAGGTTGGGTTTGGACTCGCAGGCTGGGCGTGGCGTGAAATCGGGTCGGCGTGAGGGGCTGCGCTCAAAGTGGAGGCGCCGGCCGGCTTGGCAACACCGCGAGGGCGGTCGAGTTGGCCTGATTATCGGCTTAAGCGGATTCGCCGACGGCGGAAAGAAAGGCGCGGGCGAGGACGAAGTGGCCAGTGGTGTTGGGGTGGATACGATCCCAGGCGAGTGTCATCGGGTGGGTATTGGCGGTGACGGCATCGAAGGCGGCCTGGGTATCCACGAAGAGGGCGTCGTGCTTGGCGGCGAGTTCTCTGACGACGGAGCCATAGGCATCCATGGTGATGCGCATGGGATCGGCGCGATTCGATTCGATGAGGTAGGGCGTGGCGAGGATGAGCCCCTTGACCTGGGGGCGAGTGCGGGAGACGAGATCGGTTAGGGTGGCGCGATACTCCGCGAGGGGGACATGCAGATCGGTGCGGAGGGGAGTGTCGAACTGGCGCCAGACATCATTGATGCCGATCATGATTGAAAGCCAGTCAGGCGGAGCAGTGAGCACATCGGCCTGCCAGCGAGCGGCGAGGTCGCGCACGGTGTGGCCGCTGGTGCCTCGGTTGACGACCCGGATCCGATCGGCGGGGCGGGTGGCGCCAAACCATGCCTCGATGAGGGAAACGTAGCCGCGGCCGGTGCCCGGCGCGCCCCACGGCGTGGCCTCGCCGGAAACATCGCGACCGGCGTCGGTGATGGAGTCGCCGATAAAGAGCAGTTTGGACCGGGCTGGAATGCGGGGCATGGTGGCGCGAGGACTAAATGACGAATGCCCAATGTCCAAGGCTCAATGAATCGCCTCGCGCTCAGCCGGGGAGTTTTTGGCGGGCGGGAGACCAGCATGTGGTGCGGCCGCCGATGGTGGCGCGTTTCAGAGGTTTTTTAGTGCGAGGGCATTTGCCACCGTCCTCCCATCGGTGCTGGAAAAGCCAGGTCGCGGGCGGATCAGGCCACTCGGGGGTGTCGGCCTCGCCGATAAGGCGCAGGGCCTGCGCGGCCACCCAGATAGTTTCGCGGTGGAGCTTTTTGACCTCGGCGGGAGTGAGTTCGCCGCAGCGTCGGGCAGGATGAAGGGAGGCGCGCCAGAGGATCTCGTCGGCCATCCAGTTGCCAATGCCGGGGAAGCGTTCCTGCATGAGGAGCACGGCCTTGAGCGGGGCGCGGGCACGGCGTCGCAGAAAAGCGGATACGGCAGCGAGGGTGAACGCAGGTGAAGTGATGGCGGGAGCGATGCCGGTCCACCAAGCGGGGGCGTCGCGGCCAGCGTGGAACTGCACCCGGCCGAACATCCGGAAATCGGAAAATACAAGGGAGCTGCCGAGGCCTTTTCCAGCGGTGGGCGCAGCGGTTTGGTCGAGGATGAGGTGGTCGGCTTTGGCGGCGGGCAGTCCGGCGGGGCGCACGGTGAGTTCACCGGTCATGCCGAGATGGATGCCGAGCCAGAGCGGGGTGCGGCCGGCATCGGCGGCGGTGAAGCGGAAGAGCATCTGCTTGGCTGCAGCGGCCGAGGCGTCGAGCCGCGCGCCGGGCAGGATGGCGGCGAGGGCGGCGGGGTCGCAGGTTTTGAAAACGCCGGCGCGGGGATGGAGTCGCACGGAAGCTACGTTGTGGCCGAGGCCGGGATTCCAACGGCGGCGAACGTATTCAACTTCGGCGAGTTCGGGCATGGGGGGAGGGAAATCCCAAATCTCAATGGGCCAAATTCCAAAGGACGAAAATCAGGCCAGTTCCCAAACGTAGGCGTGTTTGGAGAGGAGGGTGTGGCCGGTCTCGGTGAGCCAGGCGACGTCCTCGATACGGCAGCCGCCGAGGCCGGGGTAGTAGAGGCCGGGCTCGACGGTGACGACGGTGCCGGCTTTGAGCGGTTCGTGGGCGATGGAGTTGACGCGCGGGGCTTCGTGGATGGCGAGACCGAGGCCATGGCCGGTGCCGTGGAAGAAGCCGACCGAGCCTGTGGGCGTGGCTTTCGTCTCGTAGCCACGCGCGGCGAAGACGTTGACGCATTGCTGGTGAACGGCGGACGAAATCACGCCAGCGCGGAGGACGCGGCGGGCGGCTTTTTGGGCGGTGGCGACGGCGTCGACGAGCGCGCGTTGGGCGTCGGTTGCGCGGCCTTTGAGATAGGTGCGCGTCATGTCGCCGTGGTAGCCACTGGCGGTGTGACGCGGGAAAATATCTATGATGATGAGCTCCTGCGGACGGAGCAGGCCGGTGCCGCGGCAGTGCGGATCGCAAGCTTGGTCGCCGCCGGCGACGATGGTATCGAGCGCAAGGCCGCCGGCTTCGAGGCAGGCGATCTCAATGGCGAGGCGCACGCGCTCGGAGGTGAGGGCGGTGCCGTCGAGGAGGAGCTTGCGGCCGGAGATTTTGGCACGCTTGAGAAGTGATTCCGCGGCGAGGAAGCCGGCGGTGGCAACGCGGTTGCCGGCGCGGATGGCGGCGGCTTCGCGGGCGGTTTTGATCTCACGCTCGGGCAGAACGAGACCCTCGGCGACGGTGATGGCGAGGCCGCGGGCGCGAAGGCGTTCGAGCAGGCCGGCGGGAAAGTCTTCGGGGACGGTGAAGGCGGGGATGCGTTTTTTGGCGGCGAGCAGGGCGATGATGTCGGCGGCGGCGGGGCGGGGGCCGGACGGGTTGAGTTTACGCAACTCGGCGCTGAGAGGCTCAAGGGCGAGAATCTCGTCGAAGGCGGATTCTTTGAGGCCGCGACCGTATTCAAGGGCGTTGAGCACGGCGGTCTTTTTGCCTCGAAAAGAGAAGGCGATGAAAGGGTCGTGGCAATCGAAGCGACCGAGGTAGAGGAGATCGCGGCTGGAGTGGGTGTCCGAAAAGAAGAGAAGGGCGGGCGCGAAGTTAGCGGCGGGCATGGGAGGACGTTGAAATGTTCAATGACCAATGTCCAACGACCAATGACCAATGACCAATGAACTGGACGACGGTGCTTGGATCGGTAAACGGGAGGAATGAATTTTTATTGGACAGGAAAAATAGTGGTTTCTGTGGCGATGCTCGCTTTGACGGGCTGCGGGAAAGGCGAAAGGGCGGCTGAAGCGCCTGCGGCGGTCGCGGAGACGCCGGTGGCAACGGCGGCGGAGAAGACGGGGGACGCGTATTTCCCGATTCAGGTGGGCGATAAAGGGGTGCGCGTGCAGATCGCGGTCACGCTGCCGGAGATGCAGCGCGGCTTGATGGGACGGGCCTTCATCGCGGCGGACGAGGGGATGGTGTTTTTATACGAGGAGCCGCAGGAAATGAATTTCTGGATGCGCAACACGCCGACGCCATTGGACATCGGGTTTTTCCGAGCCGATGGGACCCTGGGTGAAATCTACCAAATGTATCCTTACGACGAGACGCCGGTGGCGTCGTCGGGATCGGACTACACGCTCGCCCTGGAGGTGAACCAAGGCTGGTTCGCGAAGAACGAAGTGAAGCCCGGCGCGAAGATCAACCTCAAGGAGATGACGGCGGCGGTGCGTGCGCGCGGTTTTAAGCCGGAGAAATTCGGGCTGCCGGTGGAGTAAGGCGCTAGAGTTCGACGTCGCGGCAGCGGGCTTCGAGCTGGCGGGAGATGAGATCTATGGCGGCGGGGTCGAGGGCGGGCGCAGTGTTACTCGACTCAATGGCGCCGGGGAGTTCGCGCGGGCTGAGCACGTTGACCGCGCCCTGGCCCTTGCGAATGATGAACCAACCGGGGAAAACGAGCAGGGCGGAGACGGGCACGTTGCGGCCGAGTTGCCGGTGGAGGAACGAGGCGAGCCAATCGGTCTGGCGGCGGGCTTGCTCGAGGCCGTAGGTGTCGTCGCCCCAAGGGTAGGATAGGGTGCGGCCGTCGAAGAT
>CAMDHP010000044.1 GCA_945898185.1 Akkermansia muciniphila | reverse complement strand
AGCGCGGAGATGGTCGCGCCGCAGGCGCGGCCCCGGAGCAAAGCGCAGGGGTGCAGCGTGACCGGGTGCGCGCTTGCGGGCGGTCATGCAAGCAACGCGGAGACCGCCAGCCGTCGCAGGTGCTACCCTAAAGGCACCCTCTGGGCACGGCCTCGCACGAAGAATTCGAGCCACAGGCGAGCATCCAAAAGGCATCGTTTTGAATTAGTCTTAGCGATTGGGTAAAAGCTAAGTTCTCTACATCAGTAAGTTAAGCTTTATCACGCAACCAGTCGATGCTAGCGCCCAACAACACACCTAGGATTCCGCCGACCTGCATGGGAATCAAAGTGCGGTGTAGGTGAAGCCCAATTGCCAAGCCGGCGAGCATGCCGACAATACCAAGCCACGGTGCAAACCCCATGCCGCGAAGATTGTCCTTTTTGGCGACGGCGGGTGGTTTCTTCTTCCCCGCGCATCCCACGTTATGTGGATGACGGCGAGACACGGAGGAGTCGGAGTGAGTTTGCGACAACCAGGAGAGTCGCGCCGGTGTCGGCGACGATGGCGAGCCAGAGGCTCGTGTGACCGGCCAAGGCGAGGGCGAGGAAAAGCGCCTTTAGTCCGAGCGAGAACGTGATGTTCACCCGGATCGTGCGCAGGGTGCGTTGGCCGTGACGGATAGCCTCGGCGATCTGGCCGAGGTCGTCTTGCATGAGGGCCACGTCGGCGGTCTCGATGGCGGCATCGGTGCCCGCCGCGCCCATCGCGATGCCGAGGTTGGCCGTCGCCATCGCGGGGGCGTCGTTCACGCCGTCGCCCACCATTGCGACGAAGCGGTGTTGCTCGCGCAGTCGCGTGATGGCCGCGACTTTGTCGTCGGGGAGCAGGTCGCCGCGCGCCTCGTCGATCCCGACTTCACGCGCGATGTGATCCACGGTGCGCTGATTGTCGCCGCTCAACATGATGACCTGGGCAATGCCCACCGCGTGGAGCGCGGCGATGGCGGCTTTGGCCTTGGGGCGCACCGCGTCGCCCACGGCCATGACGCCCAAAACGCCGCCGCTTTCGCCCGCGTGCGGGCGGTGTCCCACGACGACGACGGATTGGCCGCTTTGCTCGATTTCGGCCAGGCGCGCTTCTAGCATCGGCGTGCAAACGCCCAGCTCGTGGGCGAAGCGGTGATTGCCGACGAAGCAGGGCCGCCCGTCGATGGTCGCGTCTGCGCCCCGGCCGAGTCGCGACTGGTAGTTGTCGGCTTTGGCCGGGCGGATCTTTTTCTCCTCGGCGTAGGCGACGACGGCCTGCGCCAGGGGATGGGAGGAATTTTCGTCGATGGCGGCGGCGATGCGCACAACCTCGTCGGCGGTGGCGGGCGCGAACGCGGTGACATCGGTGACGCGGGGTTTCCCCTCGGTGATGGTGCCGGTTTTGTCCACGGCGAGGGCGCGGAGCTTGGCAAGGGTTTCGAGGTGGGCACCGCCCTTGACGAGCACGCCGCGCCGGGTGAGCGCGGTGAGTCCGGCGACGATGCTCACGGGGGTGGAGATGACTAGAGCGCAGGGACAGGCGATGATGAGCAGGACGCAGGCGCGGTAGAGCCATACGTTCCATTCGCCGCCGAGAAAGAGAGGCGGCACCAAAAAGATAAGAAGGGCCGCGAGGGTGACGATGGGCGTGTAGTAGCGGGCAAACGTATCGACGAAACGCTGAGTCGGAGCCTTCTGTGCCTGGGCCTGCTCGACCAAGCGGATGATCTTGGCGAGGGTGGTGTCACCGGCGGCTTTGGTGACTTCGATTTCGAGCGATCCCTGGCCGTTGATAGTGCCGGCAAAGACGGTCGCGCCGGGGGCTTTCTCGACCGGCACGGATTCACCGGTGATGGGGGCTTGATTCACGGCGGATTCGCCGCGCGTGACGACGCCATCGAGCGGGATGCGCTGGCCGGATTGCACGGAGACAATCGCTCCGATTGCGGCCTCGCCGACGGGGCGTTCGGAAAAGCGGCCGTCCTCCTCACGGACACGCGCGGTGTCGGGGGCGAGTTCAAGGAGGGCGCGCGTGGCCCGGTCGGCGCGTCGGTCGGCCCAGCCTTCGAGCCATTCGGCGATGCCGAACAGAAAAACGACCGTGGCGGCTTCGGCCCACTCGCCGATGAGGGCGGCACCAAGGACGGCGATTACCATCAAGAGCGCGATGTTGGGCCGGAGTTGCCGCAAGGCGCGCCATGCGCCGGGAAGCAGAAACCAGCCTCCCGACGCGATGGCGGCGGCGAAAAACGCGGTTTGAACCGGGGCGGAAGCCAAGTCCGTCCAACGCAGCAGCAGGCCCGCGCCGACCAATACGCCGGACAGGGCGAGGCTGCGGCTCTCCCAGCCGTTACCGTTGTCGTCGCCATGTTCGCAACCGCACGAACAGGGATCGTGAGACGAGGCGGTCTCGTGATCGGATGAGTGTTCGTGCGGGGCGCGCATGGTGTTGGTAGTCTGCGGCGGGCTATCCGCTTAGTGCGCGCAGGTGCAGGCGTATTCGGGACGTGAGCATTCGCCGCAGTTGGCGAGGTTGATCTGGAAGCGGATCGTCACGGCTTTCGCGCCGGCCTCGGGCGTGGCGCGAAGGATGGCGGGGAGGTTTTGGCCTTCGGGGAGCGCGGCGGTGCTTAGCAGGGTCGCGCCCGCGCCTTCGCCTTCGGCGGCGAATTGGAGCGTGGTCGGCTTGGCGCGGTCGCCCGTCACGAGGGTGGCGGTGAAGCCGGCGGGGATGGCCACGGGTTTGCCCGCATCGTCCACGAAGGTGAGGCGCACCTTGCGGTCGCCGGTGACGAAGAACTCGGCGTGGGGCTCCAGTTCGGTGAGGACTCGGCCCTTGTTGGGGCCGGTGATTTTGGCGGCATGGGAGTGCCCGGCGTGGTCGTGGCCGTCGGCGGCAAAGGCGGGCGCGGCACAGGCGAGGACGAGGGCGAGGATGCGGGGGAGGATGGATGGTTTCATGATGGGAATGACTTTGGTTTTTGTGGTGGTTGTTTTTGTGGTTGGGTTACGGACAAAGGGATGATGCTCACTCGAAGGTTTCGCCATGCACGGCGAGCGCTCGCTCGGCGGAGCGGCGGCCGAAGGCGAAGAACACGGCGGGCGTGACGACGAAGGTCAGCAGGGTGCAGGAGGCGAGGCCTCCGACGATGGCGACGGCGACCGGGTGCAGGATCTCCTTGCCCGGTTCATCGGCCGCGAGCACGAGCGGGATGAGCGCGATGCCGGCGGCGAGAGCGGTCATGAGCACGGGGACGACGCGTTCGAGCGTGCCGCGCACCACCATCTCGCGGGTGAATTTTTCGCCCTCGTGCTGCATGAGGTGCAGGTAGTGCGAGAGCAGCATGATGTTGTTGCGCGCCGCCACGCCGCCGACCGCGATGAAGCCGACCAGGGTGGCGATGCTGATGTTGTCGAGCTTCCACCAGGTGAAGGCTAGCGCACCGGCCAAGGCCAGCGGGATGCTGAGCATGACTTGGAGCGCGAGTCCGAGGCTGCGGAAATAGGCATGAAGGAGGACAATGATCACCACCACGATGATCGCACCGAGGATGGCGATGCGCCGGGTGGCGTCGCGCTGGGCCTCGAACTCGCCCTCATAGGTGACGAAGTAGCCCTCGGGGAGAGGGACTTTCTCGGCGACGGCGGCGCGGAGCAGCTCGACGCTGGCCCCGACATCCCGGCCGGTGGGCTGGATGGCGAGGGTGATGCGGCGCTGGCTGTTTTCGCGGAAAATGACGTTCGGCCCGCGGGCATCGCGCACGTCGGCGACGGCGCTCAGCGGGATGCGTGGCCCGAGCGGCGTCTCGATGGGCAGGTCGCGCAGGCGATCCGGGGATGCGCGCCATGTTTCCGGCAGGCGCAGGACGAGCGGCACGGTGCGCTGGCCTTCGCGCAGCTCGGCGATTTCCTGACCGCCGACGAGCGTGGACAGGAGGTCGTTGAGCGCTCCGGGCGTGAGGCCGTAGGCAGCGGCGCGTTCGCGATCCGCCTCGATGCGGAGCTGGGGGATGTCCGCTTGCGCGTCGAGACGGGCTTTCTCAAAGCCGGGGATGGCGCGGGCGATGGCCTGCACCTGCTCGCCGACGCGGCGCAGCTCCGCGAGGTCGGGGCCGAAGATTTTCACCGCCACGGGGGCGGAGACGCCGCTGAGCATGTGGCCGATGCGGTCGGCGAGCGGGCCGCTGACGACGGCGAAGGCACCGGGGATGCGGCGCAGACGGGTGTTGATCTCCGCGATGATCTCGGCGCGCGGGCGTTTGCCGTCCGGGATAAAATCCACGTCGAACTCGGCGGTGGAGACGGGCACGACGTGGTCGCCGCGCTCGGCGCGGCCGAGACGGCGGCCGACCTTGGACACGCCTTCGATGGCGAGCAGTTCCCGTTCGATGATGTCGCCGATGCGGTTCATCTCGGCCAGCGAGGTGCCGGGCGCGGCGGTGGCCGCGACCAGCGCGGTCTCCTCGCGGAACTTGGGGAGGAAGTCCTTGCCCATGCGCGGATAGAGCGCGAACGCGGCGACGAGCACCACCATGACGAGGGCGAGCACGGGAATCGGATAACGCAGCGCGGGGGCGATGGCCGTGGTTTCGACCGCGCGCTTGAGGCCGCGCACGAACACGCCGTCGGCGTGTTCCGATCCCGGCTTGGGATGGAGCAACAGGGCGCAGAGCACCGGGATGACGGTGAGCGAGACGAGGAAGGAGGCCGCCATGCTCAGGATGGTGGCGATGGCGATGGGGGCGAAGAGCTTGCCCTCGACCCCGCTCAGGCCGAGGAGCGGAAGAAACACCAGCACGATGAGGATCGTGGCGTAGAGGATGGAGTTTCGCACCTCGCCCGAGGCCTCGGCGATGACGGGCAGGCGCGGGCGCGGGGTGGCGCGGGTGGCGTTTTCGCGCAGGCGGCGGAAGACGTTTTCCACGTCCACGATGGCATCGTCCACCACCATGCCCATCGCGACGGCGAGGCCGCCGAGGGTCATCGAGTTCACCGAGAGGCCGAACCAGGTGAAGGTGAGCAAGGTGATCGCGAAGCTCAGCGGGATGGCGGTCAACGTGATGACCGTCGTGCGGATGTTGAGCAGGAAGAGGAACAGGATGATCGACACCATTATGCCGGCGTCGCGGATCGCCTCCTTCAGGTTGCCGATGGCGTGGTCGATGAACTGGCGCTGTTGGAAAAGAGGAATGATCTCGATGCCGGGAGGGAGGGCGGGCCGTAGCTCGGCGAGCGCAGCCTCGATCTGTTCGGTCATGGCGCGGGTGTCGAAGCCAGGGGCCTTGGTGATCGACATGATGACGCCTCGGGTGGGTTCCTTTTCGGGCACGACGCTGACGGAGGCGTCGCCGCGCATCGGCTCGATACCCCAGGCGAGGGTGGCGACGTCGGCGAGCACGACCGGACGGCCTTCGGCAACCTTCACCACGGTATGGCCGAGGGCGGTGAGATCGGTGCTCATAGCAAGGTTGCGCACCATGATCTCGGTGGGGCCGTTGTTGAGGAAACCGCCGGTGGTGGTGCCGGCGGCGGAGGCCACGGCGGACGCGAGTTCGTCATGAGAGACCGAATACGCGGCCATGCGGGCGGGATCGGGCTGGACTTCGAGGCGGCGCACGCCGCCGCCCATGTTGAGGATCTCGGCGATACCGGGTATGCTTTGCAGGCGGCGCTTGATCGTCCAATCGGCGAGGGTGCGCACCTCGGCGGGCGCGAGATGGCCGGGCTGCCCCTCGGGCACGGTGGAGCGGACGCCGACGAGCATGATCTCGCCCATGAGGGAAGCGACGGGCGTCATGAAGGGCTGCACGCCTTCGGGCAGTTGTTCGCGGGCGGTTTGCAGGCGTTCCTGCACCTGGGTGCGGGCGGAGTAGATGTCGGTGTCCCAGCCGAACTCGGCGTAGATCAGGGAAAGCGCGACGTCGGAGTTGGAGCGCAGGCGGGTGAGCTTGGCGACGCCCATGAGCGCGCTTTCGAGCGGCTGGGTGACGCGGGACTCGACTTCTTCGGGCGCGAGACCGGAGGCCTCGGTGAGGATGACGACGGTCGGCTTGGTGAGGTCGGGCAAGACCTCTACGGGTAGTTGGAGGCCGGTGCGCAGACCGAGGGCGAGCACGATGAGGGCGAGCCCCAGCACGACCGCGCGGTGTTGCAGCGACCAACGGATGAGAAAATTAAGCATGGCTCAGGTCTCCTTCCGGTTTGGGGTGGAGCGGCGGGTGGCGAGGCGGAGGCCTAAGGCTGCTGCGATCAGGGCGAGCACGCCGGTGGCTATCTGCCACGGGCGCTCGGGGTGGCCCGCGTGGGACTCTTCGCCGTGTTCATGGCCGTGGTCGTCGCCAGCGGCGGCGGCTGCCGGGGCGGACGATCCGCCCTTGGGGAGTTCACCGCCGTCGGCGGCGTGTTCGTGGCCGTGGGCCGCGTCGAGCGCTTCCTTGAGCGAGACGCCGCCGCCACCTGCGAAGGAGAGCGAGTAAGCACCGGTGGTGACGACTTCATCGCCGGGGAAAATGCCACTGACGATTTCGACATAGCGGTCGTTGGCGGAGCCGAGGACGACGGGGGTTTTGACGAAGGCTCCGGGCAGCTCGAAGTCTTTGGTGAAGACGACGCGCGGCGCGGTGCCTTCGCCCTGCACGGCCTCGCGCGGCACCGAGAGCACGTCGGCGCGGCTGGAGAGGATGAGCGCGAACTCGGCGCGGAGGCCGGGGCGGAGCCGGCCATCGGGATTGGGCAGGCGGAAGTGCGCGGCAAGGGTGCCGGACGCGGAATCGGCCTCGGCGCCAAGGCGCACGAGGTCGCCGGTAAACACTTCGCCGGGGAAGGCGGTCAGGCGAATGCGAGCCTTGGTCTCACCCAGGCGCAGGCGACCGGCCACGGACTCGGGCACGCGGGCGACGGCGTGGACTTCGGAGAGATCGGTGATTTCGAGGAGGGCGGCGTCCGGCTCGACGGGGTCGCCGAGGTGGACATCGAGGGCGGTGACGACGCCGGACTGCGGGGCGCGCAGGGCGACGACGGGCGGAGGATCGCCGGCCTGGCGGCTTTCCACGCGGACGATCTCGGCGTCGGCCGTGACCGTCTCGCCGAGGGTGGCGGCGAGGCCGACCACGCGACCGGAGATGCGGCTGCTCACGGCGGCGGTGGCTCCGGGGCGGCTTTCGAGGCGGCCGAGGGCGAAGGCGGTTTCCTCGAAGAGGCGAGGCTCGGCCGAGGCGAATTCGAGGCGCAGGTTGGCGACGGCGTTGGCGTCGAGCACGACGGTGTTTTGCTCGCGCTTGGCATCGGGTGCGGCGACGAGCGAGGTGGCGAGAAGGAGATAAAAAGAGGAAGAGAGTTTCATGGGAATCAGAGGGGAATGCAGCAGGCGGCGGACAGGCGGCGCACGGCGGCGCGGTGGTAGGCGAGGCGGGCGGCGAGGTCGGAGCGTTCGATCTCGGCCAGGCGTTCGCGGGCGCGAAAAACCGGGGCCGAGTCGATCTCGCCGCGAGCGTAGGCGGCCTCGGTGGCGGCGAGGTGGGCGCGGGCGGCGGGAAGCAGCTCGGCGGCGATGGCGCGGGCGGCGACATGACGTGCCCGCACCTCGGTGGCGCTGGCGGCGACCTCATTCACGGCTTCGCGCACGCGGGCCTCGCGTTCGAGCGCCACGCGACGGCGGGCGGCTTGTTTCTCGGCGATCAGCGGGGCGGAGACGTTGCGAACCGGCAGCGGCATGGAAAACCGCAGGCCAAGCATGGCTTGTTGGTCGCGTCCGCCGGTGTCGTCGCGGTCTTGTTCGCCCTCGGCGAAGACCCCGACCTTGAAGTCTTCCCGGCCTGCGGAGCGGGCGAGGGCGATCTCGGCGTCGGCGGCGCTGAGCTGGGCCTCCGCGAGAGAGACGTCGGCGCAAAGCCCTGGCGGAGGCACGGCGGCCGCGTCGGGAGGCAGGGCGAGATCGACGGTGACGGTGAGGTCGGCGGCGGCCTCGCGTCCTAGCACGGTGGCGAGCTGCATGGATGCCGCCGCGTAGGCGGCGCGCGGGGTCGCGACCGCCAGCTCGGCTTCGCGGGCCACGAGTTCGGCCTGGGCGGAATCGAGGGCGGAGAGCTGCCCGGCGCGGGCCTGCGCCTTCTGGGCGGTGGCCAATTCGCGGGCGAGCGCGGCTTGTTGCTCGGCCAGTCGCAGTTCGGATTGGGCGGCGGCCAGCTCCAGCACGGCCAGCCGCGTGCGGGCGGTGAGGGCCAGTTCGGCGATGGCGACCTCGCGGCGGGCCAGGAGGATGCTTTCGTCGGCGACGCGACGTTCGAGCCGAAGGCGCGAGGCGCGCGGGAAGGTTTGGGAGAGACCGATCTCGATGCGGCCGCGACCTTGTCGGCCAAGGGCGACTTCGGTTTCGAGTTCGGGATTGGGCAGGCGACCGAGGCCGGAGGAGCGAGCCTCGGCTTCGGCGATCAACTCGCGGGCGGCCGCGAGTTCGGGATTTTGTTCAAGGGCGAGACGCGTGGCGGTCTCGGGAGTGAGGGGCGGCTCGGCGGCGGCGAGGCTCGCGAGCACGCAGAGCGGCAAAAGGGTTCGGAAAAACATGACCTGATCGAATGAAAGTCCCCGCGACGGGCGGAGGGCCGGCAGCCGCGCCAAATTGGCGACGGTATGCAAAGGACTCGTTCGGAGAACGAGCCGTCCGTGAAATAGCCGCAGGCGACCGCGCAGGGTCGGGCTAAAGCGGCATCAGGTCAGAGTGGGCGCGCGCGCAGGTAGCGCGGCTCGGGCAATAAAAGCCCATTGGGGAACCCAGTCGGCCGGGTTATCTTTGCTCCACACCGGAGGTGCGAGCGGGGTGGCCTCGGAAACTAGACGGGCGTGGATGCAGGCCAGACATGCGAGCGTGGTGAGCTGGGGCGCGGGCACATGGGCGAGCGTGATCGCCGAGGTGTAGTCGCCGCTCTCCACCACCATGCAGGGGTCCTCGTGAGTGCCCCCGGCGTCGTGATTGCACACGGTTTCGCACGGGCTGGATTCCCACGCTGTAACCGCTCCAAATGCGCAGTGCTGCGTCGCTGGCATCCAGAGGACCAGAAGGACGAAGGCTACGATTTGGCTAACGAGACGCACGGCGGGGACACAGATAACAAAATCCGGCGATGTCAAATTATGCGTGATCGCGCCTTGGGTGGGGCGGTAAGGGCCGCAGCTAGGCGGAGGAAGCGTGGGCGGCGCGGGCACCCACGTTTCCAAAGACGCACGCTTATAGCCGGGGCGTCAAATAAAGCACCGGGTTGGCGCTGACGCTGGTCGCCACCGGCACGCTCGCGACGTGGAGTGTTCACCACGCCACGAATCGAATAAAAGGCTTCGGCGAGTTCGCGCGTAAGGCCCCGTATTTCTCCAGCGCTTTGCTGGTGTTGATGGGCGCCTACATCGCGATCCAAGGTTGGCGTCATCTGAGCTGACCCCAGCGGAGAGTTAATACTAACAAAAAACGGCCAGACCACCTTTGTGCTGCCCATTTCAAAAAGTATCGCGGGCCAGTGACTCGGCTTCCTCGATGAGTGACCAGAGGTAGAGTGCTTCGGGTGAGGTGGTGCGGATGATGGGTTGCATGGCGGCGTTCTCGCCGGTCAATCGAATGGCAGCCAACTCGGCTCGTGAATGAACGCCGCGCGCGATGTCGCGGGGGACTTCGTGGGTCATTCCATGTTTGATTAGCGTGGCGAGCAGCGCGGCGCGGGCGGCGGCGGCGCGGGCGTGGCGGTCTAAGCTGAAAGGCTCGCGGACAAGATGGGTGGTCAGGCCTGCTTGGCCGCGTCGGAATATGTGTTGGCGCGGGGTGTGAACACCAGCGCGGTCCGATGGAGTTAGGCAAAGCTCGCGTGCGGCCGTGACAGTGTCGTCGAGGCATTGCGCGAGGGTAAAGCCACCGCCCCGCGCGGGGTTTTGGATGGCAAAGCTGGCGTGATAAGAGGCGGCCACCTGCTCCAAATCCATCGCTTCGGCGAAGAGGTGATGGACGTCGAAGAGTTGCTTGAGAATGCGCAGGGGACGCGGCTCACCGGGCTCGTTGTGGCGATTGGGCGGCGGTTCGTAAAGGACGCCGATGGTCGTGGGGGCGAAGGCAGTGAGCTTGTCGCCGAGCAGCCCCTCTAAGGAGGGCAATTCTATCTCGGCTGGCTCTTCGATTCGCAAAAACGAGGGCTCCACCCGGCGGCGCAGTGTGGACGGGTAAGGGTGTGCCGCCGTTATAACGTCTAGTTGCACGTGCGAAACTCCGCTTGGGTCGGCCACTGATCGATAGGGCACGCGAAAATAACGGACTGGCGGGGAATCACGGTCGCGCTCCGGCTGGGGAATCGCCGGGCTGATGAACGGGGGCGTGCTTACCGCCTGCGACAATAACGCCGCCACGCGCTCAAGGGGCTCTGGAGTGATTATATCGGCATCGATGGAGAGGCGCCGCAGGGGCTCAAGGTGAAGGACAAGACTGGTGCCGCCCTTAAACACAAAGATTAACCCAAGGGAGGAGAGTCGTCCGACCAACTCC
Source organism: Akkermansia muciniphila (assembly GCA_945898185.1). Taxonomy (GTDB): domain Bacteria; phylum Verrucomicrobiota; class Verrucomicrobiia; order Opitutales; family Opitutaceae; genus IMCC26134_A. The sequence continues at coordinate 8,770 of CAMDHP010000044.1, read as the reverse complement.
AAGGCCACCATGCATTTTTCTAGCAATAAAGTCCCATCTCGGTGGATTCCAAGTGACTCGGCCTGCTCGCCTAACCAAGGCTTTTGAAAGCAGTCTGGATGAATCATGGCAACGAGGTGAGTCCGGTTACTTCACGAAATGCCATTTTGTGTGGAAAACGGATTCACTAGATTTAAGACACTTTCATACATTCTCTTACGTGACGCGTATTGTAGGATAACTGCCATGTCTAAGCGTCCCGCCTGCTTTACGCTTGAAAAGATGGAGGTGAATTCAGAGGCGTCCATGAGAGGTAGCGATTCGGCTTCATCGACCAGGTCGACCAACAGTTTTTCGGGGGCGGCGTAGTGGCCTTCGAGGGGGGCCTGGGAGAGGCCTCCCGCTCGGACTACGACGGTTTTTTCGCGGACGGAGAAGGTCTTGGTGGCTTCTTTTTTGGTGGGGTCGCGGTGAGCGTCGTAGCCTTTTTCCTTCAACAATTCCCAGACAGGGCCGACAGCGTCTTTTTCGACGTGGACGAAGGTCACGAACTTGCCGAGGAGGTGGTGCATCCAAGGGTTGATCTGCTGGGTGGACCAGACGGCGAAATTGAGCAGGGGAAAATCCTTCTCGATAACGGCGACAACGGGGGCGACGTGGCTGCGGTCGAGAATGAGACGCTGGGCGAGCGTGCTATACCAGCCTTGGCCGGCGTCGTAGAGAAAGCCGGCGGTGACGAACTCGTGGAGGTAGCGTTGGAGGGTGTCGGGTTCGAGGGTGAGCTTGCGGGCTTTGAGTTCGGCGCGGATGGCGGTGAGGGGGATGTAGGGGCTGCGGCGGGCGAGGTCGGCGAGGATGTGGTCGCGGAGGATGGACTTGGCGTCGGCGGTGGCGCGTTCGACGCGGACGGGGGGCGCGCCCTGGCCTTCGCCGATGCCGTAGAGGGCGGTGACGAGGCGGTCCACCTCGGCTTCGAGCACGGAGACGTCGGCGTCGGGCTTGGCGCGCTTGGCGATCAGGATATTCTCCACCAAGGCCACGATGGGCGCTTGCTGCTCCGGCGTGACGTCGGGGATCGGGAGCTGTTTCCAGTCGTCGGGGTAAACGTGAATATTGCTGCGTCGGATTCGCTTCAAAAACTGATCAACAAATGACGAATTCAGGACGGCCAAAACATACTTGGATGAGAACCGTTTGCTGATGCTCTCCAGTCCGACGCGATCAGGTAAATCATCTCGTTTCGGAGTTTCATTCGCGTATCGCGCAGCTTTCTTGATCGAGTTGTTTTTTACTCCGGCCAAGTCGATCCAACGCACAAACCCAACAGTGCTTTCTGTGAAGTGAATCTGCTGTGTGTCGAAGCAGGCTTTCGGGTCGGGACCAGGGCTTCGTTGAACCAGAATTTTTTCGGGGACCTCGTAAAGTTCTGGGAAGGTGGCGCGGCGGAAGAGCGCGGGGGCTCGTTCGGTTCCCCATTCTAGCCAGCTAAACTTCAAGGGAACCCAACGACCAAGCTGCTTGCCTTCGGCGAAGCGTTTCGGATGGGTCGAGTCCTCGTTCTCGACCACCAAGTCATCCATTTCAAATGCCCCTTGGGCGCGTTTCTCATCGGCGCTGACGACCAGCCCGACGCTGACGTAGAAAATTTCCTCCAAGCGGACCGATGACGCGCCAAAGGTTTTTGCTACGCCGTCCTCGGATGAGAACGTGCGATGCGTAAGGTTCTTTTGCTCGTCGGTGGGCAACATCCGCACCTTGCCGATCATCGGTTCCTCGGGCTGGCGGTCGGGGCGTTCGAGGTGGAGTCGGCGTTCGGGACGCCAGCGGCGGCCGTCGGCTTTTTCGACAAAGAAGATGATGTTGCGCACGCCGGCATCGAAGAGCTTGAGCGAGGCGACGAAATCGAGGCGGACGATGCGGGAGTTTTCCAGAAACCAGTTTTGCGATTTCTGGGCGTATTTGGCGTGGCAGTAGCCGTCGGAGACGATCTGGGCCATGACGCCGCCGGGCTTGAGGAGATGAAAACTCTGCTCGATGAAGGCGACGAAGAGATCCCACTTTTCCCAGAGAGTTTTGAACTTGCCGGTGGCGACGATGGCGGCGCGTTGCTGGACCTGAGAGGGGTGGTCGGCGCGGACGTAGGGGGGATTGGCGATGACGATGTCGAAGCCGCCCTGGGCGAAGACATCCTGGAAGTAGAAATGCCAGAGAAAGAAAGGGCGCTCGGCGGTATCCTGCAACTCGTGGAGACGGACGCGGCTTTCTTCGTTGGTGGCGATCTTGGACGTCAGTTCGTCGATGTGACGCTGGGTGCGTTTGGCGCGGGCGTCCTTTTCGATAAACTCCTCCTGCTGGGCCTTGGTGCGCAAGCCGCGCAGCATGCGGGCAAGCTCGGCCTCATGCTGGTGTTTTTCGATTTCGAACTCGTCGCGTTTCGCGGCGATGCGGTCGTCGATGAACAGGAGGACACGCTTATCGATTTTGGCGTGGAGGGCGTTTTTCTTGTCCTTGCCCTCAATGGAGAAGTAGTCGCGGAGAAGCTGGGTGAACTGGGCGGACTCGTTGGCGCTGGGGGCGGTGCCGAAGTCGGCGGTGTTGCCCACCTCGGTGAGCAGGCTCATCTGGCCGGGGAGAGCGGCGCGAAGTTTGGCCCCGGTGAGTTCGTCGAGCGCGATGTCCTCGAACCATTCGAGGAGGGCATTTCCCTGCATGATCTTGTAATCGAGATTGGGCAGCGGAGTGGGCGCTTCTTCATCGACCACGAGGGAAAGCCAGAAACGGAGACGGGCGATGTCCACTGCGCCGGAGTCGAGATCGACGCCGTGGATGCAGTTTTGGATGAGGTCACGCTTGGCCTGGGCGCGGTCGAGGGTGAGATCGAGCGTGCTCTTGATGGTGAAGATGACCTGGAGGAGGCCGATGGGGAAGGCACCGGAGCCGATGGCGGGGTCGCAGATTTTGACGCGGTCTAGGGCGGCCTCGATCTGCTTGGCCTGCTGGCGGAGGAACTTGCCTTGCGGGGTGGAGGGGTCGCCGAGTTCGTAGGTGTAAACGAGACGGCGGAGGGCCTCGGCCTCGGGGGCGGATTCGGGCAGGGTGTCGGCGAGGAGCTGGCCGCGCAGGTAGCGGTAGAGCGCGTGCTGGCACATGTAGTGCACGACCTCGCGCCGGGTGTAGTAGGCGCCCTTCTCTTTATTCTCTTCGAGGAGATTTTCGAAGATGCGGCTGAGCATCTCGGGATCGATGCCGATCTCGTGGTCGTCGGGGGAATTCTCGTCGATGGTGAAGTTGTAGCGGGCGAAGAAATCGAAGAGGTCTTGGAAGAGGGCTACGGGAAAATCGAGACGCTGGGTGGGCTCGGGGTCGTCGTCGAAGAGACCGCCGTTTAGGTAAGGGATGCGGTTGCCGGTGAGGGCGAAGAGGTCGCCGGGGCGGCGGGTGTTGAGCGTCTGGAAGAAGAGGACGGAGAGCCCGGTGGAGTAGAACTTTTCCGGCTGGGGGAAGGCGGCGAAGAAAGTCGAGAAGAAGCGCGGATCGCCGCCAGTCCAATCAGTGCGGGCGGGGGGCGCGCCGAGCCAGCCCTTCTTTTGGAGGAAGTGAAGGAAGACGAGACGGCCGAGGAGTTTTTTGACGAAGTCGCGTAGGCGTTTATCGGCCTTTTCGCCTTCGCCGAAGCAGCGTTTGCGCGCGATATCGGAGAGGCCGGAGAGGTGGAGGCAGAAGGTCTGGTAGCGGGCTTTGTATTCGGTGAAGAACTCGTCGGAGAGCTTTTCGACGGAGAAGGCGTCGATGAGATTGGTAACGGTGGCGGACTTGCCGGCGAGGGTGAGGAAACGCTGGGCGGCGGTGGTGCAGGACTCGCCCTCGCCGAGGACGTAGGTGAAGCGCTTGGGGTGGGTCTCGGTGGCGGAGATGGTGCCGTCGGCCTCGATACGAGACTGGCGGGAGATGAAGCTGAAACGGTATTCGCCGACCTCGGGGTGGAAGTAGAAGGCGAGCGCGCCGTGGATGGTGGCCTCGTCGATGAGCCGACGGGCGAGGTCGCGCAGGCCGACGCGGTTGCGGGCGATGTGGGTGGACGTGCTGGCCAGCTCAATCTCGAAGACGCCGAGGCGCTTGCCGTCGCCGAGGGTAATGACGCCGAGCTGGAGGATGCGGCGGGCGACCTCGGCATCCGCTTCGATAGTGGCTGGAATGACGCGAAAATCGGCTTGGGTGAGCTGGAGGAGCTGGCGAAGCAGGCCGGGGGCGGAGGCGGTGCCGGGAGTGCCCGTCCAAGTGGCGCGGTTGTAGGGCTGACGGAGGGCTTCGCGAAGTTCGGGCAGAGTGGGCATCAGGTAAACGATTCGGAAATGATGATTTCAGGCAGGCGAGCGGCGGCGACGGAGACAGGCTCGACGGGGGAAGTGGTGGGCGCGGGCGGAGCGTCGGGGGTGATGGGGTATTTGGTGAGGATGGCTACGACGCGCTCCAAGAGAATGGACGGGGCGACGGGGGTGTCCTTCACCGCTTTCTGGAGCTTGTTGAGGTCGCGGTGGAGTTGTTGGAACTTGCCGACGCGGATGGCGTGTTGGGCGGATTCGAGGAGGGCCTGTTCCTTCTCGGAGGAAACGGGCATCTGGCGGAGGGCGGAGAGGAGTTGGAGGGCTTTTTTCTCGTTGGGGCCAAGCTTGGGATCGACCTTCTGATCGCGGGCGAGGTCTTCCTGAAGCATGTCGTGAAACAGGCCGATGGCGGCCTGCACCTGGTCGTGGTGAAGGTCGTGGAGGGGAAGTGACTTCTCGGCGGACTCGGCGCGGAAGCGGCGGGCGGCCTCGACGAAGGTGAGTTCCGAGTGGGTGGTGTCGGCGGAGACGAGGATGAAGGCGTCGCGCCGGTGGCTGCGGATAAAGGCGAGCGTGGAGCGAGCGAGATCGGAGTTGGCGCGGCCGGTGCGGGCACGCTGGGGGAGGTTTTTGATCTGCTTAAAGCGGTCGGGGTGCTCGTTCTTGAAGGCGCGCAGCTCCATGAGCAGGGCGAGGCGCTCGTCCACGTCCTCCTTCACGGTTTTCTCGAAGAGGCCGAACGTTTCGGGGTCTTCTTCGTCGGAGTAGATCTGGCTGTCCTCGCCCATGGCGATGTGGAAGGCGTGGAGCTTCATCTTGGCCTTCTTCTCTAACTCGATGTCGCCCTCTACCTGGGAGGTGGGGAAAAAGTTGAAGACGTGGATGGCGGTATGGGGCGAGCCGATGCGATTGACGCGGCCGATGCGCTGCATGAGCCGTGTGGAGTTCCACGGCGTATCGTAGTTAACGACGATGTTGGCGCGGTGCAGGTTGATACCCTCGGCGAGAACCTCGGTGGAGATGAGGATGTCGTAGGCGTTGGCCTGATCCGTGGCGGGAACGCGGGCGTCGAAGTTAGCTTTGACGATAGGGAGCGCCTCGGTGCGGTTGGCACCGGAGACGGCGAGGGCGCGGTCGAAGCCGGCGTTGGCGAGGGCGCGAATGAGGTAGTCGGTGGTCTCGGCGGATTCCGAGAAGATGATGAGCTTGCGGGCGGGGTTGAGTTTCTTGTCGAAGAGGCGGCGCTTGAGGCGGGTGATGAACTCGTCGAGCTTGGGGTCGCCGTTGATGTCTCGCCACGCAGAGCAGAGGTTTTCGAGGATGGTGGCGTCGCGGCGCAGACCCTCGATGAAGGCGGCGTCGAAATCGGCGGGCTCGCAAATCTGTATGGTGGGATCGGTCTCGGAGGCCTCGGCGATGAGGACAAGCAGTTCCTCTTCGCGGTCATTTTCGAGGTAATCGTTAACTGGCAGATTGGGCGCGATGTAGATCTTACCCCGGTCGAACATGCCGACCATTTGGCGGGTAGCGGTGGCGAAGCGGTCGAGGGATTTGCGGAACGCGTAGAAGCTGCTGTCGAGGCGCTTTACGAGCATCGTCTTCATGATGAAAGCGAGCTGGGCGGAAATGCGGTCGGCCTGGGCGTAGCGGGCTTTTTTATCGGGCTTGAGGTGGGCGATGGCGCGATACCGGTTATAAGTCAGGCCCTTCGCCGAATCGGTGAGGAGGCGGATGGTGCGATCGTAAAGGTCGTCGAGCGCGGGCGGGAGTTTGTAGAGGATTTTTTCAGGCGTCTGCACCTCTGGGAACGTGATGCCTTGGGCGATCAGGTCGTCGCGGTAGGCAGGGTGTGCCCACAGGTCTTGACGGGTGCGGCGCACGGTGAGCGGCTGGATGACGCGAGTGCGGATGAGTTCGTAAATGGCGCGGACACCCTCGCGCACGGCGACGGGGTCGGGGTCGCGTTTGAGGCGGTCGTATTCCTTGATGAGCGGGGCGAAGAAGCGCTGTAGGTTGGCGGTCTCCAACGTGGAATCTTTGCTGTCCTGGAAAAGATAAACGAGGTTGGCGATGTCGCTCGGACGGTTGTTGAGCGGAGTCGCGGAGATGAGAATGACCTTCTTGGCGTAGGCGCGGCCGAGTTCGTCGCGGCGGCGTGTAGGAGATTTACAAATACGCTGAAGTTCCTGATACATCCCGGCGGTGTCGGTGCGGAACTTGTGGGCCTCGTCCACGATGATGAGATCGAAATCCTCGGGGTGGCGGATTTTGTGGAGGCTGCCGGTGGTGATAATGCGGAAGTTTTTTAGATCAATCTGGCGAATGGTGTCCTCCCAGTTTTCCACAAGAGCCGGAGGGACGACGAACAGAGTCGAAGAGTGGTGGTTGGTGATGAAGCCGTTCGTGTAGTAGAATCGCTTGGCGATCAGGGTGGCGACGAGGGTCTTGCCGAGGCCGACGACGTCGGAGAGGAAAAAGCCGCCGTGGCGCTGAAGCTTCGCGTAGCCGTCGCTCACGGCGTCAGCCTGATACGAGAGTTTTTTGAAACCGGAAGGCAGGTCTTCCAAGACGCTGGGATCGTAATGGATGGCGGCTCCGAAATACTCGGCGAGGAACTTGATGAAGAGTTCATGCGGAGTGAATGAGTCGTTGAGGAAGGTCTGACGTTTCACCTCTTGGACGTGCTCGGGACCGACCGGCACGCCTTCTTCCCAGAGCCGGTTGAAAGTCTCGGTGGCGAAGTCGATATCGTGGTCGTCGCGCAGCTCGACGTTGAACTCGAAGTTACGTTCGAGGCCGTTGTCAGTGAGGTTGGAGGAGCCGGTAATAACCGCGCCGTAGCCGTGGGCGTGTTTGGTTTCTTCGCGGAAGATATAGACCTTGGCGTGGATGGTCTGGGACGGGTGAATGCGAATCTCGACCTTCTCGGCGGCGATGTCGTCCACGAGCCCGATCATGCCCTCCTCAACGGGACGGCTGTAGGCGGATTTCTGAATGTCGGATGAGAGGGCGGAGAGAAATTGATCGCGGGACGTGGCGGGATTGGCTCCGAACTGAAGGCCCTTGTCCCAAGCCTCCTGGACGAGGCGGTCGATATTGATGCCGACGAGGATGCGGATCTTCCCTGATTTCTGGACGAAGGGGCGGACGCGGAAATAACCCGAGGCGCGGAAGTAGCCGACGAGGACGTCGAGGAAGTGAATTTTTTTGTGCTGAAAAACGCCCTCGATTTTCTCGATGAGCGTGCGGCCTTCCTCGTTGGTGAAAAACTTTGTGGACATGCCTCGGATAGGGTTGGAAGCGTGGGAGTTTCACAAACCGATGCAAGGCGCATAAGGGCAACAAAAAGCCCCGGCGCGGGGAGCGGCCGGGGCTGGTGATGGGACGGTCGGAGGATGACTTAGTTGCCGGTGACCTTGCGGGCGCAGACGGAGCTGGTGACGCGGATGTCTTCCGACCAATCGACGGCGAGGATGTCGGAGCGGGCGGAGTCCTCGCGATACATGCGAACCACGTCCACGCCGCCGCGACGCAGGCGGAAGGTTTTCATGAAGCTGGGATCGTAGAGGGTGGGGCTCTGGCTGGCGTGGAAGATCACCAATTGCTGGCCGATGATGTTCACGTTGGCCTTTGCCGCGCCGAGCTTGGCGGTGTCCTTGGCGAGGATGCCGACGCGGATGTCGATGCTCGGATTGAGCAGTAGCGAACCGAACTGGGCCATGCTGACGCCGACGGAGGCCGCGCCGGGGAAACGGGCGATGACCTTGGCATTGTTGCGAAGCTTGTTCCAGAGGGGCAGGCCGATGACGAGGCGGTTGGGCATGCGACCGGTGTCAGTGGCGAGCGCCTCGATCTGCTCGTCGAGCTTCGCAATGGGGTCGTCGCTCGCGAGGGTGATGTTGGCCGATGCGGTGAGCGCGGAGACGATGCCGAAAACCTTGGCCTCGTGCGAGGTGATGGCGGACGAGACGAGGGTCTGGGTCTTGGCCTCCTCCAGGCGGAGCGGATCGTTTTGGCCCGCCTCGTCGCGCTCGTGGTCGTCGATGGCGATTTCGAGGGCCTGCGGGAGACAGTTGTAGGTGGGATCGCTGGCGGCGAACTCAAGGCGCTTGGCGGGGCCGCCGACAGCGCGGGAGGTGTCGATGACCTGAAACGTGTTCTTGTCGTCGAAGCTCTTGTATTGGCCGGTGGCGGCGGCAACGACGACCTCCGGCGCAAGGAAGGTGGCGAGCGAAGCGGAAATGTCCTGGGCGAGACCGCGCGCGTAGTTGGTCAGCGTGACGTTGTATTTGGAAGAAGACATGGCGGGAAAGGAGTGAGAGCGGTTTAGCTGGGCGTGGTGAAAACGATCACGTGAGCGTTACGGGGCGGATGAGGACGGCCTCGATGAGTTCGTTGATCGCGCCGGATTCGAGGGACTGGGCGACGATGACGCGGGCGCCGGTGCCGGCGTCGGTCTGGGTGCG
>CAMDHP010000043.1 GCA_945898185.1 Akkermansia muciniphila | reverse complement strand
GCAGCCGAGGTGAAGCGCGAGTTGGTGCAAGTCTCGGAACTGGCCGAGAAAGAGCACATGCCGGTCAAGTTTTTGGAGCAGATCATGCAGACGCTCAAGGGCGAGGGGATCGTGAAGAGCCAGCGCGGAAAATTTGGCGGCTATGCCCTCGCGAAGCCGGCGCGCGAAATTACCATCGGAAGCATTGTGCGTTTTATTGATGGGCCGCTTGCGCCCATCGGTTGCGTGAGCCAGACCGCTTATGAGAAGTGCAGTTGCCCAGACGAGGTTCACTGTGGCTTGCGGATGTTGATGCTCGATGTGCGGAATGCGATTTCCGGCATCTTGGACCGTTACTCACTGGCCGACGTGGTGGAGGTCACGCTTCGCAAACTGAAGCGGGATGGTTTACCTTTGCCCTACGCGGCCGATCCGAAAAAGCGTGGTGCGAGTGCCGCAGGCGGCAAGAAAGCCGTCGGCAGCGCCAAACTGAGTGCGGTCGAGGGAATGCTCTCCAGCTTGCTCACTGATTACACGATTTAGGCTGAATATTTTGCGGATGAGAGACTGGTCTTTTTAAATCCTATGAGGCTACAGGGTAAAAGGCTTGCTTTAAACAATACTATTCTAATGTAGTTTAAATTACATCCTGAATTTCTAAAACTCAACTCGCCGATCTTCCCACCCCGTGAACTGGTCTCACAATCTCAACGTGAAGGCTTCGCTCAACTTCGAGCATTCCAGCTTCTCGGAGGCCGCCGGTTCCACCGCTTCCTTTGACGACGAAAACGCCGTCCTTACCCGCGTTCAGCTTTCCTTCTAAAACGTAGCCAAAATTAAACTACCTCCCGTCATGAAACTCAAATCCCTTATCGCCGCTCTCGCCGGTGTCGCCCTTGCCGGCGTCGCGTTCGCCAAGCCGGTCGAACTTCTCAACGTCTCCTACGACCCGACCCGCGAGCTCTACGTCGAATACAATGCCGCCTTCGCCAAACACTGGAAGGCCAAGACCGGCGACGATGTCACCGTAAAGCAGTCCCACGGCGGCTCCGGCAAACAGGCCCGCTCCGTGATAGACGGTCTTCCCGCTGATGTCGTCACCCTCGCTCTCGCGGGAGATATTGACGCCATCTCCAAGAACGCTCGCTCCCTGCCCGCAAACTGGCAAACTCGCCTGCCGCACAACTCGTCGCCCTACGCCTCCACCATCGTGTTCCTTGTTCGCAAGGGTAACCCGAAGACGATCAAGGACTGGGACGATATCGTGAAGCCCGGCGTCTCCGTCATCACGCCCAACCCGAAGACCTCCGGCGGCGCCCGCTGGAACTACCTCGCCGCCTGGGAATTCGCCAAGCGCAAGCTTGACTCCGACGACGCCGCGAAGGGCTTTGTGGAGAAGCTTTACAAGAATGTTCCCGTGCTCGACTCCGGCGCTCGCGGCTCGACGACGACCTTCGTGCAGCGCGGCATCGGCGACGTGTTCCTCTCTTGGGAAAACGAGGCATTCCTCGCGATCAAGGAGTTTGGCGCCGACAAGTTCGAAATCGTTGTTCCCTCGCTAAGCATCCTCGCCGAGCCGCCGGTTACAGTGGTGGACAAAAACGCGAAGAAGCACGGCACCACCGAGGTCGCCAAGGCCTACCTCGATTATCTCTACTCCGACGAGGGCCAGGACATCGCGGGTCGCCACTTCTACCGCCCAACCGATCCCAAAGCCGTCGCCAAGTATGCCGCCCAGTTCGCCACAGTGGAGTTGTTCACCATCGATCAAGCCTTCGGTGGCTGGGCCAAGGCGCAGAAGGACCACTTCGACGACGGCGGCACTTTCGATCAGATCTACCTCAAAAAGTAACACCTGCCATTATCCGGTTTGGTGGACGGATCCCCCGCCCGTCCGCCTTCTTTATTTTAGCCTAAAACTCGTGCCGCTTCTCCAAACACGCCCCTTTTGGCCCGCGCAAGAATCCGTCGAAACCTCAGGTCGAGGCCGCAGTAACCGCGCTCGACACGTTACTGGATGAATACCGAGTATTCCCTGCCTACGACCAGAAACTCTGACCCATGTCCCGCTCCCACCGCTCCGTCATCCCCGGCTTCGGATTGTCGCTTGGTCTCACGATAACCTATCTGAGTCTGATCGTCCTGCTGCCGCTTTCCGCCGCCTTCATCAAGACCCTCGGGATGACGTGGGAAGAGTTTTGGACGGCAGTCGGCAGCCCGCGCGTTATCGCTTCGTATCGCATCAGTTTTCTCGCCTCCTTCGCCGCCGCGTCGGTCAATTGCGTATTTGGCCTCATTGTCGCTTGGGTGCTGGTGCGTTACCCTTTTCCGGGGCGAAAGATAGTGGATGCCCTGGTGGACTTGCCCTTTGCCTTGCCGACTGCCGTCGCCGGCATCGCACTCACCGCGCTTTACGCGCCCAACGGCTGGATCGGCTCCCTGCTCGCGCCCTACGGGATCAAAATTGCCTTCACCGAAATCGGTGTGTTCATCGCTCTGACCTTCATTGGTCTGCCTTTCGTGGTGCGCACCGTTCAGCCCATCATCGAGGAGCTGGAGCCCGAGTTCGAGGAGGCCTCCGCCAGCCTTGGAGCCAACCGCTGGCAGACCATCCGGCGCGTGATCCTGCCGCAGCTCGTGCCCGCCTTGCTCACAGGCTTTGCGATGGCCTTCGCCCGCGCCCTCGGTGAATACGGCTCGGTCGTCTTCATCTCGGGTAACATGCCCATGCGCACCGAGATTACCCCGTTGCTCATCATCACCAAGTTGGAGCAATACGACTACAAGGGCGCCACGGCCATTGCCGTCGTCATGCTCGTGACCTCGTTCACCCTGTTGCTGCTCATCAACCTGCTGCAAAAGTGGAGCCGCAGGCACCACGCGGTCTGAGCGCTGCGCTCAACCGCGTGAGATGAAGACTGAAGATTAAGATTAAGTTCCATCCCTCTGCGCCTTCGCCGCTTTCCTTCCTTCAACTTAAACTTCCCTCTTAAACTGCCGTCCATGGCTTCCTCCGTCGTCTCATCCCTCCAGCACGCCGCCGCCGCTGGCCATCGGCCGCTCGCCACCCGCGATGCGGACTGGGTGCGTTACACGCTCACCGCCGTCGCGCTCGGCTTCCTCGCGCTCTTCCTCCTGCTGCCCTTGGTGGCCGTTTTCGCCGAGGCCTTCCGTCGCGGCATTGGCGCCTACTTTACCGCGCTCAACGACCCCGATGGCATGCACGCGCTCAAACTCACGCTGCTCACCGCCGCCATCGCCGTGCCCGCCAACCTCGTCTTCGGGGTCTCCGCCGCGTGGTGCATCGCGAAGTTCAACTTTCCTGGCAAGAGCCTGCTCATCACTCTCATTGATCTGCCCTTCGCTGTCTCTCCGGTCATCTCCGGACTCATCTTCGTCCTGCTCTTTGGTGCGCAGGGCTGGCTCGGTCACTACCTCGACGCCGAGAATCCTGCGCTGCCGTGGCTTCAAGCCTGGCTCATCGAGCAGGATTTCAAAGTCATCTTCGCGGTGCCAGGCATCGTGCTCGCCACGGTGTTCGTCACCTTTCCCTTCATCGCCCGCGAGCTCATCCCTCTCATGCAGACCCAGGGCAACGACGAGGAATACGCCGCCATCACTCTCGGTGCGAGCGGTTGGCAGACTTTTTGGAGGGTTACCCTGCCCAATATCAAGTGGGGGCTCTTTTACGGCGTAATCCTCTGCAACGCCCGTGCGATGGGCGAATTCGGTGCGGTATCCGTGGTTTCAGGACATATTCGGGGCCAGACCAATACGCTCCCGCTCCACGTCGAGATTCTCTACAACGAATACCAGTTCGTCGCCGCCTTCGCCGCCGCCTCCATCCTCGCGCTGCTCGCCCTCGTCACCCTCGTCCTAAAATCCCTCGTCGAGTGGGCCCATGCCCGCCGCCACGCCGCAGACGCGGCGAGTTGAAGTTCAAAGTTTAAGTTTAAGCCGATCCTCCTGCGGCTCTGCCGCGCTAACTTACCTTCAACTTCATCTTTTACCTTAATCTACGCGAACCCATGAGCATCATCGCCCGTAACATCACCAAGACCTTTGGTGCCTACACCGCCCTCAACGACGTCTCGCTGGAAGTGCCCGCCGGCAAGCTCGTCGCCCTCCTCGGTCCCTCCGGCTCGGGCAAGACCACGCTGCTGCGCATCATCGCCGGACTTGAGTTCTCCGAACCCGGCTCCGGCCGTATTAAGTTTCACGGCGAAGACGTCACCGACCTCCCCGCTGGCAAACGTGGCGTCGGCTTCGTGTTTCAACATTACGCGCTCTTCCGCCACATGACGGTCGCGCAAAACATTGCCTTCGGACTCACCGTCCAACCCCGCCGCGAACGCCAGTCAAAGGAGGCCATCGCCGCCCGCGTGCAGGAGCTGCTCAAACTCATCCAGCTGCCCGAACTCGGCAGCCGCTACCCCGCGCAGCTCTCCGGCGGCCAGCGCCAGCGCGTCGCGCTCGCCCGTGCTCTCGCCGTGCAGCCCAAAGTGCTGCTGCTCGACGAGCCTTTTGGCGCACTGGACGCGCAGGTTCGCAAAGACCTCCGCCGCTGGCTCCGCCACTTCCAACGCGAGATCGGGGTGACCACTATCTTTGTCACCCACGATCAGGAGGAGGCACTTGAACTCGCCGACGAGGTCGTGGTCATGAACAACGCCAAGATCGAGCAGGTCGGCACGCCGCAGGAAGTTTACGACCGCCCCGCCTCGCCTTTTGTCATCGAGTTTTTGGGCAACGTGAATCGCTTTGCCGGCCTGGGCCACCGCCTGCCGGGCGCGGGCCAGGATGTAATTTACGTGCGTCCGCACGATGTGGACATCCTGCGCGAATACCACGGGCAGCACGGCATTCGCGTGAGTGTGCAGCACGTCTTTTCAGCGGGTAACTACGGCCGCATCGCACTGGTGCGGGCCGATAACGGGGAGACGATTGACGCTGAGATTTCGCGGGTGCGCCTTGCCGAGCTAAAGCTCGCGGCCGGTGACGAGGCCTTTGTGGTTTTCCGCCACATCCGCCTCTTCCCCTCGGGCGCTTTTTCCGAGCGGGACGTCTCCACCGACGACGCTCGCGCCGCCGTGGTCGACCCCGGTCGCGATATCTGATCCCGCCTTAATCCTTTACGCCACTTTCTCCGCGTAGAACGCCACGCGTTCGCGTGAGTGAAGGTCATGGTCCCGAGTTCGTCCGGCGTCGGGCAGGCGGCTTCATTCATTTGTAGCCGGGGCTCACTCCATCATGGTTGCGGCGCGAATTCATGGACCGCCTGTTTTCGGACGGCACCTTGGCCCAGCACTTGGTGCTTCACCGTGCCGAAATCAATCTTCTTCAAGTCTAGCTTCTGGATCTGGCGGTTGTCCATGGTGTGAAAATACAGCACGCGATTTTTGAGGTCTGAGGCCGTTGTGACTTGTGTGGAACTGGCGATGTCCTTCGCGATTTTATCGCCCGCCGCCGTTGCGCCGACCGGAATGTTGAAGTTGTCGAGAATGCGGAAGGCCTCGAAGACCGCGTCCTCCGACGTGGCCAATGGACGGGCCGAAGCCGTCAGTGCGAGGGCGCGCACAAAGCGCGAAGGCGGCGTGAAATCGCCAGGCAGGCCCATCAAGCCTGTGCCGCCGCCGAGCGGCGCAAAGGAACGGCCCTCGAGGTTAACGGCCTGCCGGGGTGCGCCGGCAAGCCCCAGATAGTTCCGCAGGTTCGTGAGGTGCCAGCCATACTCCGGCGAATTGGTGATCACGCCTAACAGCGCGTCATGAATTTTCACCTGCCCGCCGTCCACGATCTCGACTACGATGCTCGTTCCGGTTTCGTCGGCGATCTTCCAGTGAAAAGGCAGCGGGGCGCCCCCGAAACGCTCGTCCGCCACATTCACCACGCGCACCTTGTCCAGATTGGCCCGCACCTCCGCCACGCTCTTGAAGGACGACAGCATCCAGCGCATGAAATCGCCGACGCTGAGGGACTGGTCGGCTTGGGCGGCATCATAGGGAGCGAAGGAGGCATACCCCGGGAAATAATACACGCCGACATACAGGCCGTTCTCGTTCACCGCATCAGGGCCATATTCTTCGCCGTAGGCGGTGAGCGAAACAAACCCGTAACGGCCGGTCCATTTCAGTCCGTTTTCGCCGCCCGGCGTCAGCGCCGTGAAGGCGTGGTTTCGCGGGAACAGCACCAGCGTGTCGTGATGCGCATCGCCCAGCGCCCATTCGACGGTGCGGGCGCAGACCACGCCGCCATCGGCGGAGTTGAGGGAGATGCCGGTGCAGGCCGCTGCCGGGCGGGTGAGGGCAAACGCGATTCCAACGAGGGTGAGGGTGGCCAACCGGGGTGTTTTCATAAAGCTGAGTGCTGATTTATATGCGGGTTTCATTTCAGAGTGCGCCCGGGAAGGTTTGGTGCAGGCGCGATTTTTTCAAGGTCTTCAGCGCAGTGAGCCGCTTCGTGGCGGTTTTGTTCTTGGACTGGTAGTGCTTGAAACTAAGCTCACGGTGATCGGCGCTTTGCCAATTTCTCCATGCTACCCGCCGTCACCACCTGTAACCCCGCTGACTTTGCCCGCCGTCAGGCCGAAAATCCTGCGCTGGTTTTGATCGATGTGCGAGTGCCCGCCGAGTTTTCCGAGATTCGTGCTGCGGGGGCGGTGAATCTGCCGCTGGGCGATCTTTCTCCGGCCTCAGTGGAGGCGCTCGGGCACCGCGACCCGGATGCGCCCGTTTACTTGCTTTGCCATTCCGGCAAGCGCGCCCGGGTGGCGGCGGAGAAACTCGCTGCGGCGGGTTTCCAGCGGCTGGTGGTGGTGAGTGGCGGCACCGAGGCGTGGCTCGCGGCGGGTCTGCCCGTGGTGCGCGGGGAGGGCAGGGGATTGAGCCTCGAACGACAAGTCCGCATCGTGGTCGGTGCGCTCGTGCTGGGCGGTGTGTTGCTCGCGAATTTTACCCATCCGGGCTTTGTCTGGATTTCCGGTTTCGCCGGAGCTGGATTGATTTTCGCAGGGCTCACGGATTTTTGCGGGATGGGGCTCTTGCTGGCCAAGGCACCCTGGAATCGCCGCTGAGCTCAGGCGCTGCTCACGGGGTGGGCTCGAGCATGGCTTTCCCGAGCTCCGGGCCGAGGATGTTGACGGCGTTCTCGGGATCGAACTCAAGCCAGCGGGAGATCATCTGGCTTTTAAGTTGAGTGGCGTTGGTGGGGTCCGTCATGCGCATGACGTGTTTTATCGCGGCGGGGAAGTCTTCGCGTTTTTTGAATGCATCCATCGCGAGCTGGCTGTAGGTGGTGTCGAAGTCGGGGTGCGGAGATTTTGTAGCCAGCCAGAGTGCGAGCTCCGGCAGTTTGTCTTGCATCGCCATTACTTCGTAGAGGCCGTTGAGCGCGGCGCCGCGGGCTTCGCCAGGAGGCAGGGCCATCAGCCACGTCTGGGCTTCGGGCACGCTGCGTGAGGCCTTTTTCCGAGCGACGGAAAGCACGATGCCTGAGTCCGGATTTGGGATTTGTGCGAATAGGTCCATGGCCGCGAGGGTTTTGGCATCATCGGCGGTGCCCAGCAATGTCTTCAGTAGTTCGGAGCGGAGCTCGGCGCGGGCGGCTGTGACGGGCCACTGATTGATCCAAGCGAGGGCGGCGGCGGTGCCTTCGTTATCGGCCAGCTCATACATCATATCTTCGACGGCGTGTTCGGCGGCTTGGCGTTCCAAGGGATCTTTGGAAACGGCGAACTCGTTCACAATCTCCTTAGCCTGGGCGCGATCGCCTTTGAATAGATCGTTCAGCAGGTCGCTGACGAAGTCCTTTCCGAGGGAGTCGCCTTCACTGGCGGTGCGCTGCAGGGCGAGGGCGTGGTCTAACGCTTCACGGGGCGAGCCCTTGCGCATCCAACCTTCGAATACGAGTGCGGCGATATCCGGGGTGCGTTCATTTTCCGGCAAGGCCAGATAGGCGGCGAGGGCTTTGGGTGCGTTGAGATCGGCCCAGCGGGTGAAGGCGAGGGGCAGGATGACCTCGCGAGCGGAGTTGCCCTCAGGTAGAATTTCCCTGCCCAAGATGGAGAGGAGCTCCAGATCCTCCATGTTGGCGGCGTTTACCCAGGCGGCGAGGCCGATGAGCTCGGGGCCGAGACGGCTGTTCCTGAGAGTTTTCAAGCGGGAGAGCAGGGCGATGATTTCCGCATCCTTTTTCACGGTGACGTCGAGGGGTTCGGCGTCGTCGGTGGCATTGCCGGAGGACGCGGGCGGTGCGGCGTCGCGTTTGGCGGCGGTGTTCCGGGCGGGGTGGGAATCATCGAAGGGGTTGTTCTGCTGGGCACCAATTGGGGCGGTGATGCGTCCGAATCCGAATGCGAGGGCGGCGCTGGCTGCACAGGCGGCGAGCGTGGGCCACATGCGGGAGGGGAGGTTGGGGCGTTGGTTGGGTATCACGTTCGAAGAGGGCAAAGCTGAGCTAATCAGAAGGCGGGACGGCTGACGATGAGGATGGGCTCACCGCGGATGAAAAATAAGAAAGGGCGAACCTGCGCGAGGTTCGCCCTTGGGACGGAAGATTTGTAGGTTTAGCGACTGGCTCAGAGACTCTGCGCGGCCGCGACGACGGCGTCGGTGGTGATGCCGAGTTCCTTCATGACGGTGCCGCCGGGGGCGCTGATGCCAAAGCGATCAATACCGATGACTTTGCCGTCGAGGCCGACGAACTGATACCACAGGCCGGTCACGCCTGCTTCGATTGCGACACGCTTGCGGCAGGCGATCGGGATGACGCTCTCGCGGTAGCCGACGCTCTGGCGCTTAAAGCGTTCAAAGCTGGGCAGCGAGACGACGCGCACGCCGGCGCCGAGGATCTTGGCGGCGGCGACGGCGAGCGAGAGTTCGGAGCCGGTGGCGAGGAGGATGTGGGTGAGCTCGGCGGTCTCGCGGATAGCGACGTAGCCACCGTATTGCACGCCGGAGCGGCGGGTCTCGACGGGGATCTCGTTGAGGATGGGCATGGCCTGGCGAGAGAGGGCGAGCAAGGTGGGGCCATCGGTGCGGCTGAGCGCGGCGGCGAAGGCACCGGCGGTCTCCTCGGGGTCGCCGGGGCGGATGACATCGAGGCCGGGGATGACGCGCAGGCCGGAGATGGTCTCAACCGGCTGGTGGGTTGGGCCGTCCTCGCCGACGCCCACGGAGTCGTGGGTGTAGATGTAGGTGACGGGCAGCTTGGCCAGAGCGGCGAGGCGCATGGCGGGGCGGGAGTAGTCGGCGAACACCAGGAAGGTGGCGACGGAGGGCTTAAAGATGCCGTCGTAGGCGAGGCCATTGGCGATGGATGCCATGGCGTGCTCGCGGATACCGAAGCGGATGTTGCGGCCGGTGAGGTTGGCGGGCTCGAAGTCCTTGTCGCTCGCGATGTAATTGAGGGTGGAGCCGTAGAGATCGGCGCTGCCACCGATAAGGAGGGGGAGCTTGGCAGCGAGAGGCTGGAGGACCTGCTGGCCGGCGGCGCGTGAGGCGAGTTTCACGTCGGCGGCGAAAGCCGGGATGGTGGTGAGCAACTCCTCGGCGGTGACAACGGCGGAACGACTCTCGAGGAGGGCAGCCTTCCCGGGATTGGCGGCGGCCCAAGCGGTGTAGGTCTTTTTCCACTTCTTGTAGGTGCGCTCGGACTTCTTCTTGAGGGCGGCGAAGAGCTCGCGGACCTCGGGGCTGACGTAAAAGTGCTGATCGGCGGGCAGGCCGAGGCTGGCCCGCGCTGCGTCAATGAACTTCGCGCCGCCCTCGCCGTGGCCCTTGGCGGTGCCGGCGACCTCGGGGATGCCCTTGGCGATGGTGGTCTTGGAGATGATGAGGTTGGGCGCGCCGGCGGCCTTCTTGGCCTTGGCGATGGCGCGGGCGACGGCCTCGATATCGTGGCCGTTGACGAGCTGGACGTTCCAGCCGAGGGCCTTGAAGCGTTTCACGAAGTCGTCGTCCTGGGATTTGTTAGCCATGGCGTCGAGAGTGACGTCATTGGAGTCGAAAATGAGGATGAGGTTATCGAGCTTCTGGTGGGCGGCGAAGGAGATGGCCTCGAGGGCGACGCCTTCCTGCATGCAACCGTCGCCGGCGAGGGCGATGATGTGGCTGTCGAAAAGGGTGTGCTCGGGGGTGTTGAAATGGGCGGCGGCCATCTTGCCGGAGACCGCGAAGCCGACGGCGTTGGCGATGCCCTGGCCGAGGGGACCGGTGGTGCACTCTACGCCTGGGGTCTCGTGGAACTCGGGGTGGCCGGGGGTCTTGGAGTGGAGCTGGCGGAAGGCCTTCACCTCGTCGAGCGGCAGATCGTAGCCGCTGAGGTGAAGCCAGGAGTAAATGAACATGGAGCCGTGGCCGGCGGAGAGGACGAAGCGGTCGCGGTTGAGCCAACGCGGAGCGCTCGGGCAATGCGAGAGCGCGCCGCCGAAGAGGGCGGCGCCGACCTCGGCGGCGCCGAGCGGGAGGCCGAGGTGGCCGGAGTTGCACTTATGGACGGCGTCCATGGCGAGGCCACGGGCCTGGTCGGCAGCGACGGCGAGAAGGGAGAAGTTGAGGGCCATTTTTGAAAGGAGATTAAGGGTGGAGTTTAAGGTGAAGAGGACCGATGCGAAGAAACGAAAAGAACAGTTAGGAAGGGTGGGCGAGACGAGGAAAGGCTAAAGCCTGTGAAAAAACTCTCACGAAGGGACGAGGCCGATTTTTGTGACGGGATTGTGCGGGTCGGAGCGCAAAAAAACCCGGAAGGTGAATTCCGGGTTTTGGTGAAGTCGCGACGGTTGCGACGGCAGGGGCTGGTGCTTTAGGCGGCGGGAGCGGCGACGGGGCGCTCGTAGCGCTTGGCCTTGACCTGCATGGCGGCTTTGCCCTTGAGGTCGCGGAGATAGTAGAGACGAGCGCGGACGTTCTTGGACTCGCGCTCGATCTCGATCTTCTCGATGTTCGGGGAGTTGACGGGGAACACGCGCTCCACGCCCTCGCCGTAGCTGATACGGCGGACGGTGAAGGTCTCGTGGATACCGTGGCCCTTGCGGGCGATGACGATGCCGGCGAAAAGCTGGGTGCGCTCTTTGTCACCTTCGCGGACCTTGGTGTGGACCTTCACGCCGTCGCCGACCTTGAAGGACGGAACGGTGCGCAGCTGAAAGGAAGTGATCTCTTTGATGATCGGATGGCTCATGGCGGGTGGTGTGTTATGCGAGTAAATCGGGTCGAACGAGGCGGGTTTTTTCTTCGCTTCGCGCGTTTCGCCATTTTTCGATTTCGGCATGGTTGCCAGAAAGTAGGACTTTTGGCACTGACATGCCCCGGAATTCGGCGGGACGCGTGTATTGAGGAAAGTCGAGGAGCCGACCGGTGAAAGATTCGTGTGTCAATGACTTTTCCTCGCCCAATACGCCGGGAATGAATCGGGCCAGGGCGTCTATGACGACGGCGGCGGGCAGGGTGCCGTTGGTGAGCACGTAGTCACCGATGCTGATTTCTTGGTCAATGACGGTGTCGCGGATGCGTTGATCAATGCCCTCGTAATGGCCACTGAGGAAAATGAGATGCTGCTGGGTCGAAAGCTCGCGGGCGATTTTTTCCGAGAATGGGGTGCCGTCCGGCGTGAGGTAAATGCGGTGGCAGCCGGGGGTCTGCAGTTGCTCGATGGCCGCGACCACGGGTTCGGGTTTCATGACCATGCCGGCGCCGCCACCGAAAGGGCGGTCGTCGGCGTTGCGGTGTTTATCGGTGCACCAGGCGCGCACATCGTGAACGGCGACGGCGAGGAGTTTCGCCTCGAGGGCCTTCCCCAGCATGCTCTCGGCGAGGAAACCCTCAAGCATACGCGGGAAAAGCGTGAGCACATCAAGGTGGAGCGGCATGGGTGGAAACGAAAACGCCCCGGATGGTGAATCCGGGGCGCGAGAGGGGCGATGATTTTTGTCTAGACTCAGGCGGCGGGCGCGGCGGCGGAAGCTGCGGCGGCGGCCTTGCGCGCGGTCTTGATCAAGCTGTGGGCGGTGTCGGTGGGCTTGGCGCCGTTGGAGAGCCAATAATCGGCGCGGGCAAGATTCAGGGTGAGGGAATCTTTTTTAGCGCGGGGATTGTAGGTGCCGAGCACCTCGGTGGCGGAGCCATCGCGACGGGAGCGGGCTTCGGCGATCACGATGTGATAGATCGGATTGTGGGTGGAGCCGATACGGGAGAGGCGGATTTTAAGGGCCATGTAAGGTGTTGGGACGAGGGCTGAATGATTTGGAAAAGGGGTGAAAACACGGCGCGGAAGCCGATATGTCAAGCCGCCAATTGCGGCACAAATGGGAGATTTGATTAATCAAGCCAGTAGCGCGGCACTCACGCACCTCGCCGACCGCGTGTCGGGAGGGCGAATTTTCTGCGGTTTGAGGTTTTTTGGAGCGAGGGCGGGAATCGCACTCAAGGCGGGGCAAGTGCGCGGTGAAGAAAAACGGGGAGCCGACGCCCTGGGCGAGGCTGCCGCTGGCGGGCCTTGTCTATTTCGCGGATTCTGGCGTGGGTTTGTTGTCTGCTACGGGTTTGGCGGGGGGGCGGGCGAAGAAAGGGTTGTTAACTCGTTCGAAGGCGAGCGTGGTCAGTGGGCCGTGGCCCGGGCCGATGACGGTGTCTTTGGGGAGCGAAAAGATGCGGGCGCGGGTATTTTTAACCTGCTCGCGGAAGTGAGTGGGGCTGCCGCCGATGGAGCAGGAGAACAGGGAGTCGCCGCAAAGGGCGAGCGGATAGCTGAGGCCTTGCACGTAGAAGGTCGTCTGGCCGGGAGAGTGGCCCCAGGTTGAGAGTGCCTTGATGGCGATGGTGCCGATGTGAAAGTAGGCGTTTTCGGCAAAAACGCGGGCATCGGGGAAGTCCACTGGTTCACGTTCGCTGGCCCAAACGGTGGCGCCGGTGGCGGCAGCGAGCGGGGCGAGGGCGGCAATGTGATCGGAGTGGGTGTGGGTGAGGAAAATAGACTTCACCCGCAGGCGTTCGGCGGCGACCAGGTCAAGCAAATCGGTGGGCTCGGTGCCGGTATCTATAATGGCGGCCTCACGGGTTTTGGCATCCCATACGAGATAGTTATTTACCGTCATTTCGTCGGCTTGGGTGTTGAACAAAGCGAAGCCGCGGGGGATGTGCGGGGCGCGGGGGTAGACTGCATTAAGGGCGAGTTTCTCGATTGCGTCAGGGTCGAGCTGGAGGTGTCGGGCGACCCGGCGCAGGCAGGCGATGTTGAGTTTGCCGGCCTGCAGGGCTTGCAACTCGTGGAGCGATATATCGGCGCGAACCGCCAGTTCATCCGGAGTGATGCCGTAGCCGCGTTGGGCTTTGGTGATAACGTCGGCAAAGGTATCTTCTATCGGAATGAGCGGCATGATCGGAGTAGTAACCGAGGGCGGAGCGGATGGCGCAAGCGAAAGCGCGGGGCGATGATTTGTTGATGATTTCGAGCTGGGAGACAAAAACTGAAAATCAGTTCAGATGACAAAGCCGTGACGGTGGCAACGGGTTTAGCTGAAGATGAGTTGAATACCAATAACTATGATCACGCCCACATCTGCCTCTTATGTTAACTCGCTATTTTCGTTACAAGGCCTCGTGGCCGTTGTGATCGGCGGAACCGGCGAACTTTGCGGCGCGATGGCCGAGGGTCTGGCGACGGCAGGAGCGGAGGTGGTTTTGGTTGGCCGCAATCTAGATAAGGCGCAGATCCGGCTGGATCGGATCGCGGCAGCTGGTGGCAAGGCTTGGTTCTATGCTGCTGAAGCGAGTGATAAAGCTGCGCTCGAGGGGTTGCTCGCGGCGGTGCTGGCGAAGAGCGGACGGGTGGACATTGTAGTGAACGGTGCCGGTATCAATTCTGCCACGCCATTCCTCGATATTAGCGAAGAGGAGTGTGATCGTATCATGCGGGTGAATTACAAGAGCGTCTTTTTAGGCTGCCAGGTTTTCGGAAAGTATCTTGTGGCGCGCGGCACGGGTGGTTCGATTATCAATCTCGGTTCCATGTCGGGTATCGTGCCGCTTTCGCGTGTGTTTACCTACTCGGCCAGCAAGGCGGCGGTGCATAATCTGTCGAAAAACCTGGCCCGTGAATGGGCACCGCAGAACGTGCGGGTGAACCTGGTGGTGCCGGGCTTTTTCCCGGCCGAGCAGAATCGCAAAGTGCTGACTCCGGACCGTGTGGCATCAATAATGGGCCACACCCCCATGAAGCGCTTTGGCGAACCTAAGGAATTAATCGGCGCGACGCTTCTGCTCGCCGGACCGGCGGGATCATTCATCACCGGGGCGGAACTTGTGGTAGATGGCGGCTACAACGCCATGACAATCTAGAGCGGCGGGCGCATGCGGGTGGAGGCGCGAAAATAATTCATATACACACTTGATATTCCCCAAAAGCAGGTCACAAGGAAGTTGTATGTCATTCATTGATCAAATCGCAGAACTCACCAAAGCCAAGGCCAAGCTCGCGCAGGCCGAAGCCAAACTCGCCTCCGATCGCGTCGCAGCTTTATCCAAGCTGCCGGCCGATTACGGTTACGCCAACCTCAACGACTTTATCAAGGCGCTGAAAGATTCCGCTGGCAAAGGGCGCAAGGCCAAGGCTTCCAAGGCCGTGAAAGGTGCCAAGGCTCCGAAAGCAGCCAAGGCCCCGAAAGCGGCTAAAGGAAAGCGCGCCAAGCTCACTCCCGAAGTGAAAGCTCAAGTGAAGGCGATGGTTGATGCCGGCAATACCGGTCAGGAGATCGCCAAAGCTCTTGGTATTTCCCAGCCTAGCGTCCAGAATATCAAGAAGGAGCTCGGTTTGGTGAAGTCTCGCACCGCTGCCCCCGCCGCCGCCGGCGAGGCCGCTTCTGCTCAGGTTTAATCAGGGATTTAGTTTTTGTGTTTTAAACGCCTCCGGCTTTCGGCCAGGGGGCGTTTTTTTTGATAAAAGAAGCAGGCAGTGATTTTTGATACTTAGCCCCGAGAGCGCCGCAGCGCAGGCCACCGGCAGATCAAGGAGGGTGACGGTTGCGCAGAGTATTTGGAATGCTAAGCCCGAAATCCGGAATCGGAACCGGTAAGATGTCGTAAGATGCTGGAGCAGATCATCGTGAGCGAACCCAGCGGTGCACTAGAAGTGCATCGCTTTGGGTGAGCGAACAATCAGCTGCCCAGCAGGTTACGGCAGAAAGCCGATTCCCATTTCGGATTTCGGGCTAAGTGCGCGGGGGGATTTGGGTGAACTAGTAAGTGGGGACGGCCGGGTCTATACGTTCGGACCAAGCATGGATGCCGCCGGCGACATTGGTGACGGCCTCGTAACCTTGGGCGCGAAGATATTGGGTCACCCGCAGACTGCGCCCGCCATGGTGGCAATGGATGAGCAGATGTTTGTCCTTCGGCAAAGTGCCGACGTGTTCGGGGATTTGACGCATCGGGACAAGTTGGGCCCCGGCGATGCGGGCGGTTTCATATTCGAAGGGCTCGCGAACATCTATAAGAAGGACGTCGCCCGGTTGTTCGGCGAGCAGGCGGCGGGCGTCTTCGACTGAGATTTCCAGCGGGTATGCGGAGGATGGGTTTAGGGATGCCATGCGCTGAAAATTGCGGTTAGACGCTCGCGGGGCAACTGCGGCGTTGCGGCGCGTGCGGACGGTAGTTGGATTGGCACGATGAAAACTTCGTTCTATGCGGTGGTGATCGCGGGCGGCAAGGGTGAGCGCTTCTGGCCGCAGAGCCGGGCGGCGTGTCCCAAGCATCTGCTTCCGGTGGTGGGATCAACTCCGCTGCTCGCGCAAACTTTGAAACGCATCAAGCCGCTTGTGCCGGCGAAAAACATTCTCGTCATCACCAGCGCCGCGCAGGCCAAGGCGGTTGCGCGGGTGTGCAAGGGTTATCTCCCGCCGGCCAATGTGATCGTCGAACCAATGGGGCGCGATACGGCGGCGGCGGTGGGCCTCGCGGCGGCTATCGTGGGCGCGCGCGATCCGCAGGGCGTTTTTGCGGTGTTGCCGGCGGACCACATAATCCACGATGCGAAGGCATACCAGGCCGACCTGCGCGCCGCCTTCGCTGCGGCCGCCGCGGCGCCCGTGATGGTGACGATCGGCATCCCGCCGACGGAGCCGGCGACGGGTTTTGGCTACGTGCAACGCGGTGAGCTTTGGCGCGAGTTTGGCGCGAAAAAGGTTTTCGCGGTGAAGCGCTTCGTGGAGAAGCCGAAGCTCGAAGTGGCGGAGAGTTATCTGCGTTCCGGTGACTACGCATGGAATGCGGGCATGTTCATTTGGAGCGTGCCGGTGGTGGAGAAGGCCTTCGCCGCCTACGCGCCGGAGCTCGACGCCGGGCTCGCCAAGCTGCGATCTGCTTTGGCCAAAGGCCGCGCGCTCGGGCCGATTTTGAAGAAGGTTTACCCCACGCTGGTGAAAATATCGGTGGACTATGCGCTCCTCGAAAAATCCACAAGTGTCGTGATGCTGCCGGCCTCGTTTGACTGGGACGACGTCGGCGCGTGGCCGGCGGTGTCGAAGCACTTTAAGCCAGATGCGGCGGGCAACGTGGGCCGCGGTGAGATCATTGTCGAGCAGGGCGGCGGCAACATCGTGTTCAGTGAAGGCGGCCATTTGGTGGCGCTTCTCGGGGTGGATGACCTCGTGGTCGTGCACACGAAGGACGCCACGCTTGTGATGCCCAAGGCCAAGGCGCAGGACATCAAGGCGCTGCTGAAGCGCGTGGCCGAGCGCAAGGACGCCGCGAAACTGCTCTGAGTTCTACTCCGTCGCGACCGCAGATGAGATTCCTTGGCATTGATTACGGCACCCGCCGCATCGGACTGGCGACCGGTGATGAGCTCGGGGTCGCCACGCCGCTACCGGCGCTGGTCGAGGCTGATCTTGCGGCGCGCCGGCAGGCATTGGTGGCGGTGGTGAAGCAACGTCGCATAGATGAGATAGTGATCGGCTATCCGCTCAACATGGACGGCACCGCCGGCTACAAAGCCAAGGAAACCGACGTCGTGGCGGCGGCACTACGCGCCGAGTTCGGGCTGCCGGTGCATTTGGTGGACGAGCGGCTGACCTCGCACATCGCCGAGCAAGGCATGAACCAGAAGCAACTCCGTGAAATTCGCGCGAAGGGCATCGTTGATTCGCGGGCGGCGGCTGTGATTTTGCAGGACTACCTCGACCAGCGTTTTCCTCCCGGCCTAGTGCCGCCGCCAGAGGTTTGAGGCCGTGATCACGATGAGCACGAATTTGGCACCCGCCGCGCCTGCAAGCACGCGCTGGAAATGCGTCGTCGCATACGACGGCACCTCGTTTTCCGGCTGGCAGAGCCAGACTGATCGCAATGCGGTGCAGGATCATCTCGAGCGCCGGCTCGCGGAGCTTTTTCAGAACGAAGTGCGCCTTCACGGAAGCGGGCGCACCGACGCCGGCGTGCACGCGCGCGGACAGGTTTTTCATGTGGATGCGGCTTGGCGGCACGGGCCGGAGCGTTTGCTGGCGGCGCTGCGCGGGGGGCTGCCTCCGTCCATCCAAGTGCAAATGGCGGAAGGGGTGGACGAGTCGTTCCACGCCCGATTTTCGGCCACGGGAAAAATATATCACTACACGCTGCAGCACGGCGGCTGGGCGGATCCTTTTAGTCACTCCTATGCTTGGTCAATCCCGCGTGCGCTTGATGTGCGGGCGATGCGGGCGGCGGCGGCGGCGCTGGTCGGACGGCATGATTTCCGAGCCTTCAGTGCGTTTGGCGGTGAAGAGCGGGAGAGCACGGTGCGCACGCTGGCGCGGCTGGACCTGATCGAGGACGGCCCGCGTCTGCGCATTGAGGCGGAGGCGGAAGGGTTTCTGTATAAGATGGTTCGCAGCCTCGTCGGTGCGCTCGTCTATGCCGGACAAGGTAAACTCACGCTGGCGCGAATCGCGGAGCTGCTCGCGGCACGCGAACGCACGGCGGAGGTTGAGACGGCCCCGCCGCAGGGGCTGTGCTTGATGAAAGTCCACTATCCCGCGCCATGGAACCGGTGAGCGCGGAAACTATTCAACCAGCCGCGAAGCTGTCTGCCGCACCGACTGGCTGGCGCGGCTTCGGGCGAGCCCTGCGCGACCTCGTGTTCCCGCCCTCGTGCGTGCATTGCGGCAGCTTGGTTGAGGCGAGTCCGCTCCGCCACGTGTGCGCGGCCTGCGAGCCGCTCATCGTGCGGGTGGAGTCGCCGCATTGTCCGTGTTGCGGACATCCGTTTTTTGGCGATACCGAGGGCGAGCGGCTCTGTGTGCATTGCGAGGGCCTTAAACCGGAGTTTGGCGAGGGGAAGACGGCGGTGCTGTTCAAGGGTCCGGCACGCGCCCTCGTCCACACGCTCAAATACCGCCACGGCCTGCACGTGCTCGAAGACATCGAGACCTTGGTGGCGGCGCACGCGGAGTTCGCTGATTTTATCCGTGGGGCGGTGCTGGTGCCCGTCCCCCTGCACCCGCGCAAGCTGCGCGAGCGCGGCTACAACCAGGCGAGGCTCCTCGCCGAAACCGTGGTCAAAGCGGTTGGCGGCGAGGGCACGCGAGTCCAGGAATTGCTGCGGCGCGTCGTGGACACCCAAACGCAAACGAATCTCGACCGTGAGCAGCGGCGGGCGAACCTCAAAAACGCGTTTGCACTGGCCCCCGGCACGGCCATCACAGAGGGCCAAGCTTACATCCTTATTGATGATGTTTTCACCACTGGTTCCACTCTCAACGCCTGCGCTGGCGTGCTCCGCCGCGCTGGCGGATTGAAAGTCAACGTAGTCACCTTCGGCCACGGCTGATCGCCCGCGTTACCCATTCGTTCGCAATCCATTCTTTTTCCACAAAACACGTTCTGCGCCATGTCTCTATTCAGCACACCGAAGTATTCGACCCTCGTTGCCAAAAAGAAGGATATCCCGAAGGGCCTCTACACCAAAGATCCGGCTTCTGGAGAGGTGATTTTCAGCGAGGAGCTCCGCGCCAACCAGATGGTGGTCCCGAAGTCCGGCTACCATTTCCCCATCGGGGCCCGCGCCCGGATAGCGGGTTTGTTCGATCCCGAAACGTTCACGGAGTTCGATGCCTCGGTGAAGTCGGCGGACCCGCTTAAGTTTGTAGATTCCGCGCGCTATCCGGATCGCATCAAAAAATATGAGAAGGAGAGTGGTCTGCCTGAAGCAGTGATCTGCGGCACGGGCGAGATTCACGGCATCAAGGTATCGGTGGCGGTCATGGATTTCCGTTTCTGCGGTGGCGCCATGGGCTCGGCTGTGGGAGAGAAAATCACCCGCGCCATCGAGCGTGCGATTGCGCAGAAGATCCCCTGCATCATTTTTTCGGCATCCGGCGGCGCGCGTATGCAGGAGGGTATTTTCTCCCTCATGCAGATGGCGAAGACCAGCGCTGCGCTGGGCCG
>CAMDHP010000042.1 GCA_945898185.1 Akkermansia muciniphila | reverse complement strand
GGGCCCAGCGGTCCCGCCCTACCTCGAAGCTTAAGTATCGATTCAAAACATAAATGGTATAAATTGGCTGGTATCAGGTAGCAAAATAGGGGCAGAAAGATGCTCGGCCACGAACCAACACCGGCTCTCAGTCTGGTGCCGTGGATGTGCTCCGAATCTTTCTGCCCCCATTTTTCTGCCAAAATTCAGTTTCCCGTTTACGCCAAGCCATCGCTACAACTCGTCGTCGTGGGTCTCGAGCAAAAGGCCGGCGGTGGGGTCGAGGGCAACGCGGGCCAGCCAGTCGCGCAACAGCGGTTCGGCGGCAGTGAGCGCGGGCGGTAAGGGCGCGGCGAGCAGGTCGATGGCGCGCAGTTCGCCATCGGCGGCGCGCACGAGGTTCTTGGCGTGGAGGTCGGCGACAAGCCACGGCGCGCCCTCGACGAAAAACAGCCTCGGGTGGTCGCGGTGGGCGCGCAGCAGACGCGAGGGGATGGGGATCAGCGCCGCGGGTTGCACGCGGGAGGTGTCGGCACCTTCCTCGAGTTGTTCGCCGAGGGTTTGTTTGGTGATGAGCACGCCTTCCGCGCGGGTGACGCCGATGAGTTCGATCGGCATGCCGTCGAGGCGCAGGATGAGGTCAAATTTCTCCAACATGGCGCGGTAGGTGCCGTCGGCGGCTTCGGCCAGCAGTGCGGTGTCCTCGCCGCTGCGAAAGGCGAAAGTGCCGCCGATACGGCCATCGTCGCGGGGCATAAAGAATTTGTAGATGGATTGGTCGGCCACGCCTTCGAAGGCGGTGGCTTCGACCCCGCTGCTGATGGGGCGCAGGGCGGGCGGGCACTCGGCGAGAATGTCGCCCACCTCCTCGGGGAAACCGAAATCCGAGAGCGAAACGAGGGGGAGCAGGGCACGAAATGCGCGGGCGGCCTCGTGAAGTTCGTGCCAGAGCGGGTCGGCGTTGGCCAGGAGAGCTACTTCGTCGGCTTCCCAGAGGACGAGGTCATCGTCGGGATCCGTTCCGATGCCGACGCGCGCCGCCGCCGCGCCGAGGCGAGCGAGCGCTTCCAGTCTTCGCCGGTGATCGTGTTGAAGGGAGCGGCGATCTTCTTCGGCGGGGAGCCGGGAGCCTTGGATGAGGGTCGGTCTTCCGGTGAAGGGGTCTTGCATGGTTCAGGTGTCACGGCAGCGATAACGATGCAACGGGGGGAGTCTTCCGGCAACGGGAACTTGTTAGAGCTTACTCGCAGGTTATCCACCGCGTCAAAGCGGGCTGCGTCGCCTAGCCTATAGTCTCGTCGGTGGACTCGTCCGCGGCGCTCGGCTCGGGCAGGCAGGCAACCAGCAGTTTATCTATGCGGTGGCGATCCATGTCCACGACCTCGAAGCGCCAGCCGGCGTGGTTGAAGTGATCTCCGGCCCTGGGAATGCGGCCAAAATAGGTCATCACAAAGCCGCCGGCGGTTTTGAACTCGGCCACGTTTTCGTGGGGCAGGGGGCCTTCGAGGGCGAGGAGCTCTTTAAAGCTGTCAAGCGCCAGCGTGGCGTCAATCAGCCACGATCCGTCGTCGCGTTTACGGGCTTCGGGGGCAGCGCGGCGGCCGCGCTCGGGCATATCGCCGGCGATGGCCTCCATGACATCTATCATGGTGACGAGGCCTTGCAGGGTGCCGAATTCGTCGGCGATAAGGGCGAGGTGCTGGCCGGATTTACGGAACTGCTCGATGAGGTGGATGACGGTCATCGTCTCAGGCACGACGAGCGGCGGCACCATCACATCGCGCAAGGTGGATGCCACGCCGAAGGCGGAGTTGGCCCAGATGGCCTTTACCGTGACGACGCCGACGACCTGATCGCGGTTGGTCTGGTAAACCGGGAAGCGGGAGTGGCCGCTGGTGACGATTTTGCGCCAGTTGATCTCCTCGGGGTCCTCGAGGTTAAGGAAGACCATCTTGGGGCGAGGGGTCATGATGGCGGTGACGGGAAGCTGATCGAGCTCAAGCACGCCGGCGACCATCTCGGTCTCGGTCGTGTTAAAGACGCCCGAGCGCAGACCCTGTTGCACGAGGTCGTTGATCTCGCCTTCGCTGACGGTCTGGGTGGCGGCTTTACCGATGCCGAAAAGCTGGAGAATACGCTCGGTCATCCAGGTGAGGCTGTGAACGAAGGGGTGAAAGGCGCGGGAGAATGCGTTGACCGGGCCGGCGACGAAGCGGGCGATGCCCTCCGGGTTGGAGAGGGCGATGCGCTTCGGCACAAGCTCGCCAATAATCACAGTAGCGATGGTGATGCCGACTACGACCAGACCGAGCGCGATGGAAGTGGAGTAAGGCGCTAGCAGGGGAATTTCTAGCAGGACGTGGGCAACGTGTCCGGTAAGAGTGGCGCCGCCGACTGCGGCTACGAGAGTGCCAATGAGATCAATGCCGACCTGAATAGTGGAAAGGAAGCGGGTGGGCTCGTCGGCTATTGCGAGGGCACGCGCGGCGCGGCGGTCGCCCGCCTTGGCGAGCTCGCGGAGGCGGGATTTACGCGCAGAGATGATGGCGATCTCTGCCATGGAAAAGAATCCGTTGGCGAGAAGGAGAAGAAGAAGAAGCAGCAGCAGGATGAGTAACTGGGGAAGGGCGGTGAGCATAGACTTTGACGAAGGAGCATCCTTCGCGCCGGGCGGCGGAGCAACCGGATTTGCGCCGGCTCGGTCCGGTCCCTTGGGCGGAGGCCATGACGTATCTGTTTTTCGAATACGGCTGGACCGGACAAAAAAAACGCGAGATTCTGCTCACTGTGCGCTTGCAAACAAAATGCGCCCGTGAAAAGTCCTGATCACGCAGTCAACATTACTGCGCGGTGTCCGACAATTTTTAACAAAGAACTGTCGGGTGTCATACCAGAACCAAAACAAAAGATAAAACATCATGGCCACTGCTAAAAAGATAGTGAAGAAGGCTGCTCCTGCAAAGAAAGCTGCCCCCGCAAAGAAGGCCGCCGCGGCTAAGAAGCCCGCTGCCAAGAAGCCTGCTGCTAAGAAGAAGTAAGGCCCCCAAGCGACGAGATCTTCTCGTTCCTGCGAGCCGCCGCTCTCCGAAAGGAGGGCGGCGGTTTTTTTATGTCTCCCCCGCCCGGACGGGCGCGGATTGCCAAGCTGAGCTGCGGGTTTACGCGGCTCAGTTTTGCCAGAAACCAGAGTGGGGTTTGCCGCCGGCCCCGGTGCCGGCGAGCTCGCCCTCTTCTTCGGCCTCGATGCGCTCGTCGTCGGATTTCGCCTCGAGCGGAGCGAAGCGTTCGGAGCTGAAGCCGAGTTCCTGCTCGCCTTGATGGAAGGGGTCTTTCGAGTTGGTGAGTTCCGCCAGCAGCAGCCCCACCGTGGCCGAGTCGCCGCCTTTGACCACCTTCTCACGGCCTAGAAACACCTCGCGGATGGTGTAGGTCACGCCCTTCACCGGGAGTTGCTTGTAGATGGCGCGGATAAGCGCGGGGAAGGTGTCGTTGATGCAGACGACTTTCTGGCCTTTGATCATAACGATGAGAATGGCGGTGTGCAGGTCGGAGCGGAAGCGAGTAATCGAGTGCGGGGTTATTCGATGCGCCCCTCGTCGAAATCAATCAGGTCAGGCACGCTGATGATGCGGCCGATGCGATCGGCGCAGCCCATCGCGGTCAGGGCCTCGGCGAGGAACTTGCGGCCCTCCTCGCTCATGCCGCGCTGGACGAGTTCGCGGTTCCATTTAACCGCTTGCACATCGGCGGGTAAGAGGGCGCGCAGAGCGGTCTCGACGCCGGCTTCATCGTCCGGCGCGGTGGAGTGGACCACCTTTTCCACCGCAGCCGGGTCAATGCCGAGGTGGAGACAGAGGAAGCGGTCGAGCCCGCGCTTGTAGTTCTTCGCGTAGCTGGCGGGCAGTGTTCCGTGGGCCTGCACGTAGCGGCACTTGGCGAGGAAGCGGGGCAGGTAGAGGAGGCCCGTGGCGGGGTGCGGTTGGTAAGGGGAGGGCAGGCCGGTGAGGACCTCGCCGGTGGAGCCTAAAGTGGGTTTGGATAACATGGGCGACACCGCAACCCGACGGAGGCGGCGGGTCAAAGCAACTTCGCGCGGGGTTGGCTTGCGGGGCAGGCGCGGCAGGCATTTCGTGGTGGGATGTTTTCCCGTTTCCGTATTTTTTTTTGGGCCGCCTTTGGATTGGCCGCCCTCGGTTTTGCTGCTCCCGTATCCGCCCAGCTCCCCAAGGATGCGGTGAAGCTCTACGCTGAACTCTGCGCTTCGTGTCACGGTGCGAATCAGGAAGGTGGACAGGGCACAAGTCTGGTGGACGGGATATGGAATCGCGGCAATGGCGACGATGCCTACATCGCACGCATGATCACACAGGGAATGCCCGAGCTCGGTATGCCGGCCTTTGGCGCGACGCTTGATGCGGGCCGGGTGCGGGCCTTGACGGTGTTTTTGCGGGAGCGGGAAGTGCGTGAAAAAGAAAAAGGGACCCGTTACGCCAAGCCGAAGCTGGATGAGTTGGTGACGAGCGAAGTGCAGTCCTTCCGGGTCGAAACGGTGGTGGAGGGGCTGGATGTTCCCTGGTCCATCACTTTCATGCCGAATGGCGGCGGGGCACTGATCACCGAGCGCAAGGGAACCCTCCGCTTCGTGCGTGAGGGCAAGCTGGTGTCCGAACCGGTGCGCGACACACCGAAGGTCGTTGCGCAAGGGCAGGGCGGTCTGCTCGCGGTTGCGGTGCATCCCGACTACGCATCCAATGGCTGGGTTTATCTCGCCTTCAGCGACGCGGGTGCCGACGGCACGGCGATGACGGCGGTGGTGCGCGGGCGCATTCGCGGCGGAGCCTGGCTGGATGAGCAGGAAATTTACCGCGCCCCCCGTGAGCTCTACCGCAAGGGCGGAAACCATTTCGGCACGCGTCTGGTTTTTGATCGCGGATATCTCTATTTCTCCATCGGCGAACGCGGCGCGCAGGACAACGCCCAGGACATAACACGCCCGAATGGCAAAATTCATCGCGTGCATGAGGACGGCCGGGTGCCGGCGGATAATCCCTTCGTTAAAACTCCGGGCGCGCTGCCCACGATCTGGAGCTTTGGGCATCGCAACCCGCAGGGTATCGCGCTGCGGGCGGCAGGGGTGGGCGGCGGTGAACCCGAGCTGTGGGCAACCGAGCATGGCCCGCGCGGCGGCGATGAACTCAACCTCATCCGGAAGGGAGCCAACTACGGCTGGCCCTTGGTGACTTTTGGTATGAACTACAACGGCACGCCGGTCAGCGCGGAGACCTCGCGCTTTGGACTGGAGTCCCCGGTGGTGCAGTGGACCCCGGTCATTGCCGTGAGTGCGATCACGTTTTACGATGGCGCGCGGTATCCGAAGTGGCGTGGCAACCTGTTTGTCGGCTCGCTCGGTCAGCAAGAGCTGCGAAGACTGGTGTTAAAGGGTGACGAGGTCGTGTCGCAGGAGGTCTTGTTTCGCGGGATCGGGCGTATCCGCGAAGTGGCGGTGGGGCCGGATGGTTTGCTCTACGCCTGTCTCGAAGGTCCGGGTCGGGTGGTGAGGCTGGTGCCGGTCGAGTAGGGCGCTGGAGCGGGTCTTTGCGTTCGACTCCCGAGGCGGGCGTGTTTTGCGTCAGGCATGACCGCGTCGCCCGCCCGGCTTGCCAACCGCATCCTGCTCGGACTTTTGATCGGGCTGGTCGCCGGTTTGCTCACGCTCGCGCTGGGGCATTTCAAGCCCGTGGTGCTCGACACGGCCCGCGCGGTGGCGACGACGGTGCTGGATCCGCTCGGGCAGGTTTTCCTGCGGCTGCTATTTTTCGTGGTGATACCGCTGGTATTTGCCTCGCTGGCGAGCGGCGTAAATCAACTCGGCGATTTTTCGCGGCTGGGCTCGCTGGCTTGGCGGACCTTTGCGCTTTTTTTGCTAAACATGGTGGTGGGGGTGGCGCTCGGGCTGGCGATGATGAACCTGCTGCAACCGGGTGCGCAGGTGGATCCGGTTTCGCGGGATCGGTTAATGGCCGCCTTTGCCAGTGATGGCGCGAGGCACGCCGGAGTGGCGGAGGCGCAGGCGCCGTTCACGGCGATGACGGTGGTGGACATGTTTATGCCGCGCAATCTGGCTGGCACAGTGGCGGGTTTTTCACGCAACGGTTTGGGTGAGGTTTTGCCGCTGATAGTCTTTGCATTGCTGGTGGGGGCGGCTGGAACGCGTTTACCGCCGGAGGATCGCGCACGCTTGCAGCGAGGGCTGGATCTGGTGACGCAGCTCATGACCGGTATCGTGGACTTTGCACTGCGACTGGCTCCCTACGCGGTGCCGGCGATGATTTACAGCGTGGTGGTGCGCATCGGGGTGGATTTTATCGTGGCGCTGGCGCTCTTCGTGGCGGGGGTGCTGGGCGTGCTGGCGCTGCACCTCTTCGGCACGATGGCGCTGTTTTTGAAGTTATTCTCGCGGCGTTCGCCCTGGCGGTTTTTTCGCGACATCCGGCCGGTGCTGATCACGGCGTTTTCGACCAGTTCAAGCAACGCAACCTTGGCGGCCTCAATGGCGGTGGCGCGGGATACCTTGAAAGTGCGACCAGCGACGGCGGGCTTTGTGATACCGCTTGGGGCGACGATGAACATGAGCGGGACGGCGCTCTACGAAGGCTGCGTGGTGCTTTTCGTGGCGCAGGTTTTCGGGCCGGAGTTGGGGATGGCGCAGCAACTCACCCTGCTCTTGCTGGCGGTGGTGAGTGCGATCGCGGTCGCGGGTATACCAGGTGGCTCGCTGCCCTTGATCGCGGGCTTGTGCGCGAGTTTTGGCATAGAGCCTAGCGGCATCGCGATCGTACTGGGCGCGGATCGGTTACTGGATATGGCGCGCACGACGGTAAACGTAGGGGCGGATTTGGTCACGGCGGTGATCGTGGACGAGCACGAAAGCGGCGAAAGCCCGCGTTCAGAGCCTGGCCAGGGCGGAGCGGGCGCGCTCCTTGGCTGATTCGTCGTAGAGCTCCACCGAGGGCAGGGCGAGGCCGGCCGAAAAGCTGGCGCGGGCCTCCGTCTCGCGCCCGGCGGCGAGGTAGGCGAAGCCGAGCTCGAGGTGGTGCGGCACGCGGGCGGGGGCGAGTGTGACGGCTTTCTGCAACTGTGCGATCGCCTCATTGAACGAGGCGGCGGGCAGTCCGCCATAAACCAAGCGGATAAAAAAACGGGCGGCACCGCCGAGCGAGGCCACTTCGTAGTGCCAGCGGCCCAAAACGTGATGGGCCCAATCGTAGGCGGGATCTAGAGCGAGGGCGCGCTCTGCGTCCAACTTCACCAGGCGGGAGTATTCGATCTTGGCGCGGGTGTCGCTGAAGACGGCCATCTTGCCATAGCAGATGGCGAGTGAGAGCACGTTGACGGCGTTTTCCGGTTGGAGGGCGACAGCCCGTTTGGCGTAAGCAAGGGCTTTAATGGCCTGGTTTTTTTTCCCGGCTTCATCCCGCACAACGAGACTCAAATCGGAGAGCTGCTGCGCGATTTTTTGCAGCGTGAAAGCATTCTCGGGCTGGAGTCCATCGGCGGCGATGTAGAGTTCGAGAGCACGGGTGATATCGAAGCGAGCCTCGGCGGCGGCGGCCTCCACTAAAAGCGACTCCGTCGGGCTCGGCTTGCCCTCCGACCGCGCGCCCGGGGTAAGGAATAGAAACACTCCGGCGAGGCAAAACTGCATTAAGCGGTGGGGCATGGGTCCGGGATTGAGTGATACCGAGTAGGGTATTAAAAGAGACTGTGGTCGGGGGCCCTACGTTAACAGATTTTTTGCCGCGAAAATCACAAAGGGGGCCTCTGTTCTTTCCTGCCCTCCCGTGCGCCCATAAGCGCCATTAACGGTTATCAGTGGGTCGCCCGAATCGAACGAGTTAAGGCAGGTTACACAGAAAGCACGGAGCCTAGCCGACGGAGACGGCATTAGGCGGCCTGGGCGAGCGTGATGTTTATTGCGGAGGGGTATTTTCCTTTCTGAATCGATTTTTAATTTATGTTATAAAAGCACTTACGAATGGTTCCCAGTATTCTTGGTGGACGGCAATTATCCGCGGCATCCTCCTGCGTGTCCTCTGTGTAACCCTCCCGACTGCAGCATTTATCGTGCTTTTTGTAGCCAACTTCAGTTTTCCGGTAGATCGACGCCGGGCGGGCTAGAACAACTGGGCGATGCCCGCGATGTAGGCATCGAACCAATGGTATCCGCCGAGAAAATACACCGCGCCGCCCGCGGCTAGCATGGGGCCGAATGGCACCTGCACGCCGAGACCGAGTTTGTCCGCCGTCTGGCCTTCGGAGAGTTCGGCGCGCGGGGCGATGGGGGCGGATTTGCCGGAGAGCTTTTGCCAAAACATCGCCAGGCCAATCCAAACAGTTCCGAGAATGGCTCCGCCGAATACCGCGAAGATTGCCCCCCGCCAGCCGCAAAAAGAGCCGATGGCGCCGAGGAAAGTGACGTCGGCGAAGCCCATTGCCTCCTTGCGCAGAAGGGCTTCGGCGGTGACGGCGATCCAGAGGATCAGGCCGGAGCCGATCAGCAGACCGAGCAGGCTGATGAGGCCCGAGCGCAGGTGGGCGACCAAGGGCAGATCAGCGCTCGCGTTGTGCAAAACCGGAAAGATAAACGAAAAGACCACGCCCAGGATGCCGAGCCACGTGGTGAACGCCTCGGGGATGATCATGTGGTCGAGGTCAATGAACGTCGCGCACATCAGGCCGCTCAGAAAAACCATGCCGATGACCGCCTTCGCGGGAGGGAAAAGCATCGCGCAGGCAAGGAAGAGCGCGGCGGTGAGCAACTCGATGAAGGCGTAGCGAAAGGAGTAGGGTTTGCCGCAGCACCGGGCTTTGCCTCGCAGGAGAAACCATGAGAGCACGGGGATGTTATCGAACCACGCGATGGGTTGACCGCAGGCGCAGTGCGAGCCGGGGTGAACGATGGATTTACCGGCGGGCACGCGGTAGATGACGACGTTGAGAAAACTTCCGACAACGATTCCGAAGCAGGCGGCGACGGCGGGGAAAAACCAGGGGAACTCAGCGGCGAAGGCGGCTAGATCGTAATTCATGCGGCGAATTTGCGAAGATTTTTGAGCGCCAGTTCGAGATCGTGCGGGAGCGGTGAGGTCAAAGTGAGGGGCTCGCGGGTGGCAGGATGCCGAAGGGTGAGGGAGGAGTGGTGAAGGGCAAGCTGGTCGAGCAAGGGACGCTCGCCGTCGCGGCCCTTGTAACCGCGCTTCAGGCCGGAGAGGAGCAAGGCGCCCGGCACGCCGTAAAGCGGGTCGGCGAGCAGGGGCGCGCCGCTGGCGGCGAGGTGAAGCCGGACCTGGTGGCCGCGGGCGGTGGAGTGGGAGGCTTCCACCCAGACGAGAGCGCGGCCGTTGCGGTCGTGGAAGCGCTCCAGCAGCCGGAAGGTGGTGAGGGCGGGTTTGCCTCCGCGCTTCCGATACGTGGTCATGCGGCCGGCGTGGTCCTCGTGTTCGCCGACGCAGAGCTCCACCGTGAAGTTGTCGGGCAACAGTCCGGAGGCGTCGCGCAGGGGGGTGGCTACCCCGGTGCGGGCATGCAGGGTTTCGGGTGAGTCGAGCTCGGCGGCGGGCAGCACATAGGCCAGGCCGTGAGCGACGATGGTGACGGTTTTAGATTGGAACTGGCCTGAGATGGCATCGAGGGACGGTTTGTCTTTGGCGAAAAGCCAGACGCCGCTCGTTTCAGGCTCAGGACGGTGGGCGGGCGCGACAGTCCTCCCGTGGCGCGCCTGGATGGCGTGGATCAGGCCGGCGGTGGTCGGCGCGCCGCCGGTTTTAGCAAAGGCGAGCACGGCATCATCTTCGTGCAGCAAGGGCGGGAGCGTCATGGACGGCAAAAGGTGGGGCACGGCGGGGCCCGGGGGCGAGCAGGAACAGGAGGCAGGTGGCCACTGCGTTTCTAATAAACCCGGGTGTCGTGACGAACGGGTTACGGTGAGGTGAAGACGAGGTTACGGGCCGGTGTCGGGCTTGAAGCAGCGCGTGCGGCGGCATCGATTGTCGGGGTTGCCCATTCGGCGTCGCGACCAAATTACGTTTTCTAATCTCTTAATGCCCGCGCTTAGTTTTGCCCCCGCTCTCTCCCTGCTAATGGCCTTCGGCCAAGGCTCGTCGGCGCAGTCCCTGCGCACTTTGATGCGCACAACCGGACGGCGCTTTAATCCGCCGCGCCGGGAGGTGTTGTCCTCGGCGGCAGGTCCGGCGGTGCGGGCGGTCCTCGCGGCGGGAACAGCCGGCGCGGAGGCGCTGGCATCGGTGCGGGTGGAGCGGCGCAAGGGTCCCGTGCCCACGATCGTGTTGGGCGGCTTCGTGCCGGATGCGGCCGAGCAGGTGTATTTGTTGCGCGGCCATCTGGTGCGGCAGGGTAGTGTGTATTATGTAGACTACTCGCGGACGCGCTTCTCGCTCGAATTGATCGCTGCGCAACTGGACGACCTAAGCGCGGAGGTAATGGCGCGAGAGGGTGCGGCGCCGGTGGTGGTGGCGGTAAGTTTTGGCGCAGGCGTGGTGCTCGATTGGTTGCGCCGTGCGCGTCTCGTGGGGCGCAGTCCGGTCGTGGGTGGGTTGATTCTGGTGAGTCCGGTGTGCTCGGTGGACGACCTGCTGGTGCCGGGCGAGGCGAAGCCATCCACGTTGCTCGGGCGGGCGGTGAGGCCGATGCTGGAGGCCGAGGGAGATGTGCCGCCCGAGGCGGTGGAGCGGGCGCGGGTGATTTTTGCCCGGATGTTCGAGGCCGGCGCCCAGAACAAGGCGGCGCTTCTCATGCTTTTGACCCGCAATGAACTCGCTGAAGTGCGCAACGGCGTGATGGCTACGATCACGGGAATCTCCCCCCTGGGCGCGGTCGAGCGGGTGCGGGCACTGCGAGATATGGCGTCGCCGTCGAGCTATTTGACGCCCGAGCTATTGCCGCTCTCGGAGGCTCCGGTCATGATCCTTTACGCGGAAAAGGAAGGGGCGGTCATCACCGCATCGTCGCCGGCGCGGGCGGCATTGGAACAGTCGTGCCGAGCCTTTTTCCCGCGTGGCGAATGCCTATTGGTGTCTAATCCCCGCGGCACGCCAGTGCAGCACGCCTCGCTTTTGTTTCATGTGGCGAACTTCCATCCGTATTTCGGGCGGTTCTATCGCGCGCTCAGGAGTCGTAAACTCTTGAAACTAGCATGAGCCCAACCTTAGTTTCTGCGGCGAAAAAATAGTCCGGATCTAAGTCGGTTCCGGGCGGGCTAACCATGCGGTCAATCACTCAATCCTTAGTCGCATTTGGAGCCGGCCTGATGGCTGCGGGAGCGTCGCGCAGGCGGAAGGCCAAGGGCTGGGCGCAGAAGGCCCAGGAAAAGCATCGCCTCGGCCTGCAGCGGGCGCTGTCCTCGACGATTTACGGCAAGGAGTGCGGTATCGTGGCGGGTATGACACTGCGAGCCTGGCGGAAGCGAGTGCCGCTTCGCACCTACGAAGGGTTTGCGCCCTTCATTGAGCGGATGAAACGGGGTGAGGCGAATGTGCTTTGGCCGGGGCGTTGCAGCTTTTACGCGGTGTCTTCGGGCACGACGTCGGGCCGCACCAAATACCTGCCGATCACCGGCGGGATGGTGGCGCATTTCCGCAAGGCCGGGCTCGACTCGCTGCTCTATTACGCGGCGCGGGCCGGCGGGTCGGAGGTGTTTCTTGGTAAACATCTTTTCCTTGGCGGCGCGACCACGCTGGCGCCGCTCCCAGAGGCGACCGATCATCCGGCATTTGCGGGCGACCTCAGCGGCATCACCGCGCTGAACATGCCCGGGTGGGTGGAAAAATATCTATACGAACCGGGCCGTGAAATCGCGCAAATGAGCGACTGGCCGGAGAAAATCCGCGCCATTGCGCAGCGGTGCGTCGGGCGCGATATGACGATGGTCGCGGGCATCCCGAGCTGGGTCTTGATTCTGGCGGCGGCGGCGCAGGAGGAGTCAGCGCGGCGCGGTCTGCCGGCGACCACGTTGAAGGATATCTGGCCGAATCTGCAGTGTTTGGTGCACGGCGGCGTGCCCATCGCACCGTTTGCGGAAGAGTTGCGCAAAGTCTGCGGGGAAGGGGTGGACTTCCACGAAGTTTATCCTGCCTCCGAGGGTTTTATTGCCGCGCAGGATGCCGGGCCGGAGGAGGGGTTGCGCTTGATGGCCGACGCGGGGATTTTCTACGAGTTTCTCCCGCTGGGGGAGTATGACGAGACGCTGCTGGCGCAACTGGGTTCCCGGGTGGTGCCGCTGGCGGAGGTGGAGCTCGGGGTTGATTATGTTTTGATTATGACGACGCCGGCGGGCCTTTGCCGCTATGTGATCGGCGACGTGGTGCGCTTTGTCTCGGTTGAGCCGGCGCGGTTGGTTTACTCGGGGCGAACGAAGTTGCAGTTAAGTGCGTTCGGCGAACATGTGATTGAGAAGGAGCTCACCGATGCGCTCACGATCGTTTGCCGGAGAAACGCCTGGCAGGTGGTGAATTTCCATGTCGCCCCGATTTTTGTGAGTTCGTTCACCGGGCAAAAGCGGGGCAGTCACGAGTGGTGGCTGGAGCTGCAGCCGGGCTCCGGCACAACGCCAACCGGCCCGCTGTTGGCGCAGGAACTCGATGCTGAGCTGCAGCGCCTGAACGATGACTACGAAGCCAAGCGCAAGGGCGGTGGCCTGCAAATCCCGGTGGTGCGTCTGGTGCTGCCCGGGGTATTTGAGCAGTGGCAGCGCGGCGCGGGGCGGTGGGGTGGACAAAACAAAATGCCCCGCTGCCGGGGCGATCGCGATATCGCCGATCAGCTCGCTAAAATTGCCCGTCTCGGTGCCTCGTCCGGAATCGTTCTTTAGCTTCCTTCTCTCACTCTAAAAACAGCATTTTAACTGCGAATTAACCCTGCTGCGCCGAGGCTTCGCAGGGCACGGCGCGGGTAGACACGGATATCATGGCTAGAGCAGTTTAAATTGAACTGTAGCCGTTTTAAGGTAGAGTGGGACAGCTGGAATCGCCGGGTTTGAACGCGCTTTTCTAGAGTTCTTCTCGGCGGGCCCAGCGGTCCCGCCCTACCTAGGAATTACCCTGTTCAAGAGTTTCAATTCCTAACGACACTAATGTCCCCGATCTTTCAGACTCTAACGCAAAGACGCCGAGGCGCGAAGCTAAACCTTTTAAGGCCGCAGTCCGCCTCTGCCTGCTTTTGCCGATCTTCGCGTCCCTTTAGATCATCTTCGCGGTAAAAAATCCGCTTGGGCGGATACGAGCGATCGGGTTACG
Source organism: Akkermansia muciniphila (assembly GCA_945898185.1). GTDB lineage: Bacteria > Verrucomicrobiota > Verrucomicrobiia > Opitutales > Opitutaceae > IMCC26134_A. The sequence continues at coordinate 6,214 of CAMDHP010000042.1, read as the reverse complement.
GGAGCTCGCTGGTTTCGGGCGCCACCGTTTCGGTGACGGTATCCTGGTATTTAACGTAAAAGGCGGTGCCGGCGCCGGCGATGGCGAGGGCGATCGCCGCCCATACAAATTGGCTGACGGGTTGACGGCGTTTTCGGGTGCGGACTGGAATTCCGCGACGTTTAAGCGAGGCGCCGCGAGTGGCGGGGGCGTTTTCGGGTGCAGACGTCGCGCCCGGATCCGCCTCGGTGTCGGCCGAATCGTCCGGCTCGGAGGAAAGCGTGGGTGTCGCCGCGGGCTCTTGGCCCGAAAGCGGCGCCACCGGCAGCATCTCGTAGAAGTTGTGCTTGCGATGCGGGCGGGCCAGCCCGGCGTTGGGGGTGATTTTCCAAGTGCATTGGGCGTTTGCGGCCTCGAGGAGTTCAGCATGCTTCTTCACGTCCTCGGCGGGCAAAGAAGAAAGCTGGCTGGTGAGCGAGATGGTTTGAAACCAACGAGCCCGGATAAATTTTCGCCGTAAAACCAGAATTACGCCGTCGTCGGCGAAGGTTTGGCCCAACTGCTTCCCGCCGGGGAGACCGTTGGCCATCACCTCCATGGTGTGCTCAATTTTCAGCGGGTGGGGGAGGACCCACGGAGCGCAGCGATCTTCCGTTCCGGGGATGGCCAGGGCGAGAAGGGCGAAGGAGGGAGGCAGGGTGACGGCGCAGCTGCTGCTGCCACGGGTCCGATTCACAAAGCCCCGCACCCGGTAAACCTCAATCGTGCGAATGACGTTTTGCTCGCGGTCGTCGTCGCAGATCAAGGGCGATTCGTTATCGGCGTCTCCGTAGCGGGCGGCGAAAAAACCATTGCGTGCGAGCTGGAAGTCCTTCGCACCGGCGCTCTCCCTTTGGCGCCGAAGGGCGTCGGCGTAGTGGCCGGTGAGGCGCTGACGGAAGCGAAGAACCGAGGATGCCCCTCGGGTATCGAGCAGCAGGGTTTCGTGGATTTCCCGGATGTCGCCAAGCGATGAATTCGGGGCGGGCGGGACGCAAAGGGCGCCGGTGGCTGAACCCACGGGCAGTCCAAAACCAAAAGGTGCGAGCGAACGCCCGAGGGGGCCGCCGCCTTGGCCGCTCACCGTGGCGTCCACCCAGCGCGTCTCGCCCTCAAGGGTAAATTCGACGACGACGTGGTTGAACAAGCCCGGGGAGGGCAACAGCTCGGGCAGGCGCGGGCCAAGCTTTGCGTTGACCAGCACGGGGCGCGCAGTGACGCCAAGGCGGCCGAGCAGGTGGCAAAGAAGCAGGGAAAGGTCTTTGCAATCGCCGTAGCGGCGGCGCAGCACCTCGCCGGGCGTGGCCGGCATCTGCCCGTCCAGCTCCAGGCCTACGTCCAAATAGCGGAAGTGATCCTGAACCAGGCGCAGGGCTTGCTCGACCCGTTTTGTCAGGGTCGGGCTTGTTGCCTCGATGCGGCGGACCTCCTCGTCGAGGGCATCCTCGCCTTTAAAGGAGGGCCAGGCGGCGGCCACGCTGTGCGCCACGACACTCCAATCGACCAGATCGGAGAGCTGAAGCCAGGGTTCGGGCAGCACCCAGGGCGGCGATTGCTCTTCTATGGGGGGACGCTCGCGCAGCGAACCGCGCCACGTCCAGCGAAGCAAGTCGGCGTGGTGTCCAGTGCCGGCTTGGCTAATTACCGGCGCGCCGACGGCAGCGGAGGAAAGGTAGCGCAGGCCGCGCGCGGGCCGGTGCAGCACCGACCACTCGTAGCGATCAATCGCATAGTTCCCCGGCAGGAAAAGCTCGCGGTGGCAGTGCTCCGGCAGCAGCAGTGGACGCTGGGCAAGAGTGTAGGCGAGCTCCAGGCAGTCGCCCGGACGCACATTCTCGAAGAGGGTCAGCAAGGTGTAGTGCTCCTGCAGGACAAAAGCGCCCAGCCCCTTCTCGCGTGCCACGATTCGGACCTTTGCGGGATCTGCGTGTTCGATGACTTCCTCTCCGCGCCGGACCAGCAGAGAGTGCAAAGCCAGTCGTTGGGTGACCAAGTTGAGGTCGAGCCGCCATTGGGATAGCTGTTGCACTGCCTGCATGGACTCGAGCCGCAGCACGATGCGGGTATAAGTGCAGCCCACCTCGGCATTGAGCTGCTCGTGGTGAAGCAGGCAGGTGATCATGTCCTCGTTCTGGCTCGGGGCCACGCGATCGAAATCCAGGATGTCCGCCCAAGAAGGGGGGGGCTCGAAAGTGACCCGACCCTCGAGCAAGGACGGAATACCAAGCGCGGGTGTTGAAGGTGCGGTAGCGGAGACGAGTGTCATGACGAGCTTTTATTCAAAAAAATGAACAAGTCGCTACTCGAACGGCGAGGAAAACTAGTGCCGACCCCCAACTTTTAACCGGTTTTCCGACGGAAGGACCGCCCTTTCGGGTGTTTATACTCAGAGCAGCCCCGCGACCAATGCGTCGTAATCGGCGGGCTCCATCGCGCCGACCTTACGGTGGCGGAGGCGTCCTTCGCGATCGATCAAGAAGGTGGTGGGGATGCTCTCGATACCGCCGAAAGCGGCGATGATCTCGGGGTTGGCCAGCGCAACCGGGTAGTTAATGCCCCTTGAGGAAACGAACTTCGTGACGACCTCGCCACCCTGTTGATCCACGGAAATGCCGACGATAACGAGTCCGCGATCGGCATACTTTTTTTGGAGAGCGATGTAGCCGGGGATTTCGTGGACGCACGGGCCGCACCAAGTGGCCCAAAAATCCACCACGATGACCTTGCCCTTAAGTTGATCGCTCCCGATCGGCTTTCCGTCGAGCGTGGTTAGCTGCCAAAAGGGAGCGACCGAGAGCACGGGCAAGACGTTGGCAGCGGCCGGAGCTTCGGCCGGCGGGGATAGCTCGGCGCGTTTGCAGGCCGGGAGGAAGGTAGCCGCTGTGATGCCGAGGACGAGCGCGCCGCACAGGCGGGTGACGGAGGTGAAGTCGTTCATAAGGGCAGCTAAAGCATGAAACGGAGAGTCGCCAGCGAGCCGACCTATTTCCCGGGCCGGCCGATAATGTCCGAAAGGCGTCTAACTCACCCCGACGGCGTCTCGGCGAGATCGAGCCCCAGGGTTTCGATGAACTTCTTCATCGCCGGCGTAAGCACGCGGCCCTTGCGGTTAAGGATCGCGAGGGGGCGGGTGAACTCACGTCCCTTGAGCAACAACATGGCGAGGCTGCCCGAGCGCACTTCTTGCTGAACCGTGGCCTGGGGAACGATGGCAATACCGTGGTCGATCTCGACCGCGCGCTTCACCGTCTCGATGTTGTCGAACTCCATGACGGGATCGCAGTCCACCTTTTGTTCGCGGAAGATTTGATCCACCGCCTTGCGCGTGGGGATGTCCGGGTCGAAGCCGATGAACTTTTGCCCCGCCAGCTCAGCGACGGACACCTCGCCCTGTTTAGCCAGCGCATGGCTCGGGTGGGTAATGAGCACGAGACGATCGTTGCGGAAAGGATGGATCTCGATCTGGCGCTGCTTTTGCGGGAAGGCGACCAGCCCGAAGTCCACCGAGTTATGGAGGATATCCTCGTAAACCAGATTGGAGCGGCGGTATTCCACCCGCACATTGACCGAAGGGTAGTCGTGCAGGAATTTTTTGATAAAAGGCGGCAACTCGTGCAGGCCGATCGAGTAAATGGTCGAGATACGAATGGTGCCGTTGACGACCTTCTTGAGCTCCATCAAATCGGAACTGAGCCGATCGTAGGTGTGTAAGATCTCCTTGGCGGACTCGTAAACCTGGCTTCCCTCGCGCGTGAGCTCAAATTGTTTTTGGCTGCGGTCTATAAGTAAGACTTTAAAATGTTTCTCCATCGCGCGGGCCTGCTGGCTAACGGCGGACTGGGTGATATTGTTGATCTTTGCTGCCTTGGAAAAGCTCTTGGTTTCTACCAGATCCGCGAAGATTTTGAAGTTCCCGATTTGCATGCTAATAAAGGGTAATTACGTATCTTAATATAACAGATTCTAATCACTCCGCAAACGATTTAAGCAACCTTCACCATGCTTACCTTTGAAGATTTCTCCGCCCGGGTCGCGGCGCTCGAAACGCGAATCGCAGCCGCGTGCGGTGTGGCGGGACGCCCACCCGCCGAGGTGCGCCTGCTCGCGGTGACCAAGACGCATCCGGCGGACGCGGTGCGCTTCGCCGCAAGACGCGGCTTGGCGGCGGTAGGCGAGAATCGCGTGCAAGAGGCCGCGGCGAAGCGAGCGGAGTTGGCCGTCGAGGTCCCAACTTTACGATGGGAGTTGATCGGCCACCTGCAAAGCAACAAAGCCGGGCCGGCGGCGGCGACCTTCGATTGTATTCAAAGTGTGGATTCTGAAAAGCTCGTCCGCCGCCTCGATGCTTCGGCGGGCGAACTGGGCAAGCCTCTCGCGGTGCTTTTGCAGGTCAATGCGGGGCGCGACCCCGCCAAGTTCGGCGCCGAGCCGGAGGATGCTCCGCGTCTGCTGGAAACTGCCCTGGCCTGCCGTTATCTGCGGGTCGAGGGCTTGATGACGATCGCGCAGCTGGGCGCGACCGAGGCGGAGACGACAGACCATGCCCGGCGCACCTTTGATAATCTGCGCGTGATGCGGGACGATTTCCGGACGCGCTATGGCGTGGCTCTTCCTGAGCTTTCCATGGGCATGAGCGGCGACCTGGAGATCGCGATCGCCGCTGGCAGCACTTGCGTGCGGGTGGGCACTGCTCTCTTCGGCGAGCGCGGCTGAGCCCGTTGCCGGCACCGCGGCCGATCTGCCTTTGCTCAGCGCCGCGCCGCCATCAAAGCGCTGGGCGGCACGCCGTGCACGGCCCGGAAGCAGCGCGAAAAATGAAACGGGTCATCCATGCCCACGCGCGTGGCTGCGTCTTTCACCCGACTGCCCTCCTCCAGTAGGAAGGCGGCGGCGAGCGCCATCTTCCGGCGTCGCAGATACTGGTGCGGACTCACGCCGAGAAAACGCCGGAAAAGCCGGCACACGCTCGACCCCTCCAGGCCTGCGGCGGTGGCGATTTCATCAAGCCCGCGCCACTCGGCGGCGTGGGCATCAATAAGCGCGCGGCAACGCTCGAAGTTTTCCCGCGCTCCCTCCGGCGCGGCTTTCCTGCCCATGCTTGCGCCCGGGGCCGGCGACTCGCCGATTTGCAGAAGCAACACCTCCGCAAGCCGGCCGCAAATCGCGCCCGCCATCGGGCCGTGCCTCCGCCCCTCGCGGGTGATTAGCTCCGCCATCTCGCGTAATTCGCCCAGCGCGGCGAGGCGGCGGGCACGGCCTTGCAACAGGCCTGCAGTCATGAGAGCGCGCGCGGCACCGGGTCCGGCTAGAGCGAAGAAAAACTTCTCCAGCGGATCTTCCGGGTCCGTCTCGATCGAGCAGGAGGTGCGCGGTCCGCTGGCGAAGCACACGCCGGGCTCCAGCCGGTGTGCAGTGCCGTCGAGTCGGCATTGGCCGCGCCCCCCCACGACCAACTCGATCACCAAGTAGGGGTAGAGATCGCGGGTCATGGTGTAATCCGGCTGGCAACGCTCCCAGCCGCCCAGCACCACGGCCAGTTTCTCATGCCAGGGGCCGGCGAGCTGAAGGAAAAAAGTGCGACTGTCCGCGACTTGGGAGGCTAGCAGAGCCGGGTCAGGTGGTAAGCCGAAATTATCCATATAGCGGTTGGTAACGTCCATTCACAAAAAGTTAAAACATGCTAAAGTGGAAGGGTTGATATTCGACATATCAGCTCGTCCCCGCCCCCCTGTTTCAATCCGATCATTTCCGCACCCGCGCCTGAAACCATCACCACCATGCCCTCCGTAAAAAAACTCCCCAAGAAGTGCGTCTATCTCGTCTCCAACGGCGACCTCCGCCAGACCGCCAACGAAAAATGCTGGCCCGCCCAGACCGCCATGGAAAAGCATCTGGCCGAGGTCGTCGCCTCGTTCGGCTACAAACTCGTCCGTGCCCATCCTTATAAAAGGGACGTAAAGCACGGCTTCATCGGCTCGCAGAAAGAGGGCATGGAGGTGTTTGCCACCATGGACCCAAGCGCCCCGCTGATTGTCGCCGAGTGCGTCTGGCAATATTCGCATCACTTGCTGCATGGCCTGATCTCGCACACCGGCCCGATCCTCAATGTCGCCAACTGGTCCGGCACCTGGCCCGGCTTGGTCGGCATGCTCAACCTTAATGGCTCTCTCACCAAGGCCGGCGTCAAATACTCCAC
>CAMDHP010000041.1 GCA_945898185.1 Akkermansia muciniphila | reverse complement strand
TTAACGGCATAGCGCCATTTAACGGCCGGGAGAGGGTCGGTGGAGAACAAGATGGTCATGGCTTGATGAGAAGTTGGTGAGGTGAAACCCGACTGCACAACCGTGCCGAGCCGCGCCTGATGCGCAAGAGTGCGGGGCGGTTTTGCCGTTAGGGATGAGGTGCCCGTGGCTCACCGCGACTCGCCCGATGGAGCCGAGTCGTTGCTAAGACCGTCGAGGAGGCGTGTGCTTGCTGCCTCCATCTCGCGGCCCACCGCCATGTCCTGCGTCCACTCGAACCGGGCGGCGCGCCACGTCGCGATTTTATCCTGCTCCAGTGCACTCCAGGCCCGACCGAGCGAACCTGCGGCGTTGCTGTAAAAAGGATGCACCTGACGGAAATTCGCGGCCAGCAGCGCGGAGCGGTCCGCCAGTGGCGTCCGCACCGCGGGCTCCTTGCGCCAATCCCACAGATCCACCAACGCGAATGCTTTCTCCGCGCCGCCCGAGCCTTCGGTGAGCACGATGCGATCGATTTGCTCCAGCCAGCGCCGTGTCTCGGACGGCTCGAGCACGGGCACATTCTTGATCCTCACCAGCTGCGCGCAGGCCGCCTGCCACGCGAGCTCAAGCTCCTGCGGGCGGTCGCGTCCCGGCAGATCCTGATAGTGCTGGGTCAATGCCGTCACGGGGTCTCCGCCCCCGAGCACTTCGGCGAGAAAGCGCCGCCACGCACCCGTTCGCCGGCCGTCGGCTTGCGACCAGCTCCACACGCCGTAGGCGGCCGAGCCTAGGTTTCCCGCGTCGGAGGCGTCATCCACGCGCCACGTTAGAATTCTTTTCAAATCAGGCACTCGGGCGAGACTCGCGGTTTCGCGCTGCCAGGCATCTGAAAGTGCAGGTTGTTGCCGGATTAACACCGCCTCGGCCGCAGCCGCGCCCAACCAGGCCGGAGTGGTGATGCGCTCCGGGGGCACGCCGATAAAAACCGCCTGTCTATGCATCGCCCCCGCCGCTAAAGCGGCCAGCAAACGGCGGCGTTCCGAAAGTCCCCCGGGCTCACCAGGCTGACGAGCGCGGAGCCACACGCTTACGATTCCGCCGGGCTCCGCCGCGACCCGCCACGAGTCGGTCCCGAACGGCCAGCCCTCAGCTGGAGCCAGACGCACCGTGATCCCGACTGGCCAACGATCCGGCAAACCAAAGGGGCCTCGCCACACGGCCCACGCCTGCCCCGCCAGCGCGCCAAGTTCCGCGCCTTCCGTGCCCCTCAACGCCGCCACTTCGAAGCGCCCGCTTTCCAATCCGTAAAAGGCCAACTCAGGAGGCTTGGGCTGCGCGCGCAAGGTTTCGGAAGCGCAAGCCGACGCAATCGCGAGCGCCAGCCCTGCCACGCGCGCGATCGCTTCGGCCCCGCGGAAAATTCCACTCCGATTGATCACGGCATCTTAACAACCAGCGCACCGCTTTCGACGCCGATTGACGTCGCGCGCTCGAGGACGTTGCTGGCGTCAACCGGCACCAAGGATGAGGCACCAAGGCGTTCTATTAGCAGTGAGACAAGGCCGGGCACCTTGTGGGCAGGAAACCCGCCGAGATACAGTTCAGTCGGGTTGTAGCGCCATCCATCGCTTGCTTTTGAAAAAGCGCCTCGGGCTTCGACGACCACCTTACAGATTCCGCCCAAAATAAACAGATCATTGACCGTTACGATTTGCAGGAGTTCTCCCTCGGTGCGGAAGGCAGGCACGCCAGCCAGCAGTGCGACTTGGGGAGTATCTGCCCTCGGCGGCTCGGCTTTATCAAAGGTGCTATCGGACCAAGCATTTAGCTCTGCATCCGTGAACGCGTAGTTTCCCGGCATCTTTTGTGCGATGCGTTCAACTTCAACTTTCCAACCCGCTCCCGCCGATGAGGCCGAAGCGCCTCCGAGCGAATACCTCACGCCCGCTACCGGTTCCTTCGGGATCGCCTGCACAATCTCGACCGGGCGCGACGTCAAATGCACCACGGCCAGCAACGCACCCAGACTCACACCGAGCACCGCACTCAGCATAATCGTGAACAAACTGGGAGACGCGTGATCCGCTTTTGAGTCCATAAAGATTAGCGAAAGGCTGCGCTGCTTCCACCGCGTGCCGCAAGCTTGCGGTTAAACTCGAACTCCTACGCCGGCGCGCCAACGTAGCTGTTTGAGCTAAAAATCGATGCCGAAGCCGCGAAGAGACGGTTGCCAACGATCCCTCGCGCGGGCATTGCAGCAACGTAATGATGCGAGGAAGGTATCCGCGCGCCGATGGACTTCCCAACCAAATTAAACTCCCTGCTCGCCCGCTTCGAAGCGTCGCTCGACAGCCTCGTGCCCGCCTTGCCCGCCACGCCGGCCGGCCCCGCGCGCATCCACGCGGCCATGCGCCACAGCCTGCAAGCGGGCGGCAAACGCATTCGCCCCCTGCTTGCTCTCGCCGCCGCCGGGCTGGGAGCACGCACCCCGGAGGAGTCATTCCAGCTCGTCGCCTCCGCACTGCCCGCCGCTGTCGCACTCGAGTGCATTCACACGTATTCGCTTATCCATGACGACTTGCCTTGCATGGATGATGATGACCTCCGCCGTGGACGACCGACCTGCCATCGGGCTTTCGACGAGGCAACCGCCCTGCTCGCCGGCGACGCCCTGCTTACCGAGGCTTTCGTGATTCTCGCCACCTCCTACGCCGGACGCTCCGACATCGCCGCCGCGCTGGTGCGTGTCGTGGCGGACGCCGCCAGCGGACTTCGCCTCGTCGGTGGCCAAATGCAGGACCTGATGGCCGAACGTCGCCCTGGCCCGGGAGGCCTCGCCAGCACAGCGAGCGCCGCCGATCTGGATTTTATCCATCTCAATAAAACCGCAGCAATGCTCGAAGCTTCCCTGATGTGCGGCGGTCTGGTCGGAGGCCTCGCGCCCGCGGAACTCGACACCTTGCGCCACGCCGGTCGCGAGCTCGGCCTCGCCTTCCAGATTGTGGACGACGTGCTCGACGCCACAACCGATACCGCCACGCTCGGCAAAACCGCCGGCAAGGACGCGCGCGCGGGCAAGGCTACGTATGTCAGCATTCACGGCATCACCACCGCCGGGCGCCTCGCTGCCGAACGCACCGAGGCCGCCCTCGCTTTGCTTCGATCACTGCCGGGCGATACCGCCTTTCTCCTCGAGCTCGCAGGCGGGATGTTGGTCCGGCGGAAATGAATCGAACGTCTACTTAATACGAAATCTTTAAAAGCGGGTTTGCAAAATCTCGAATAGCGGCAAACTCCACTCCTTGTGAACTGGCTCTGGCTCCTAAGTCTTCCCGCAGCATTGGTCCTCTATATTCTATGGGCGGGTCGCCGTCATATCTGCATCCGACGTAAGGACTGTTGTGGTAAGGGATGCGGCTGTCTGTTCCCGGTCAAAAACGACTGAGCGCAAGCCCGGCACCAGACCGGCAGACGCTCAGGCTTTCAAACGCTCCGAGACGAAGCGTTCACAAAGGGCATTGATATCCTTGGGTGAGCTCATCGCCATCGCCATCTGAGCAAGCGCCCGGGCATCGCTCATCTTCATGTTGCGCAGAATGTTTTTCGCCGCCGGAAGCAGCGGCGGTGTCATGCTCAGCTCATCCACCCCGAGCCCGAACAACAGCGCCGTGAACGTGGGATCGCCCGCCATTTCGCCGCAAACGCTCACCTTGATTTTTGCCCGGTGTGCCTCGACAACCACGTGGCGCAGGGTGCGCAAAACCGCGGGGTGAGTGGGTTCGTAGAGATGGGCGATGCGGTCATTCACGCGGTCAATCGCGATTAGGTATTGGATGAGGTCGTTGGTCCCGATGCTGAAAAAATCGCAGTCTCGGGCCAAGAGATCCGCCGTCATCGCCGCGCTCGGTATCTCGATCATGCTGCCCACCCGGATGTCTTTGTTAAAAGCGACCTTTTCGGCGCCAAGCTCGGCCTTGCACTCATCCAGCACGGCATTTGCACGCGCGAGTTCGTCGCGCCCGCTGATCATGGGATACATCAGGTGCACGTTGCCGTGGGCGCTGGCCCGCAGGATGGCGCGAAGCTGCTGCTTGAACAAGTCAGGCTGATCGAGACAAAACCGGATCGCCCGATAACCGAGGAAGGGATTGTTTTCTTTGGGGAAAAGGTGGGCCTGGGACTGCGCCGGCTTATCGCCTCCAAGGTCGAGGGTGCGGATCACAACCGGAGCGGGTGCAAGCGCTTCGGCCAGTTCGCGGTAAGCGGCATATTGTTGCTCCTCGGTGGGCGCATCCGGTGCGCCCAGATAGAGAAATTCGGTGCGGAACAGACCGACTCCTTCCGCGTGGTATTCGCGGACGAGGGCAACTTCGTCCACTTTTTCTATGTTGGCACGCAGCGTGAGTTTCACGCCGTCCAAGGTCACCGCCGGAAGCCGGTTGGCCTCAAAGAGACGTTGTTCGTAGCTCTTTTTCTGACGCTGAATCTGGCCGTAGCGAAAGAGCGTGGCCTCGCGTGGATTTAGAATCACCAGACCTTCATAGCCGTCTACAATCACCCAATCGCCCGGTTCGACCTTGGTCGTGAAATCACGCAAGCCGACGACGGCGGGGATCTTCATCGAACGCGCCACAATCACCGCGTGGCTGGTCTTGCTGCCGGAGTCCGTGACGATCCCGAGCGCTTGGGAGCTATCAATGCCGGCGGCGTCCGAGGGAGAGATATCGTTGGCCACCACGATTCTCTTTTCCACCAAACGGCCCAGATTCTGGCCGGTACGGCCGAGCAGGTTATTTAAAACTCTTTGCGCAACGTCACGGATATCGCACCCGCGTTCGCGCAGATACTCGTCGTCAATCTCCTCGAATGCCTTGATGTAACGCTGCGCTATCCGGTTGAAGCAGGTCTCGATGTTCGTCCCGGTCTTTTCCAGTTCACGAACCGTCTCAGTGATCAGCGCCTGATCCTCCAGAACCAAAAGGTGGGCGTCAAAAATCCGGGCTTCATCCGGGCCGAGGTTTTTCTCCACCTCGGACATGATTTTCTGGATTTGCTGGCGCGTCACCATGAGGGCCTGCTCCAGCCTCGCAATCTCCGCCGGACGCTTGTCCTTTTCCACTTCATAAACCGGAACTTCGATGATGGTCTGGATATAAACGAAAATCTGCCCGTAAGAAATTCCCTGCGAGGCGGCAATGCCTCGCACGATCAATTCCTGCTTTGGTTTCTGTTCTTCGGCGGACATCCGGAAACGATGGAAGGCACTCCATTCGCTCGAAGCGAGCTGGTTGGGGAAACTTTATCCCGCCTCTGACTTCCCAAGTGGTCAATACGTTTTACGCCGCCGATTAGGCGGGGCAGGCAGTCGTTGGCGGGGGCGACTGGAGGATGCGCCGGGATCCGACCGCTACGCCTTCGCCGGCTTGAGCCAGCCTTCGCGGCAAACGAGCTCGGCGTTTTGCACCGCATTAAGCGCGGCCCCTTTCCAGAGATTGTCGCCGCTGACCCAGAAGGAGAGGCCGTTATCGAAAGCCGTGTCTATGCGCAGGCGTCCAACGCCGCACTTCACCTTCTCCGCAAAATCCAACGGGGTCGGATAACGCTTCGCCGCCGGATCATCCACTAACTCGGCACCGGGGAAAGCAGCGATGGCGGCACGCGCCTCGGCCAGATTGACCGGACGCTCGAACTCCGCGCTGACCGCAACCGAGTGCGCGCGCAGCACGGGCACGCGCACGCAGGTGGCGGAGACCTTCAGCTCGGGCAGATTCATGATCTTGCGGCTCTCGAGACGCATCTTCTCTTCCTCGCCAGTATAGCCATCGGCGCAAAACGTATCAACCTGGGGGATACAGTTGAAAGCGATCTGGTAGGGGTAAACCTTGTGCGTGAGCGGCTCGCCCTTGGCATGGGCCGCCATCTGGTCGGAAAGCTCGCGTACCGCCTCGGCGCCGGTTCCCGAAACAGACTGGTAGGTGGATACAAAGATGCGCTTAAGGCCGAAGGCGCGATGCAGCGGGTAGAGTCCCATTAACATGACGGCGGTGGAGCAATTGGGATTCGCAATGAGTCCTTTGTGGGTGCGCAAGACCTCGGGATTAATCTCGGGCACGACGAGAGGCACTCCGTCTTGCTGGCGGTGCACTGAGCTCTTGTCTATAACGAGACACCCGCTCGCGATCGCGTCGGCAGCGAGCGCGCGCGTCACGGAACCACCAGCAGCGAAGAAGGCGAGATCCACCCCTGCGAAGCAGCCCGGCTTGGCTTCCTGGATGACGAGCGTCTCACTACCATTCGTCACGGCCTTACCCGCCGAACGGGCCGAGGCAAAAAGCCGCAGCTCGCTCCGGGGAAAATTTCTCTCGGCCAGCAGACGGACGAGCTCTTGACCGACCGCCCCGGTGGCGCCGACGATACCAACAACATAGTTACGCGTGTTCACGATGGATAAAAACTTAGAGTCGATCACCAAAACCTGTCTGCAGCTGGGCATCAAGCCCGCAGACCGGTTGCTCTGGGTGCGCCTCTCCAATCAGACGATGCAATTTTACCGGACAGGCGAACTGATCCGCGCTTACGCCGTGTCCACTTCCCTAAAACCGCCGAGCAACGTGCAAGACTCGCTCGGCACGCCGCGCGGCTTGCACGAGATCGCGGAGCGCATCGGCGGCGAACAACCCGCCGGCATGGTCTTTAAGGGTCGCCAACCTACCGGAAAGCATTTCTCCGAACACGCGGATAACGGCAACCTCATCACCAGCCGCATCCTTTGGCTGCGCGGGCTGGAGGCTGGCGTGAACGCCGGCGTGTCGGCGATCGGCGAGGTTGTCGATACCTACAGGAGATACATCTACATCCACGGCACCAATCGCGAAGACCGTATCGGCCATCCGCACAGCGCCGGATGCATGCTCATGACGAACCAGGAAATCATCGCACTCTACGATGAAGTTCGAGTCGGCGATCAGGTCTGGATCGCGGACTGAAGCGGGCTGAGTATCTCGCTCATTTCCCGCGCTGAAACAACAGCCGGAGCGAGTTCAAGCACACCAGAACGGTGCTGCCTTCATGGGCCGCCACGCCGAGCGCCAGGGGCACCCGGGTGAGGATCGTCGCCAGCGCCATCACACTGACCACACCGAGAGAAATTGCGAGATTCTGGCGGACTACGTTGCGCGCCCGTCGGCTGAGTTCGTAGGCCGAGTAAACATTCTCGATGCGGTCATTCATCAACACGATCTCCGCCTGCTCCAGCGCGGCGTCGCTGCCGCGCGCGCCCATCGCGAGGCTTACGTCCGCCGCCGCGAGACAAGGTGCGTCGTTCACACCATCGCCAACCATCGCGACGCGGAACTTTCCGCCTTCCTTGAGCGCGGTGATCGCCGCCACCTTTTCCTCAGGCGTGAGGCCTGCGCGAACTTCCTCAAGTCCGAGCTCGGCACCCACCGCTTCCGCCGTGGCGCGGCGGTCGCCGGTCAGCATCACAGTGCGAATGCCGCGTTTTTTAAGGTTGGCCAGCACCGGCGCTGATTCGCGCCGGATCGCGTCCTTTAGCAACACGCGCCCGATGTAGCCCGGCCCGACCAGCCACACTTCGGCGAACTCCGCCGCCGCGCTCGGCAGCTTTTCCGCCCAACCTTTGAGCGGACCTCTTTCCAACAGCTCGCGCCGCCCAAGCATGACAGTCGCGCCACCCATCCGCGCACGCACACCGTGGCCGGTGATGGACTCAAACCCCTCAATCACCGCCTCCCTCACGCCGCGAGCCCGCGCGTCACGCACAATAGCGCGCGCCAGCGGATGCTCCGAGCGCGCCTCAAGCGCGTAGACCAGCGCCATAACCTCGTTTTCCCGACCGGGCGGAAAACTTTCGTATCCTTGGACGACCAGCTCACCGGTCGTCAGCGTGCCGGTCTTATCGAGAGCGATAACGTTGATCTCGGCCAATTTCTCCAAAGCAGCGCCTCCGCGAAACAACACGCCATGCCGCGCGCCCCACGCGATAGCGGCGAGGATGGCCGAGGGGATGGACAACACCAAAGCGCACGGGCTCATCACCACGAGTAGCGTCATCGCACGATAAAACGCCGAAGGCACCAGCTCGGAGCCGCGCCACGGCTCGAGGTTAAAGCCCAGCCACCACACCAGGAACATCGCCGCGCTGAGGCCGAGCACCGCGTAGGTATAGCCGGTGCCGAATTTATCCGTGAAGCGCTGGCTCGGCGCGCGCAGGCGCTGCGCACCGTGGATGAGACGGATGATTTTTTGCAGCGTGCTCTCGGCGGGCAGCTTTTGCACCCGCCAGTCGAGGGTGCCGCCGACATTAATGGTGCCGCTGAAGACCTGGTCGCCGAGCGTCTTTTCCACTGGCACCGCCTCGCCAGTCAGCGCCGACTCGTCCGCGCCGCTCTCCCCGGCCTCAACCAGGCCGTCCGCGCAAAACGCTTCGCCGGGACGCACCCGCACGAGGTCGCCGACCGTGATCGCCTCGACCGCCACCACCTTTTCCTGGCCGTCGCCGCCGACAACCGTCGCCTGTTTCGGCGCGCTTTTTAGCAGGGCGTCCACCTCCCGGTGAGTGCGTTCGTTGGCGTAGGCCTCCATCGCACCTGAGGCGGAAAAGAGAAACAGCAACAACACCGCCTCGCTCCACGCTCCGATGGCCGAAGCGCCGATCGCAACAGCGAGCATGAGAAAATGGATGTCGAGCTTCGCCTTGCGCAGATTAGCCCACGAATCAATCGCCGCATCCCAACCGCCCGCGATTAGCGCTCCGAGAAACAAGCTTGTTGGCAACCAGCCTGGGCCGATCTCCCAGCGCCCTGTCGCCCATCCCGCCAATCCGAGCACGCCGCAGGCCGCCGCAAAGGCCCCGAGTTTTCGCCAGTCCTCAGTCTCCTCGGGCTCTCCCGCCAAGCCCTCCTCGACAGCGCCCACATCCGCCGCCGCCGGCAACGTAATGTCGCTCCATCGCCAGAACGTCGGCGCGGTCGCACAACTTGGCCGCGAGAGCTCGGTGACACCGTCCCTGACGCTAAACTCAAACCCAGCCGGAGCCTGTTCCTTTTCGCCACCGCCTCCGTTTGCGCCGCGGGTTTTCGCCGGCCACTGCGCCTCGATCGCCGCAAGCGTCGCGGCGATGCGCGCTTCAAGGCGAACCAGATCAACCTCGCCAAAGGTCGCGATCTGCACCTTGCGCCCAGTCGCGTCCAATCGCACTGCTTCAACGCCCGGTTCCTCGCGCAAAAATTCCGCCAGCAATGCCGTCCAGGTTGTCTGCATGAGGACAATCCTCTCACGATTGCCGCCGCAGCGTCGAGCCTCGCTCTGATCGGATCGCAAGAGTAGCTCACCCCACTTGCTTTCACGACCTGCACTTATCCACGTCTTGCGCTCCGCGCGTTCCGCGTAACGCTCCTCCATCCCATGATCGGCCTGCGCGATGAACAAGAAGCTCTGCCTGCCGCGCCTCCTCCGAGTCGCGCGCCGGAGTTTGCCGCGCTTCTGTTCCGCACCGAGGGCATTCTCCACTCCGCTCTTTCCCTTGAGCACCGCCCCCAGCAGGAGCACATGGCGAATGCCGTGGCTGCCGCGATGAAGGACGACCAGCCGGTCATTTTCGAGGCCGGCACCGGCGTCGGAAAATCCCTCGCCTACCTCCTCCCCGGCATCGTCCACGCGATGGACCAGAAGCGACAGCTCATCGTCTCCACCCACACCATCGCCCTCCAGGAACAGCTCGACCAAAAAGACCTCCCGCTCTGCCGCCGCGTCTTCGCCGCCGACGCCCGCACCCAACCCTACTCCGAGTTCAAATCCGCCGTGCTCCTCGGCAAGGGCAACTACCTCTGCACCACCCGCCTCGCCACCGCCCTCAAGGACAAGCAGGAGCTCTTCGCCACCTCCGAGCACATAGATCTCCAGCGCATCGCCGCCTGGGCCGAGACCACCCGCGATGGCCTGCGACATGAACTCGCTCCCCCGCCCTCTCCCGATGTCTGGGAACTGGTCAACGCCGACTCCTCCGCCTGCGCTCGCAAATACTGCGATTGCGAACGCTGTTTTTATCAACGGGCCCGCGCCCGCATCCGCTCCGCCAATCTCATCGTCGTCAACCACTCGCTCCTCTTCGCGCTCATCGCCGCTGGCGGCGCGGCGGCCAACGGCGGCGGCTCGCGCGGCATCCTTTTCCCTGACGATTTCCTCGTGCTCGACGAGGCCCACACCGTGCCCGAGGTCGCCACCGATTACTTTGGCCTCCGCCTCAGCAGCTACGGCATCGAGCGGATGCTCAAACATCTTTTCAACCCCAAGACCCGTCGCGGCCTGCTTCAAAAATACGGCGGCCCCACCGAACAACAGCTCGTCCAGGACGCGCTTGAAGCCTCGCACCATTTTTTCGCCTTCCTCCACGAAAACCTCCTCGCCACGCAGTCCATAGTGCGTGTGCGCACCGAGGGCTTCGCCGAGGCCTGGCTCGATGGTCCGTTGCTGGCCTTGCACAAAGCCGTGCGCACCCGCGCCGACAAATTCGACGAGGGCCGCGAGCGCGAGGAGTTGCTCGAGCAGGCCGGCAAGATCCGCAGCGTGCAGGTCGGCCTTAAAAAATTTCTCTCGCGCGACGAACCTGACGCCAACGTTTACTGGGTCGAGCGCATCGGCCGCCGCCAGACTGTGATCGCGCTCCGCTCCGCGCCCATTGACGTCGCCCCCCAACTTGCCGAAGCCTTGTTGCAACGCTCCACCTCGGTCGTTTTCACCAGCGCCACCCTCGCGGTCGCCGACAACCTGGAACCGTTCCGCAAACGTATTGGCGCAGCGCCTGCGGTGCGGGCCGAGTTGGAGCACTCGCCCTTCGACTTCGCGAAGAACATGCGCGTATTCCTCGCCACCGACGTGCCCCTGCCGACCCCGCAAGAGGCGAAGCTCGCCCTCGATGCGCTCGCTGATCACATCGATTTTTGCACCCGCCGCACCACCGGCGGCACGCTCGTGCTCTTTACCAGCTACGCCGACATGAAGCGCGTCGCCGAGATCGTAGAGCCCACCTACCAAGGCGCCCACCGCCCCTTTTTTATGCAGGGTCGCGACGCCTCCCGCACCGATCTCGCCCGCCAGCTCCGCGAGTCGGGCAATGGCATCCTCTTCGGCACCGATAGCTTCTGGACCGGCATAGACGTGCCGGGCGACGCTCTCTCGCAGGTCATCATCACCCGCCTTCCTTTCCAGGTGCCCACCCATCCCATTCTTGAGGCCCGCACCGAGCACATTCGCTCCGCTGGCGGCAACCCTTTCAACGACCTCACCCTGCCCGAAGCGCTGATGGCCTTCCGCCAAGGCGTCGGCCGGCTCATCCGCAGCGGCCGCGACCGCGGCGTCGTGACCATCCTCGACTCCCGCATCACTCAAAAGGCATACGGCCGGCTTTTCTTGCAATGCCTGCCCCAGCCCCACCACGTGCGCTTCAACCGCGTTAACCGCGTCGAAGTCTTTCAGCCTTTTATTTGAAGACCGTAAATTTTTCGTCTTCCTGATCTTAAATCTCATGCAGTTCACCACCGCCGCACTCACTCACACTGGCCTTGTCCGTCGTGAAAATGAGGATCGTTTTCTAAATGCTCCCGAGATTGGGCTTTTCGCCGTGGCCGATGGTATCGGCGGGCTGCCCATGGGCGCGGAAGCCGCCGAGTGCGCCGTCAAGACCTTGGGCGCTCTCGCACACAAGGCTGTCGTCGACGTCGGGACATTGAACCTCGCCGAGGCTTTCAACGCGGTCAACCGCACCGTCCTCGCCCTCGCCGAAAAACTCACGCCGTTAACCGGTCTTGGCTGCACCCTCTGCGCTGGGATCATTCGTGCGGGCGCCTTGCAACTGGCTAACGTCGGCGATTCACGTTGCTACCTTTTCCGCACCGGCATGCTGAACCTGCTTACCACTGACGATACCGTCGCGAACGAGTTCGAGGTTCGGCGCGCCAAGGGCGAGAGAATCACCATGGACGAGCGCTACCGCAACGCACTCACCCGCTGCATTGGGCAGCCCACGGAATTGGACCAACAAATCTTCGTCCACACCCTCCACGAAAACGACGTCCTTATTTTCTGCTCCGACGGTATCAACCGGATGATCTCGGACGCTGATATCCTCAACCGGCTGCTTGAAGGCAAACCGCCCGCGCTTACCGCCGAGGCCTTGATCGCCGATGCCCTGGAGGCCGGCGGCGGCGACAACGCCACCTGCGTCGTCGTGCGTATGGACGCGCTCTGAACCTACCGGGCCCATACCACCGAAACCCGCCCGCCGTCCCCATCGCACCATGTCCGAACGCATCGCCCGATTCAGCGCCCTTGTCGCCCAGCAACCGGTAAATGCCCTGTTCCGCTACAGCTTAGCGCAAGCGCTCGAAGCCGCCGGTCCCGAACGCCAGGCCGAGGCCATCGAGCACTACCGGCTTTGCGTTGCGTCCCGCGCTGACTGGATGATGCCGCGCATCCTGCTGGGTAAACTTCTTCTGAGGGCAGGAGATGTTGCCGCCGCGCGTGTCCTTTTGGAGGACGCCCTCGCGCTCGCACTCGCCCAAGACCACCAAGACCCGGAAGCCGAACTCCGCACCCTGCTCGCAAGTTTGTGAGCGATGCCTCGTATGCAGAACCATACACAATTCCGGAACCCCTTCGTAAACTTTATCGATGAGTTTTTTACCCAGAGAACACATGGCTCCGACACAGGGGGCACAGAGGCCTGGAGCAGTTTATCCTTCCCTCTATGAACTCTGTGTCTGGGCTCCGGTTTGGCACTGTGGCTATGCCGTTGCCCGGGCCTCAGATCACCGACCTCAAAGGGCGCAGGCCTGTGGACTAATTTAAAAGAACCCATCACCAATTTCATGCACGCCCCCAAAGCTACTCTCCTGCCCCGACTCGCCCGCAAGCTGGGCATGCTAACTTCACTCACTCCTCTCATCTTATCCGCCGAAATTTCATTGCCCGCCGCCGCCTCGACGAATGCGTCCGCAACGAGGCCCAACATCCTCTTCATCCTCGTCGATGACTATGGCATCAAGGATGTCGGAATCGAAGGAAGCACTTTTTACGAAACGCCCCACATAGACGGACTCGCCCGCAGCGGCATGCGCTTCACTCAGGGCTATGCGGCCTGCTCGGTATGCAGCCCTTCGCGCGCCAGCATCATGCTCGGCCAATACCCCACGCGGCACGGAATCACCAACTGGATCGGTGAGGCCGTGGGCGAGGCCTTCGCACGGGATCGTAAAACCAAACTGCTGGTGCCCGATTACGTGCGGAACCTGCCGGCCGAAACCACCCTGGCCGCAAGCCTCAAAGATGCAGGCTACGCGACGTTCTTTGCGGGCAAATGGCACCTCGGCGGCGAAAGCGCGTGGCCGGAGAACCGTGGCTTCGATATCAACAAGGGCGGATGGGACGCTGGCGGTCCCACCGGAGGCAAGGGCGGGCACTACGCGCCTTGGAAAAACCCGCGCCTCCCCAGCGGCCCCGCCGGCCAGTCGCTCACTCAGCGACTCGCCGACGAAACCATCACCTTCATCGAACAAAACACAAAGCAGCCTTTTCTTGCCTACCTTTCGTTCTACGCCGTTCACGGTCCGGTTCAGACCACTCAGCTGCGGTGGGAAAAATTCCGTGCGAAGGCGGCCGCCCTCCCTGCGCCGGCTGGACGCTTCAGGATAGACCGCACCTTACCCGTGCGGCAGGTGCAGGATAACCCAGTCTATGCCGGTTTAATCGAGGAAATGGACGACGCCGTGGGGAGTGTCTTGAATAAACTCAAAGAGCTCGGATTGGACGATAAAACCATCGTGGTCTTCACGAGCGACAACGGCGGCGTCACCTCCGGCGATAGCTACAGCTCCGCCGAGTTGCCCTACCGCGGCGGCAAAGGACGCCAGTGGGAGGGCGGCACCCGCGTGCCATTCTACATCAAGGCACCGGGCCTCACCCAGCCCGGAAGCAACAGCGCCACGCCCGTGAGCGGTATTGATTTCCTCCCTACACTTCTCGCCCTCGCCGGCGTCACCCCTCAGCCAGGGCAAATCATCGACGGCGTGAGCATGGTGCCTCTGCTCAAAGGTGGAAGCATCGCGCCGCGCCCCCTGTTTTGGCATTACCCCCACTACGGCAACCAAGGTGGCGAGCCTTCATCCACCATTCGCTCCGGCGACTGGAAACTCATCCACTATTGGGAAGATGGCCGTAACGAGCTCTACGACCTCGCCGCTGATCACGGTGAACAACATGATCTGGCGCCATCGGCCGCCGAACGCACGGCGCAACTTTGGGACGAATTACAGGCATGGCTCGAACAAACCCGCGCCAAGATTCCCCAATCCAACCCTGACTATGATTCAGTATGGACCATTCAAAAAGAGCAGGCGGCACTGACCTTGAAAAACAAACTGGAAACGGATCACGCCCAGTTGCTCCAACCAGACTGGCAGCCGGACCCCACGTGGTGGAATAGCCAGCCCACCCTGGACTAGGCCAGCAGCGAGGCGCGGTTGAATTTTCCATCCGCGTTCACTCCTTATGAGATTCACGAATGTGGATAAATCTCCCGCCATATCGATCGTCGTTCCGGCCTACAACGAGGAGAAACTCCTCGCTGTATCACTCCAAGCCGTGAAAGCGGCGGCCAGTGCTTTCACCGCCGCCGGTCTCACGTGGGAGCTCGTCGTCTGCGACAACAACTCCACCGATAGAACCGCCGAGATCGCCCGGGCCGAGAGCGCGAAAGTCGTGTTTGAGCCCGTCAACCAGATCGGTCGCGCGCGCAACACCGGCGCTTCCGTCGCCACCGGCGAATGGCTCCTTTTTATAGATGCCGATTCCCAGCCCTCCCGCGAACTGCTTGCCGATGCTGCGGCGCTCACCGCTCGGGCCGATGTGCTGCTGGCAGGAGCGACTATTACGCTGGAAGAACAAACGCTCGTCGTGCGGCTTCTTTGCGGGGTTTGGAACTCGGTGAGCCGCTTGCGTCGTTTGGTGGCGGGCTCGTTTATCCTCGTGCGTGCCAGGGCATTTCGCGAGGTCGGCGGTTTTAACCTGAGTTTTTTCGCCGGCGAGGAACTCGATCTCGCCCTTCGACTTCAAAAAGTAGTCGGACGCCGCGACCGCCAACGAACCGTCATTCTGCACCGGAATCCGCTCGTGACATCAGCCCGCAAGCTCAAGCTCTACCGCAAGCGCGAGATGGGGAGCTTCCTGCTGAAATCCGTTTTCCGTCCGATGAAAACCATCGCCAGCCGCGAAGACTGCGCGATGTGGTATGACGGGCGGCGCTAGGCGTCCTCTCGTATAAACTACCGCCTCGCCACCCTCGCCGACGTGTCCGCTTTGGAGGAGCTCATTCCACTCGCCGCCCGCACGCTCTAGACGGCCCACTAAACCGCTGCGCAGCTCGAAGACGCCATCGGAACCTACCGCACGCGTTCAGCCTTCGACGCGCTCCGCGATCCGTCCATCGAGCCCGCAATGATGCGCGCCTTCTTTGTCTACCCCGGGTTCGTCCGGCGGGGCATTGGCCGTCGCATCCTCGCACTTCCCGAGGCAGGCGCGACCGCCGCTGGTTTCAAGAAAATCGAGACTATCGCCACCCTACCCAGCGTCCTTTTTTGTGGCACATTTTCCTACGTCAACGTCGAACGTTTTTACATCACCCCTCCCAGTGGCGCGGCGATGCCGGTCGAGCGCATGAGCAAGCACTTCGCTCCCGGATCCCCGCCCGTTCAGTCGCCGAAGGGCATGAATAGGACAAAACCGCTCGCCGGACCATGATCCTTGGCAAATGAAGTGGCGGCGTAGCGCCCTGCCGGGCTAGAAATCCTCCGCTATGACCATTGCTGATCTTGCCAAGATTCCGGGCGGGACTTTCCCCGCGCAACGCTGGGGCCGCGGCCTTGTCGGCCAGGCCACCCA
Source organism: Akkermansia muciniphila (assembly GCA_945898185.1). Lineage (GTDB taxonomy): Bacteria > Verrucomicrobiota > Verrucomicrobiia > Opitutales > Opitutaceae > IMCC26134_A. The sequence goes on along the minus strand of CAMDHP010000041.1, from coordinate 3,836 downwards.
GCCCATCCAAGCCAAGGGTTTTTCCATGGGCTTTTCCGTGCTCGCCCCTAAGGGCGGTCAAGTGCCCTGGCACAACCAGGAACAAGAAGAGGTTTACTTCATCGTGCAGGGGGAGGGAGAGATCTGCGTCGGCACCGAGCGCAGCCCGATCAAGGCCGGCCAGGCTGTTTACATGACGCCGGGGATTTTTCACCAACTCACGAATACCGGCGACGAGCCCATGCACATGATCTACGTGTATTGCCCGGGCGGTGACGTCGCCCACTGGCGCCAGGAGCTCGCCGGCACCCTTCCGCCCGCCGGCACGGGGGACATTCCGCCCCTGCCCGCCGGCGCACAGCCTCAATGGACCAAAGTGGAGCCAAAGCCGCTCGGCTGAGTCCGGTTTCGCTTCAGTCCTTTTTATCCTTCGCGTAGTCGGCGTAGTATTTCGAACCGTAGTGGCCGTAGCTGGAGTAGTAGGCGGAGGTGCTGCGACCGCTGGGCATTTGATTGAGCACGATGCCCGCGACTTCGATCTTGGAGCGGGTAAACTTCTCGATCATACGGCGGACGGCCGGCCGGGCGGTATGATTGTATCGGACGACGTAAACCAATTCCCCCGCTATTTCGGATAGCCCGAGAGCGTCGGGAAATACACCGGCGGGCGAAGTATCAATAATCAACACGTCGAACTGTTTCCGTAACGCTTCGAGTAGGTCGCGGACCGGTGCCGAGTCGAGAATCTCGGTCGAGCGGCGGCTGGTGCCGCCGGCCCGTAAAAGGTGCAAGGACGGACCGAAAGCGGTGATCCCAAGATCGGGATCAGCCATGGCGTCGGCCGGAACCTTGGAGGATTTATCAAACCAGCGCAGCAGGCCGCGATCGTTAGGCTGTTCAAAGAAGCGATGCTGGGTGGGACGGCGAAAATCGGTGTCAACAATCAGGGTCTTTATGCCATGCGAGGCGAAGGCGGCAGCCAGATTGGAAGTAACGAAGCTCTTGCCTTCACTTGGCAGAGTCGAGGTGACGAGGATGGTCTTGGGCAACTCCAGCCGAGAGCCGAACTTGAGCTGCCCATAGAGGCTGCGCACCGCCTCGGCCGCCTCCTGATCATCGCTGCGAGTCAGCAGATGAGGCATGAGCTCCGATTTTATTTTGGTGAAGGCGGGAAGCTCGGCCAGGAGAGGCAGGTTTAGGTAGGTTTCGACATCGGCCCAGCCCTTGACCCGATTGAAGACGAGCTCGAGTGCAACGGGGTAACTCACGAAAATACCGAGGCCCAGCACAGCGAGGATCATGGCGATCTTCTTGACGTCAGGCGACACGGGGCTGCCGGGTATCCCAGCGAGATCGGCGACGCGAACGTTAGAGTTTTCCAACTGGGCGGTGATCGAGGTCTCGTTGAGACGATTGTGAAGCTGGGCGTAAGTGGCGCGATTCGTCTCGGCTTCGCGACGGAGGATATTGAATTGCACGGCCATCGCGTCGAGGCGGAAACTTTCTTTCTCGGCTTGGGCGAGCTGGGCCTGCAGTTGCGTCTCCTCATCAAGCGCCTTGGCTCGCTGGTTGCGGAGATTGGCCATGGCTGCGGAGATGAGCTCGGTGCGCAGGCGTTCCAGCGCCTCGCGGGAGCGGTCGTTTTCGATCATAGCCGGGTGCCGGATGCCGTAGCGCTCACCCATCATGGCCCGTTGGGTGCGCAGATTGTCGAGCTGGCTTTGAGCGGCGGATAGGTTCGCGAAATCCGTGGCGGCGGCCAGTTCAAGAGGATCGCCACCGCTGGCGAGGATGGATTCTGCCAGGGAGAGACGGGCCTCGATGGCGACGCGGCCAACACGGGCGGAGGTGACCGTGGTGCTGAGCGATTTCATGCGATCCACGACGATGTTGCGACTCTCGTCCAGGGAGACCATTCCGCTGTCTTCGCGGTATTTTTGGAGGGCGCGCTCCGAGGCCTCGGCCTTTTCCCGCAACTCTTGGGTCTGCTCGCGAAGGAAGGCGATGGCGGAGTTGTTGACCGCGCTGTTGCGATCAAGGAGGTGAACGATGAACTGGGTGGCGAAGCGCGAGGCGATCAGGGCGGCTGATGCGGGGTCGCGGTGGCGGACGCTAATGCCGACAAAAAAAGTATTGCCTTGGCGATAGGCGGAAACGTTTTGCCCGATGATTTGGAGCAGTGCACCCCGTATCGCGCCGGGAGTGGGTGTGGAAGCAGCGGGCTCGGCGTAAGGCTGCCAGGCGCGCAGTTTTTCATGCTCGCTCAGAGAGTCAGCGACCCGGGCGATCATAGCGGGGCTGGTGATCTGTGCCAGGTGAGTGTCGAACATGGCGTCGTTTTTACCGCCCACGACCGACTGGTCCACGACTTGGGCAATATCGAGCACGCGCTCGCTGCGATCAACGAGAATGCGCGCGCCGGCTAGATATATTTTGGGCTGGCTGAGGAGCCAGCCGCCGACAAAAACGCAAACGAGCAGGGCCAGCACGAAGGCGGTGATCGCGCGCTCGCGAATGCAGAGGATTATCTCACGCGGCGTGAGCGCATGCAGACCTCCGGGAACGGTGGCCTTGGCCGATGAGCGCGGAGCGGATTTGCCCTGAGACGGGTTGGCTGGAGAGCCTGACGATACCATGATTTATTTTTAGAATAGGCGCTCAGGAACGAAGAGCGTGTCGCCCGGATAAACGAGAAAAACCTCGTCCTTGCTCCGACCGGAGATCATCCGCTCCACGTTCACGGTGAAAACCTTTTCCTCGCCAGTCTCTAAATCCTTGCGGGAAACACGCACACTATCGGCGCGTGCGATGCGAGAAAACCCACCAGCCGCACTGACCGCTTGGACGATGCTTAGGGATGCAGCTTCAGCCGGAAACTCAATCTTGCCCTGGCGGGCAAACTGGCCGAACAACGAGATTTCTTTTTTGCTATACTCGCGGACCTGGAGGGTGATCTGGGGCCGCACGAAGATCTGGGCGGCGACGTAGGTTTCCTGGATTTTCTTCTCTGCGTCGGCCAGCGTAAGGCCGGTGACGCGCACATCGCCAAGCAAAGGCACGTTGATGTTGCCGTTGCCGGAGACACGGAGCTGGGTGGAGAGGTCGGTCTCGCCGTTGACTGCGAAGCTCACGACGTCGAGAGCGAAGAGCCGATAGGCAGTTTCATCAGTGGCGAACGAGGTGGTGCAACCGAGCCCGATAACGGCAATGAAAACAACGAAGAGCTTTCTAGACATGCGATGGAGAGCTCCGACTCAGAAGGAGAGGTCCAGCGAGAGGGAAAGAATCGTGCGCTGGTATTCGGCGGTGCCCAGATTTGACTGGTTCATTCGATGCGTGAGACCGGTGCCGGCACTCCATTGCTCGTTTATGCCGTAGCTGAGCGAAAGCCCGACGTTGTAAGCCTCGTCGGCACGGTCGAAGGTGCTGGGCCGCTGCGTAATATCTGAATTTTCATATCCGACAAAGGCGCTGGCGGTGAGCGCCTCGGACAAACCTTGGCGAAAGCTGAGCCTGACGTCGAAAGCGCGGACGGATTCAGCACCGGCGGTGGTATTGAAGTCATTCGAAGCGGAGAGCGAGAACGTGGACTTCTGAATGGGATTCCAATCCAAATTCACGCCGAGGAGCATGGTGTCATCCGCGCCTCCATTATCGAAGGCGCGATAGGCGTAGCCCAGGCTCGTGCTTCCAGAGAGTTTCGGGGCGAGTTCGCCTTCAAGACCAAATTGAAAACGATGATTTTGGCTGCTCGGGTTACTCACAAGAACCCGGTTGGTAGCCTTTTCCGGACTGAAGTCGTAAGTCGCCGAGGCAACAAGCTTGGGGGAGTAGCGGTGAACCAACCCACCACCCAA
>CAMDHP010000040.1 GCA_945898185.1 Akkermansia muciniphila | reverse complement strand
CACGCGGTGTGGACGATCTTTTACGATAAAGCGCTCTTTCGCCGTCATGGCTGGGAAGTGGCGCGAACTTGGGATGAGTTTTTCGCGCTCTGTGAAGCGATCCAGAAGGCAGGCGTCGCGCCGCTTTCGCTTCCCGGCGTCACCATGCGTTACGGGGACGCGCTCCTGCGCGCGGCGCATTACAACCTTGTTGGTCCGGAAGGCTACGCGGCCTACCATGCACTCGCTCCGGGATCGCGAAAGGATCCGCGATTTATTCGCGCCGCGGAAGTGTTGCGACGCACCGCCACGCAGTATCTGGTGCGCGGCTGGGAGGGTATGACCCATACGGCGGCGCAGCTGGCATTCCTTGACGGGCGGTGTGCGATGACGCTCTCCGCCTCCTGGTTCGCCAATGAAATGCGCGGCCGCCTCTCGGACGGTTTTGAACTGGGGGCGATGAACCTTCCGGTTTTTACCGACGGTATTACGTTGGTGGATACAGTGCAGGCACAGAGCGGATATTATTTTGTTTTTCGCACCGGCGATCCGGCGCGGGAGCGGGCGGCGGTTGATTTTTTTCGGTTTATGACCTCGCGGGAGCGGGTGAAGCGTTTCGCGCAGACGGCGGATGCGCCGGTGGCTTTATGCGCGACTGGGCCGGATGATTACTCGCCGCGCATGGTGGATACCGCAGCCTTGCTGGCGCGAAGCCCCGGCGCCTTCGACGCGGCCCCGACGACGGCATCGGCGGCGCAGGCAACCTTGTCACAGGCGCTGACGAATGCGCGCTACGAGTTGATGACTGGCCGGATTACAGCTGAAGAGTTCGGTGTTCGACTGGAAGCGGCGGCGTGCACGGAGCGGGCGCGACTCCTGGATCCGGCTTACGTTGAGCAACGTCATGTGGGTGCGGCGGCGGGCCTGCTGGGATTGATCGCCGCGGTATTTGGTTGGCTGGTCTGGCCGCGCCGGAGACGCGGTGGGCTCGCTGGGGCACGGCAGGACGGACGCGAGCCGGAGCATTTTGGTCCCCTGCCCGCTCGGTTCGGGGCGGGATTCGTCGGGCCTGCTCTGGGGCTTTACGCGGCCTTTGTAGTGCTACCGGGGCTGGCCGCTTTCGGGTGGGCGCTCACGCGCTGGGATGGCTTTGGGGACAAGGCTTGGGCGGGGCTCGGCAATTTTCACTGGTTGCTGCTGGAGAGTGATGTGTTTTGGAGCGCGCTGCGAAACAACCTGTTTTTGATGCTGGTGCCTCCGCTGGTGGTGGTGCCGGTGGCGCTGGGCATGGCGTCGTTTATTCAACGAGGGAGCCGTGGGGCGGGAGTATTTCGAGCGGTGTTGCTGTTTCCCAATTTACTGGGTGGCATCGCGGCGGCGTTGATCTGGCTGGCGGCTTACGAACCGGCGAGCGGCTTCGTGAACGCGGCCATTATCGGGCTGGGTGAGGGTCTGGCGGCGGGGGGTGGCCCGGCGGCGGTGAGCGGGTGGCTGAAGGGCTTCGCGGGGCATGCGTGGCTAGCGCAGGAGCACCTTTATCGGTCGTTGGTGCCGATCTATCTCTGGATGGCCTGCGGGTTTAACCTGGTGCTTTATCTGGCGGCGATGCAAGGGGTGCCGGCGGAGCTTTATGAGGCGGCGGAGTTGGATGGAGCCTCGCCGGCGCGGCAGTTTTTCACCATCACGCTGCCCTTGATTCGCGAGGTGCTAGTGATCTCGGCGGTTTTTTTGATCATCGGCGGGCTCAATGCCTTCGAGCTGGTGTGGCTGTTGACCGCGCAGGATCCGGCGGCGGGTGTGCATACGCTTGGAACGTTCATGGTGGGCACGCTATTCACGGAGTTCCAAGTCGGACGGGCGGCGGCGATCGCGGTGTTGTTGTTTGTGCTCGTGCTGACGGGCTGCCTGGCGCTTTTGCGGGCGACGCGGCGGGAGGCGGTGGAGCTATGAGCGCGCGACGGGGAGTATCGATCTCGCGGGGGCTTTTGGCGGCGGCCCTTTGCGGGTATCTTGCGTGGGTGGTATTTCCGATGGTCTGGGTAGCGTATTCATCTTTCAAGGACGACGCGTCAATTTTTCGGTCGCCCCTGGCGGTGCCTGCCTGGGCGGAAGTCGATGGAGCTGCGTATGCCCGGGCGTGGAGAGAGGCGCGCTTCGGGGATTATGTTTTAAACTCCGTGGTGGTCACCGGGGTGTCGGTGGTGCTGATTCTCGCGCTTGGGGCGATGGCGGCCTATGCACTCTCCCGCTACCATCACCGGATGGGGCGGATCGTGTATATGCTCTTTCTGGCTGGTCTGACCATGCCGGTGCAGTTGGCGATGGTGCCCTTGTTTTTTGAACTGCGGGCGTTGGGTTTGTTGGATACGAAACTGGGACTGATTCTGGTTTATACCGCGAACGGCCTGCCCTTTGCAGTTTTCATTCTGGCGGGTTTTTTCCGGAGCCTGCCGCGCACGCTTTATGAGGCGGCGGTGATTGATGGATGCTCGGAAGCGGGGGCGTTTTGGCGGGTGATGTTGCCGCTGGCGCGGCCGGGTTTGGTGACGGTGGCGATTTTCCAGTTTATTGGGATTTGGAAGGAGTATTTTTTCGCCTTCATGATTGTAGGCGGTGCGGATGGAGGGGCGCGCACATTACCGCTGGGGTTGGCGAATCTGGCGATTGCCGCGCAGTATCGGGGCGACCAGAGCATGTTGTTTGCGGGGCTTGTAATGGTGACGCTGCCAATCCTGGTGATTTACCTGCTTCTCCAGCGCCAGTTGGTAAGCGGTATCACGGCAGGAGCGGTCAAGGGCTGAGGAGGGCGCGGTGGTTTACTCGTCGCGTGAACGACGCGGCTTGGCAGGCGGGACAATTTTTAGCAGGGTCGGGCGCATGTCTGAGAATGAGTCGTCCTTTATCACTGCGTTGAGCGCTAACGAGCCGATGCTGCTCGCTTGGCTGCGGCAGGGAATAGATGCCCATGCGATCATTGCGTTGACGGATCCGGCGGGAGTTATCCGGCACGTGAATGACCGGCTTTGTGAGATCTCGGGTTACTCCCGCCAAGAACTGATCGGACAGACCCATCGTTTGTTAAAATCGGGTCATCATGATGGGGCGTTCTACGAGAAGATGTGGGGCACACTCATAGCGGGTGAGGTTTGGCAGGGCGCGATTTGCAACCGGGCGAAGGACGGGCGGCTTTACTGGGTGGAGACCACCATCCTCCCGTTGCTCGGGCTGGCCGGACGACCGCTCGGCTACCTCGCACTCAGGACCGATGTCACGCGTCTGATTGATATGGAGCGCGAACTGGCGCTGAGGACGCAGGAAATGCAGCTGCTTTTCGATCACTCGCCGATCGGGCTAAGCTGGCGTGAGATTGGGACGGATGGAAAGCCGGGGCTTAATCACGTGAACCGGCGTTTTTGCGAGTTGATTGGATTGAGCTTCGAGGATGCGGCCGATCTTGCCAACGTTGAACGAGTCACGCACCCCGATGATTGGGCGAAGCAGATGATACTCACGCGGGAGCTGTATCAGGGAAAAAACAACACCTTCGTAATGGAAAAGCGTTACCTGCATCCGGGTGGCCGGGTGATTTGGGGCGTGCTTACGGTGGTGGTGCTGCGCGACAAGGATGGCCGGGTCACGCATCACTTTGCCATGATGGAGGACATCACGGCGCGCCACGAAGCGGAGGAGGAGATGAAACGAACGGAATCCCGGTGGCGCACCTACATCCAGACGGCGAGCGAGATCCTTTACGCACTGACTCCGGAGGGCCGTATCAAGTTTGTCTCTCAAGCGTGGACGTCAAAATTAGGTAATCCGGTGGATGAAGTCGTTGGCGCGGCCTTCCGTGATTTTGTGCATCCCGAGGATGTGGAGCGCTGGGATGCATTTTTCCAAAACACGCTAGCGACCGGCGGCGATGGGCAGGGGATCGAGTATCGTATCCGGCATTTTGATGGGCGTTGGATCTGGCACGCGTCATCCGGCTCCGCCTACCGCGATCGCGACAAGCGCAGGGCGTATTTTGGGGTTGGGCGGGACGTGAGCGTCCGGCGACAGGCGCAACAAGAGCTCCGTGCCGCGCTGGCACGTTTGGAGGAAATGGCGCGTATCATTGACCGTTCCCCTTCGGTGGTCGTGCTTTGGCGAGCCGAAGCGGGCAGCTGGCCGGTGGAGTTTGTCTCGGCCAGTGTCCGGCAGTTTGGCTATAACCCGGATGATCTTACCGGCCGTCGTATCAGTTTCCGTGACATGACGCACCCAGAGGACCGGGAGCGTGTGGGTGCGGAAGTGGATGCCCATGCCGCCGCCGGTCATCAGGAGTATAATCAGGAGTATCGCATCCAGTGTGCCGACGGCTCGGTGCGCTGGGTGGATGACCACACGATCGTGCGCCTGGATGAAAGCGGCAGGGTTACGCATCATGAAGGTCTGATCACGGATATCACCGAGCGCAAAGCGGCAGCTGATCGCGCGCGCATCGCGCAGGAGCGTGAGCTCGAGCTGGCGCGTGACGTGCAGCAGCATCTATTGCCGAGCAGCTTCCCTGCGCTCAAGGGAATTGAGGTCGAGGTGCTTTCGCAACCCTCGCAGCAACTGGGAGGGGACTATTACGACGTGCTCACGGTGGATGAATGGCACCACGGCTTCGTAATTGCGGATGTGTCCGGCAAGGGGGCGCCGGCGGCGCTGATGATGGCGGCCTGCCGCGCAAGCCTGCGCTTATGCGCGCCGGGAGAGCTTTCGCCGGCGGCGGTGCTGCACCGGGTGAATCGCGCGCTTCAGCCTGATATGCCGCGCGGAATGTATATCACGCTTTTCTATGGTATTTTAAACTTGGATACGCTGGAGCTTCGGTTTTGCCGTGCGGGGCATGAGGCGGGCCTTTTGCTTCGCGCGGGTGGCGGTCCGCCGCAGTTGCTGGGCGAAGGCGGCATGGCGCTCGGCATGGCGCCCCCGGATCTTTTCGAGGCAACGCTCGATGAGGGCCGGGTCGTGCTTCCTCGGGGCGGCTTGCTCGCGCTCTACACCGACGGTATCAACGAGGCATGCAACGCATCGGGTGACGAGTTTGGCCGCGAGCGCCTGGTGGAGAGCCTGCAGCGGCACCAGAAGGAGCCGCTGGCGGAGATTTTGCGCCGCGTGGACCGTTATCTTCGGCAGTTTTGCACCCTCGCGCCGCGGCATGACGACCGGGCGCTGCTGTTGATTCGTCCAAGGTAAAAGAAGCAAGGTTTGGGCGAGCTTCGGTTTGCCCTCGGAGTCCGAGTGGACAGGATGGGCTGAAAATGCCTGCGACCAACCCATCCAGTCCCTTGCTCTATGAATCCCATTGCCACACACCGCTGTGCAAGCACGCCGAGGGTCAACCTGAGGAGTATTGCGCCCATGCGTTACGGCGCGGTCTGAAAGGGATCATTTTTACCTGCCACGCTCCCCTACCCCACGGTTGGTCGGCGGAGGTGCGGATGGCCGATTCTGAATTCGATACCTACGTCTCGATGGTGGCCCGCGCCCGCGAGGCTTTCGCTGGGCGCTTGGATGTGAGGCTGGGATTGGAGAGCGACTTCGCGCCTGGGTTGGAGCCTTGGCTGGAGGCGCTGCATCAGCGGGTGCCGCTGCATCACGTGCTGGGCAGTGTGCACTACCAGCTTGAATTTTATCGCAAACAGTATTTCAAAGGCGATGTATTTGAATACCAAAAAGTTTACTATGAACATCTTGCGATGGCAGCCGAGAGCGGACTTTTTGATACTTTAAGTCATCCGGATTTGATCAAAAACGAGTCGCCGACGGAGTGGTTTTTCCCTCGCATACAGCCCTTTATTGAAGCGGCACTGGACCGAATTGCCGCGACTGGGGTGGCGATGGAGCTCAATACCAGCGGAATGTTGAAGGCTATTCGGGAGATGAACCCCGGGAGTGCCCAGCTGGCGATGATGCAGGCACGTGGAATACCGGTGGTGGTGGGTGCGGACGCGCACCGGCCTGATCGGGTGGCGGATCGCTATGAGTCGGCTCTTCTGGGACTGTATCAGGTGGGATATCGTGAAGTGAGCATCGTGCTCGACCGCCGCCGCCAGACGATCCCGCTGGAGGCTGCGTTAGCCAGCCTGCGCTAGTATGTAGTAACACTCACAATTTCGGAACCCCTTCGTAAACTTTATCGATGAGTTTTTTACCACAGAGAACACAGCGCTCCGGCACCGAGGGCACAAAGAGCTGAAACAGTTTGTCCTTCCCTCTGGGAACTCTGTGTCTGGGCTCCGGCTCGGCTCTGTAGCTAATCCGAAAAAATATGAGATACAGAATACTAGTCACAAAAGCGCAGACGGGGCAACTTGCCCGATCTTGCGCTCCCCTCCCCCGCCCTGCTTTTTAACGCCCATGCCCACGACGACTCTCACCGGTTCCGCTTCTAGCGATGATACCATCGCGGCCCTGGCCACTCCGGCGGGGACGGCTGCACTGGGATTGATTCGGGTGAGTGGCGCGGGGTGCAAAAGCATTGCGGCGGGAGTTTTTAAGGGCGTCGCCGAGAGCCTGCCGGAACGTCGCTATCGCCATGCCGACTACCGAGCCGTGGGCGGTGAACTGGTAGATGACGTGGTTTGGAGCTATGGGGCTGGACCGAGGACATTCACCGGTGAAGATACGCTGGAAATAAGCACGCATGGGAATCCATTGATCGTGCAGCTGATCCTGGCGGATCTGTTTACGCGAGGCTGCCGGGCGGCGGAACCGGGTGAGTTTACCCGACGCGCCTTTTTAAATGGCCGCATGGAACTGACCCAGGCGGAGGCGGTGATGGACCTGATTCATGCGCGGAGCGAACGGGCGCTGGTTGCGGCACAGCAACAGCTGCGCGGCGGACTTGGGCGTCACCTCGAAGGGCTGATCGCTGCGCTTTTGGGAGTGTTGGCGCGGATCGAGGCTTACATTGATTTTCCGGACGAGGATTTGCCAGTGGAAGACAAGCAGTTGGTAAGAACAGCGCTGGCGGATGTTCTACGTGGAACAGAGCGTTTACTGGCCACGCGTCGCTACGGAGACCTCTTGCGGGATGGCTTGAAAACGGTGCTCTTGGGCGCGCCCAATGTGGGGAAGAGCAGCCTGCTAAACGCTCTGGTTGGGCGCGACCGTGCGATTGTAAGCCCCGAGCCCGGAACGACGCGTGACTTTATTGAAGAGCGGATGCACGTCGGGCCGCATCTTTTGCGGCTGATTGACACCGCCGGGCTGAACCCCTTTGCTGGATTAGTTGAGCAAATGGGAATGGCTAAAACGGTCGAGCGTTTGGCTGAGGCGGATCTGATTCTCTGGGTGACGGACGAAACTCAGGCGCAGACTAAAGTGCCCGGCGAGCTCCAGCCCTATCTCGGGGCTGGAGCAGTCCTTCAGGTGCGAAATAAGGCGGATCTTACGGCAGGGGTTCCTGGAGCGGGCCAAGCGCACAACGCCTCCCCTGCCCTCCCTTCGTTTGCGGTTTCGGCTCTTACGGGATTCGGGCTGAGGGAGCTGCAGAAGGCGATAATCGCGCGAGCGGATGCGCTGCGACCGGTCATTGCGGACGATGAACATATCGCGATCAATGCCCGGCACGCGGATGCCCTGCGCCGGGCGCGTGACAGCCTGGCAACTGCGGCAGCGGGGCTCGGGGCGACGGTGCCGGTTCCGATCGAGTTGGTGGCGAGCGATGTCCGGGGTGCTTTAGATGCGCTGGGAGAGGTGGCGGGCCGGGTGGATAACGAGCGGATGCTGGATGCCCTCTTTTCGACCTTTTGCATCGGAAAGTAGCGCCCCTGCCCTGCCGCCGGTCATTTTGGGCGGGAGTTTTTGCGGCCTCGCTTCCCGCGGTAAAACATCTTCGATGCAGAGCTTAGCATGTCGCCGGATATTCAAGTCTATGATATTATCGTCTGCGGTGCCGGCCACGCCGGTTGCGAGGCGGCACTGGCCGCTGCGCGGATGGGCGCGAATACGCTGCTGTTGACTGGGAATCTGGACACGGTCGCGCAGATGAGCTGTAATCCGGCAATCGGTGGCCAGGCGAAAGGGCAGATTGTGCGCGAGATTGACGCCCTGGGTGGTGAAATGGCGATCAACACCGACCTCACTGGCATTCAGTTCCGCCTTCTAAACGAGTCCAAGGGGCCGGCGGTGCAATCGCCACGGGCACAGTGCGACAAGAAAGCGTATCAGTTTCGTCTTAAACACACCCTTGAGCTTCAACCTAACCTGAAGCTCTTCCAAGCGACTGTGACGGGGTTGATCTTTTCCAAGGCGGCTTCGGGCGGGCGCCAGATCGTGGGGGTGCACACAAATTTAGACTTGGATTTCCACGGCCGGGCGGTGGTGGTGACGACGGGGACGTTTTTGCGGGGCTTGATGCACATCGGTCAGAATAAGAACGAAGGTGGGCGCATGGGCGATTTTAGTGCGAAGACGCTCTCCGCCAGTTTTTTGGAGGCTGGTATTGAGCTGCAACGCCTTAAAACCGGGACGCCTCCGCGTCTGTCTGGGCGATCCATTGATTTTTCGAATATGGAAGTGCAGCGGGGGGACTTGGTTCCGACGTTATTTGCGTTTCACGATACGCGAGACCCCGAGCCAATGTTCCACGTGGAACAGGGTTTAACGGGTCGGGAGCATCGGTTGGGTTGGGCGCCCGGCACCGAGCAGGCGCCCTGTTGGCGCACCCATACGACGGAACGGACGGCGCAGTTGGTGCGCGAGAACCTGCACTTATCCGCAATGTATTCAGGCGAGATTGAGGGTGTGGGACCGCGGTATTGCCCCTCTATAGAAGACAAATTTGTGCGTTTCGCCGACAAGCCGCGGCACATTCTGTATCTTGAACCCGAGGGGCGGGCCACAAACGAGTATTACATTAACGGCCTTTCCACGTCGCTTCCTTTCGCGGTCCAAGTGCAGATGGTGCGGAGCATACCGGGTCTAGAGCGTGCCGAGTTATTGCGACCAGCTTATGCGGTGGAGTATGATTTTGCGCCGCCGACCCAGTTGCTGGCATCATTGGAATCGAAATTGGTTCAGAACCTCTTCTTCGCCGGGCAGATTAATGGCACATCTGGATATGAAGAGGCGGCCTGTCAAGGCTTGGTGGCGGGAGTGAACGCGGTTCGCAAGGGCAGGGGAGAGTCGGCGCTGATTATCGGGCGTGACGAGGGCTACACGGGAGTTTTGATTGATGACCTGGTGACGAAGGGAACGCGGGAGCCTTACCGCATGTTCACGAGCCGGGCGGAGCACCGGCTCTTATTTAATCACGGGAGCGCAGAGCTGCGTTTGGCGCATCATGCCCGCGAATTTGGGCTGGTCAGCGAACCTCGCCTGGCCCGGATTGAGGCGAAGCGCACCCGAATTGAGGGTTGGATTGAGCGGTTGGAGGCGACGCGCCCGTCGTCGGGAACCGGGGTGGGGCAGGGGACTTGGGCCGATTGCTTGCGGCGCCAGCAGGGTGGCGGTAGCGAGAGTGGGGCAGATGAGCTCGGGTTGCCTGAGGAGTTTTTGGCATTGGGTAACGCGGATCGCGCCGAGGTGCTCTATCGGGTCGTCTATGCGGGCTATTTGGAGCGGGAGCGGCGGCATGTGGCGCGGTTGCGGGACGTGGACAAGGTTCGTGTCCCGGCGGACTTCGATTTCGATGTGGTGAAGGGGCTTAGGAATGAAAGCCTAGCCAAACTCAAGGCGGCGCGACCTTTGACTTTAGGTCAGGCGGGGCGGATCAGCGGCGTAAATCCAGCTGACATCAGCATCCTGCTCGTGCATCTGGCGGCGCGGCGCAAGGTAGGTTAGGGGTCAGCGGACGGTGAGGGGGTATGCGCGGTGGAGGAGAAAAGTTGGCGGTGGCCCACTTGTAACAATTGTGAAACGACTGGGCTTTGCCCTAGGCGGCAGCCAAGGGCAGGGCTAGGGTTCTCTTCTTAGCATCCGGTCTGCTGGTTTGCACCTTGCCACAAAACGTTTAATATCTTCCACCATGTCGGATCCAGCCTCCCTTCTGTCCAAGAAGATACTCATTGTTGACGACGAGACCGATGTCACAGATCTGGTTGCCTACACCTTGAAGTCGAAGGGCTTCGTGGTGGAGACGGTGAATGATCCGAACCGCAGCATCGGAATCGCACGAACCTTTTTGCCGGATCTGGTCATTCTAGATGTGATGATGCCTGATCTCAACGGGATACAGATTTGCCGAATGCTACGAGCCGACGCCAAGCTCAAGAAGGTGCCGGTTGTTTTCTTAACGGCGAAGGCAGAGGAATCAGACCGTATCCAAGGCCTCGAAACGGGAGCGGATGATTATATTTGTAAACCATTTAGCACAAAAGAGTTAGCCTTGCGAGTGCAGACGATTTTACGTCGCATAAAGGAGGGTGCGGCCGAGGCGCCCCGGATGATCACCGCCGGTCTGATTTTTGTAGATGGTGAGCGCCACATCGTGACGGTGGCGGGACAGGAGATTGAGCTGACAGCGACGGAATTCAAGCTGTTGCGACTACTGATGGAGCGACGCGGCCGCGTTCAGACGCGGGAACATCTTTTGATTAACGTATGGAATTATGAGACTGAAATCGAGACTCGCACGGTTGATACGCACGTGCGGCGCCTTCGTGAAAAGCTGGGCACCGAGGCCGACTGGATCGAGACGATCCGCGGTGTAGGCTACCGGTTTGCTGAACGTCGAGCGACCGATACCGACGCCACCTAAGCAGAGCGATGGTCGCCCCTCCGCGGCTAGATTATGGGGAAGAGGCTAGCGGCTGTAGCGCCTGTTTTTTAACGACCTGTTTAGTTCATGCTCACCACTGTTTTTATTCTTATCGTTGCGATGCTGGGGTTCCTAGCCCTGCGTCTTCGCGATCATTATAGAGCGGTGCGAGCCTTGCGCGATGCGTTGACGGTCAGAAAACCTCTGTTGCGTGACGGTTTACCCGGAACGCTTGGAGCAGACTGGGATGAACTCTGCGCGGCGGGAACCCAGTTAATCGAAGATGTAAACCGGCTCGATCAACAGCACACGGGCCAACTCGCCCAACTCGAAGCCACGCTCGGCTCCCTTCAGGAAGCGGTGCTGATTATTGACGCGAACAACTATGTGCTCCTCGCCAACAAGGCGTTGCACGCGATTTTTCCCAAGGCGCGCAATATTTTTGGCGAGCGATTGGAGCTTACCCTCCACAGCGATGCCTTTTTGAGCCTGGTCGAGGCGGTGCGGGCTGGACGTGCCCAGCCACGGCAGGAAATAGAATTCATCGCCGCAACCGGGTCCACTTGGGTTGAAGTGACTGGTTCCACGATCAGCCCGCTCAACGGACGCAAAACCCCAAGCCTGCTTTTCGTGCTCCATGACATAACTCGGCAGAAGCGGCTGGAGAGCGTGCGCAAGGAGTTTGTCGCGAATGTTTCCCACGAGCTCCGCACGCCGCTCGCGGTCATCAAGGGCTACGTGGAGACCCTGGTGGACGGACATGATTCGGTGGCGGCGGTCGATAGGGAGAAATTTTTAAAAACCATTCAGCGCCACACGGAGCGACTCAATTCCTTGCTCGAGGACCTGCTCGCCCTCTCGCGCTTGGAGTCGGGTCAGAACGCCCTTGCGCGTGAGGTTTGTGATCTACCGGCCTTGTTATCGGCGACACTGGAGGAGCTGCGCTCCTTACCCGCCACGGCCGGGCATCACCTCGCGCTGAAGCTGGAACCGGAGCTTGGCGCGGCCTATCTCGATCCGCTCAAACTTGGGCAGGTCTTTGAAAACTTGGTGGGGAACGCCCTGAAATACACTCCGCGCGGCTCGCACATTGAGCTGGTTGCTCGTATCCATCCGACCGATACGATTGAGCTTTGCGTGCGGGATGACGGCCCGGGCATTCCAGCCGAGGATCTGCCGCATATTTTCGAGCGTTTTTACCGGGTGGACAAGGGCCGCTCGCGCGAGAAGGGCGGCACTGGGCTCGGCCTCAGCATTGTTAAGCACATCGTTCAGCTTCACGGTGGCCGGGCGTGGGCGGAAAGCAGGGTGGGGGAGGGGACGGCGTTTTATTTCACCCTGCCGGCGCGATTGCCCTCTTGAGCCAGTGCGCCCTTCCGCTGCCCTCGACGGTTCACGGGAGAATTGCACCAGCCCGGAATTCAGGGTTGAGCGTGGGGGGTTCCAGGCGAGATTCTAGAGCTTTGATTTTGTCACCGCCTTATACCGCACCAGTCCATGCCGCTTGCTGTTTATAATTCAATTCTTGAGCAAAGACTCGCCGAACTGCACGCGGACTTTTTTCCGCTCCTCAGGGGGCGTTCGCAACTAACCCTGGAAATCGGCTGTGGGCACGGCCATTTTTTGACTGCCTATGCCGAGGCGCATCCAAATGAGTTTTGCGTGGGCATTGATCTGATTGCGGATCGCCTCCAGCGGGCCGAGCGTAAAACTACCCGGGCCGGCCGCACGAATGTTGCTTGGGTGCAGGCAGAGGCCGGGCTTTTGGTCGAGGCCCTGCCCCGTGATTGTCTGTTGACCCGCATCCTCGTGCTCTTCCCGGATCCCTGGCCCAAGCGCAGACACTGGAAAAACCGACTGATTCAGGCCGCGTTTTTGGATGCCCTGGCCGCTAGAACGGCAAGCGGGGCTCAACTTTGCTTTCGCACCGACCACGCGCCGTATTTCTCTTACGCACTTGATGCGATCCGTTCCCATGCGATGTGGCGTATTGATGATGCCGCAGCTTGGCCTTTCGAACTCGCCACTGTTTTCCAGAGCCGCGCAGATTCTTATCAGTCCCTCATTGCGGTGCGGTCGCGTAAAGAGGCGTGAGTTCAGAATAAGTAATTTCGCGCCGGTGCGACGTAGAACTAATGATTAGCACGCTCATAAGATTACTTGACTTCAAAGATTGACGGAGCGAAGCGCGTTTGCGTAGGTTTTTCTTTCACTCCCCCGTCAGCGCCTCCTAGCGACCATGTCCCGCATCAAGAAAACCCTCTCATTTCTCGCCGCTTCGGCCACCGCTTTACCCGCATTTGCAGGCGAGGCTGCGCATGGGGTGTCGCCCGCATCGGAGCTGCTGTTCATGGTGGGGCCGCTACCCGTAACGAACAGCATGGTGACCAGCTGGGTCATTGCGGCGTTGCTGATCATTGTGATTCGCGTTGCCATCAAAAAGCCACAGTTGGTTCCGACTCGTGGACAGGCCATGGTAGAGAGTTTGGTTGAGGGCGTGCTGGATTTGATTTCGCCCATCGTTGGAAGCAAGGTCGCGAAGCATACCTTCCCCTTGTTGATCGCCTTATTTACGTATATTTTGATCCAGAATTGGAGTGGCTTGCTCCCCGGTGTGGGCACGGTTTTTTATCAGGGCAAAGAAGTGATTCGCCCTGGAAACGCCGACATGAATGGCACTATTGCTCTGGCATTGGTCTCCTTTGTCGCTTGGCTCTACTTCATCATGCGCTACGCCGGGCCGAAGCTTGTGCTGTTTGATATCTTTGGTAACAAGGCCGATAAAAAAGAAATCCCGACCGTCATTTATTATTTCCTTTTTGTGATCTTTTTTGCGGTCGGTTTGATCGAGGTTGTGTCGATCATTTTCCGCCCGGTATCACTTTCTTTCCGTTTGTTCGGCAATGTATTTGGCGGCGAAAACCTCCTCCATGCCATGTCCGGTATGTGCAAATGGGGTCTGCCGATTCCCTTCTACTTCCTCGAATTGCTCATCGGCTTCGTGCAAGCGCTGGTCTTCACCTTGCTGGTGAGTGTTTACATCGGCCTGATCTGCAACCACGGCGATGACCACCATGATGACGAACACGCCAAGGGCGGCTCGTCTCATCACTAAACCCTTTCCCGCCGGGAGCGTGCCAAAGCGTGCGCACGGCGGAAATCCAACCAACAACCATAGATCAACATGTCCCTCCCCATCGCAGAAATCACCGGTAGCATTCAAGGCGCGTTCGGCTGTCTCGCCGCCGCCATTGGCGTAGGCCTCGTCGGCACCAAGGCCGTCGAAGCTGTCGGCCGTAACCCTGGCGCGTCCGGCAAGATCCTCGTTCAGTCCATCATCGGCATGGCGCTGGCCGAAGCCGTTGCCTTCTACTCGCTGTTCCTCGGCAAGTAATCGGCTGTCTCCGCGCCGGCGCATCGCGCGCCTGCGCGGTTCCATTTTTTGTCCCACCCGCACGCTTTACCTCCCATGTCCTCCTTTCTGCTCCCTCTTGCTCAGATCACCGAGCACGCCGTTGAAACAGTCGCGGCTCACGGCGAGGCCCCGAGCGCGCTTACCCAGATCACAGAAAACTTCGGCATCAAACTGCCGTATATCGTGGCGCAGGTCGTCAGCTTCGCGATTGTCGCTTTCGTCCTGTGGCGCTTCGCCTTCAAGCCGGTTTTGGCCACCCTTGATGAGCGCCAGCATAAGATCTCCGATGGTCTGAAATACGCCGAGGAGATGAAGGCAAAGCTCGAGGCCGCGCAACAGCAGACCGCCGCCCAGCTCAAGACCGCCCAGTTAGAGGCCAGCAAGATCATTGATGAGGCTCGCAAGACCGCCAAGGATCTCGCCGACCGCGAGGCCGCCGCCGCCACCGAGCGCGCCAACGGCCTCATCACCAAGGCCCAGCAGGCCATCCAACTTGAGCACCAGAAAATGCTTGCCGATGCCCGGGTCGAGATCGCCCGCCTCGTCGTCGCCACTACCGAGCGCGTGCTGGCCAAGAAGCTCACCGACGCTGATCGCGCGTCTTACAACGAGACCGCCACCCGCGAGCTCACCGGCGTCTAAACCGCGCCCGTTTTCCTCCCATGGCCACCGTCCCTGCTAAAATCCGCGTTTACGCCAAGAAGCTCGTCCAGCTCAGCCTCTCCGGCGGAGGCGTGTCTGCCGAGCAGGTTGCGGCCGTGCTTTTGCATTTAGAGAAAAACCCTCCCGCGCGCTTGCCGTTGATTCTTCAAACTTACCACAAGCTGATCGCCGTCGAGCTCGCCAAGAGCGAGGCACGCGTAGAGCACGCCGGTCCTGTCGCAGCCGATGCACTTGCCGCCATCGCGACTTCGCTCGGCAAGCGCTACAGCCGCACCGTGACCACCGTCACCAAGCCAAATCCCGCACTTCTCGCCGGCCTGCGCGTGCGCATCGGCGATGATGTATATGAGTCTTCCGTCTCCAGCCAGCTCGCCGCCCTCGCGTCAGCTTCCTGAGCGCTGCCGCTCGCTGCATTTCCCACTTTCTACCCACTACTCGCTTCACACAACTTTCCAAAAATGAGCACCGTCCTCGCCCAAATCGAATCCCAGATCGCCAAGCTCTCGTCCAAAGCCGTGCGCAAAAACACCGGCGTCATCACGACCGTCGCCGACGGCGTCGCCAAGGTGGATGGCCTCTCAGAGGTGATGTATAACGAGATGGTCGCCTTCCCCAACGGCGTTATCGGCATCGCCCTTAACCTCGGCGAAGACGAGGTCGGTTGCGTCGTCCTCGGCGACGTCTCGCAGCTCAAGCAGGGCGACGAGGTTCAAACGACCGGCAAACTCCTTTCCGTTCCCGTCGGAAAAGGTCTCCTTGGCCGTGTGGTGGACGCCCTCGGTAATCCCGTGGACGGGAAAGGTCCCGTCGCGTCCACCGAGTTCTACCCCGTTGAGAAGATCGCTCCCGGCATCATGGTCCGTAAATCGGTCAGTCAGCCGCTCTTCACCGGCATTCAGGCCATCGACTCCATGATCCCGATCGGTCGCGGCCAGCGCGAACTCATCATCGGTGACCGTGGCACTGGCAAGACGACCATCGCCGTGGATACCATCATCAATCAGGCGCAGATCAATCGCGTCGGCCTCGCCAGCGGTGACCCGAAGTTCCGCCCCGTTTATTCCATCTACGTCGCCATCGGCCAGAAGAACTCCAACATTGTCCGCACCATCGCCGCACTCGAGGCCGCCGGCGCGCTTGAGTTCACTTGCATCGTAGCCGCTCCCGCCGCCGACAACGCCGCCAACCAATACCTCGCCCCCTTCTCCGGCGCCGCCATAGGCGAATGGTTCATGGAAAACGGCATGGATGCCCTCATCGTATTCGATGACCTCTCCAAGCACGCCGTCGCCTACCGCCAGATCTCACTCATCCTGAAGCGCCCCTCCGGCCGCGAGGCTTATCCTGGTGACGTGTTCTATCTGCACTCCCGTCTTCTCGAGCGTTCCGCCCGCCTCGACGGCAAGGGCTCGCTCACCGCGCTGCCCATCATCGAGACCCTCGCCGGCGACGTCTCCGCCTACATTCCGACCAACGTGATCTCGATCACCGACGGTCAGATTTTCCTCGAGACCGACCTTTTCAATCAGGGTATCCGTCCCGCCGTGTCTGTCGGTCTCTCGGTATCGCGCGTCGGTTCCGCCGCGCAGATCAAGGTGACCAAGCAGGTCGGCGGCAAACTCAAGGGCGAGCTCGCCCAGTTCCGCGAGTTGGCCGCGTTCGCCCAGTTCGGCTCCGACCTCGACGCCAAGACCCGCGCTCAGCTCGACCGCGGTTCCCGTATCGTGGAGCTCTTCAAGCAGCCCGCCTTCAACCCCATCACGATCGAGCTCCAAGCGGTGACCATCTACGCCCTCCAGAAAGGTTACTACGACAGCGTTGACCTCAAAAAGGTCACCGCCACCGCTGTCTCCATCCGCGAGTTCTTCAAGACCCGTCAGGATGCCCTTCTCACCGAGATCCGCACCAAGGCCGCCCTCGATAAGGACCTGGAGGCGAAAATAATTGCCGCCCTCGACGCCTGGAAATCCACTCAGTCTGCCTAACCACCAAGCCGAGTTAGCCACAAAAACCCGCAAAAAGCAGAACCAAGCGCTCCGTCCTTCTGCGCCTTCTGTGCTTTTTGTGGCCCAATCTCTGACGAACTAAAATGGCCTCAACACGCGATATCCGCCGCCGCATCAAGTCGGTCAAAAACACCCGCCAGATCACCAAGGCGATGGAGTTGGTGGCTGCGTCCAAGATGAAGAAGGCGCAGCAGGCCGCCATGGCCGGCCGGGCCTACGCCGAGCTTATGGCGAAGATGCTCGCCCGCCTCGCGCCCCGTCTGGCCGAGGTGCAGCATCCCTTCCTCATCCAGCGTGAGATCAAGACCCGTGGCATTCTCCTTGTCACCACCGACAAGGGCCTCTGCGGCCCGCTCAACGCCAACCTCTTCAAGCTCGTTGCGGAGATTAAGACCCCGGCCAAGTATTTCTCCATCGGCCGGAAGGGCGCACAGTTTCTTGCCCGCAACAAGCGCGACCTCGTCGCCGATTTCCACGTCTCCGACAAACTCGCCTTCAGTGAGGTCAAGGTCGTCGTCGAGCTCATGGTGAAATCCTACCTCGCCGGCGAGATAGACACCATCGAGGTCATTTACCCGCGTTTTAAGAACACCCTCATTCAGGAGTCCCAGGTTCGCCCGGTGCTGCCGCTCGCCAGCCTCGCCGAGTTCCTCGCCAGCGCCCAGGCCGATGCCGGCACGGTCGCGGCCTCGACTGATGACCGCGATATGCTCTTCGAGCCTGCCGCCGCCGACGTGCTGGAGGCCCTCATCCCGTTCTACGTCAATCGCCACATCTACCAGCTCGTCCTCTCCGCCCGCGCTTCCGAACACTCGGCCCGCATGGTCGCGATGAAGACCGCCAAGGATAACGCGACCAAGCTCCTCGGCGACCTCACCCTAGAATACAACAAGGCCCGCCAGGCCGCCATTACCGCCGAGATCCTAGAGATCTCCGCCGCCCAGGCCGCGACCTCGTAATATTTTTCCACACCAAACCCTTCAGCTTGTAATCCGCCCCCCCTTTTTCAAATGAGCAACATCGGTAAAATCGTTCAAGTCATCGGCCCAGTCGTTGACGTTAAGTTCCCTGACGGCGCCATCCCGCCCATCTATCAGGCGCTCACCATTGAGTTCACCGTCTCCGGCCGCCAGGAGAAGTTGACCCTCGAGATCCAGCAACATCTCGGTGACGGTGTCGTGCGCACCATCGCCATGTCCTCCTCGGAGGGCCTCTCGCGCGGCATGAGCGTGCTCGATACCGGCGCCCCCATCTCCGTGCCGGTCGGCGACGGCATCTTGGGTCGCATTTTCAATGTCACCGGCGACGTCGTGGACGGCAAGGGCCCGGTCAATTCCGTGAAAAAGTATCCCATTCACCGCGCCGCGCCCGCGCTGGTTGATCAGGACACCAAGGCAGACATCCTCGAGACCGGCATCAAGGTCATCGATCTTATCGCCCCCTTCACCAAGGGCGGCAAAGTCGGCGCCTTCGGCGGCGCCGGCGTGGGCAAGACCGTGGTCATCATGGAGCTCATTAATAACATCGCCAAGGCCCACGGCGGTTACTCCGTGTTCGCCGGCGTTGGCGAGCGTTCGCGTGAGGGCAACGACCTTTACCACGAGATGTCCGAGGCGGGCGTTATCAAGCAGGACAACCTTGGCGAGTCCAAGGTGGCCCTCGTTTACGGCCAGATGAACGAGCCCCCGGGTGCCCGTATGCGCGTTGCTCTTTCCGCCCTCGCGATGACCGAGTATTTTCGCGACGAAAAGAATCAGGACGTGCTCCTCTTCGTGGATAACATTTTCCGCTTTTCGCAGGCCGGTTCCGAGGTGTCCGCCCTCCTCGGCCGCTCCCCGTCAGCGGTCGGATATCAGCCCACCCTGTCTTCGGAGATGGGCCTCCTCCAGGAGCGCATCACCTCGACGAAGAAGGGCTCCATCACCTCCTTCCAGGCCGTTTACGTTCCCGCCGACGATTTGACCGACCCGGCCCCGGCGAACACCTTCGCCCACTTGGACTCCACCATCGTGCTGGAGCGCTCCATCGCCGAGCTCGGCATCTATCCCGCCGTGGACCCGCTCTCCTCCGTCTCTAAGGCGCTCGAGCCCTCCATTGTTGGCGAAGAGCACTACCACGTTGCCCGCGAAGTCCAGCGCGTCCTTCAGCGTTACAAGGATCTCCAAGACATCATCGCGATTCTCGGTCTCGACGAGCTCTCCGCCGACGACAAGTCGCTAGTTTATCGCGCCCGCAAGATCCAGCGCTTCCTCTCCCAGCCCTTCACGGTGGCCGAAGTGTTCACCGGCGCCCCCGGCAAATATGTGCCGGTCAAGGACACCATCCGCGGCTTCAAGATGATCCTCTCCGGCGAGCTCGACCACGTCGCCGAAGGTGACTTCTACATGAAGGGCGGCATAGACGAAGTGATCGCCGCCGCTGCCAAGAAGTAAGCAACCCTGATATTGCCCACGAAACACACGAAATAACGCGAAACCAGAACTCCGACTTTTCGTGTCGTTTCGTGTGTTTCGTGGGCAGCTCCTAAAATGTCTTTAACGCTCGAAATCGTCACTCCCGAAGCCCGGGTTTACTCCGACACCATTGATACCGTGGTCATCCCAACGCTCGAAGGTGAGATCGGCATCCTGCCGGGCCACATTCCCTTGCTCACTCAAGTGGAACACGGCGAGCTGCGCGTGACGAAGGATGGCGTGCAGACCTGCGTGGCGATCGGCAAGGGTTTCGCCCAGATCGAAGGAGACGTCGTATCCGTGCTTGCTGAGCAGGCCATCACCGAGGCGAAAATTGACGAAGGCGCGGTCGAGGCCGCGCTCAAGCGCGCCGAGGAAGACATCAAGAACGCGCCGAAAGATGGAGATTCCTCCGAGATGGAGCGCCTGCAAAATGCCGTGCGTTTCGCCGGGGTGCAGCTCGCCCTCAAGCGCCGGGTGCGTTGAGCCGGGGCCACTCCTATCCGACTTTCCCAGGGCGCGCCGACCCGGCGCGCCTTTTTTTCGACCCACATTCCCGCGTCGTCAGACGGTGCCTCCAGCCCGCACCCGTCTTATACCATCTATGCCTTGATTTGATACCTTAAGGTAGGGCGGGACCGCTGGGCCCGCCGCCGTGCCTCTCCGGTGTTTATTGATCAGACGCGTCGCGCCCAGCGGTCCCGCCCTACCTCGGAGCTTAAGTA
>CAMDHP010000039.1 GCA_945898185.1 Akkermansia muciniphila | reverse complement strand
AAACAGCGGAAGATTTTCCTCTGGGGCCCCGTCACCGACGCCTCCGCCAAAGACATCACCGAGAAACTGCTCTACCTCGAGGCCGTCGCTCCGGGCAAAGAGATCCATTTCTATATCAACACTCCCGGCGGATCCATCACCGCCGGCATGGCTGTCTACGACACCATGCAGCTCATCTCGTCACCCATCACCGTGATCGTCACGGGCATGGCCGCATCCATGGGCTCCATTCTCCTTAGCGGCGCCCCCAAGGGCCGTCGCCTGCTGTTCCCCCACGCCCGCGTGTTGATCCATCAACCGCTCATCAGCGGTCGCTTCAGCGGCCCCGCCACCGACATCAACATCCAGGCCCAGGAAATGGAAAAACTCCGCGCCGAGTTGAACGACATTCTCGCCCGCGCTTCCGGCCAGCCCATCGAACGCATCAACCAGGACACCGACCGCGACTTCTACCTCAACGCCGAGGAGGCCATCGCCTACGGCCTCGCCGACAAGATCGTGGATAAACTCTGATCCGCGCCCGCCGCCCACCCTGGCCACGCCGCCCGCCCTCACAAACCCCGGCCTCCGCGCCGGGGTTTTTTATTGGCCCTCTCCCCACGCACCGTTCTCCACGCGCCCAGTAACTCCGCCGCCGCCCGACCCGTCTCCTCCTGGGTCGCCCCATGTCACCCCGCGCCCTTCAACGTCTCCTGCTTCCGGTCTTCCTTCTCTTCGCCTTGGTCTGGACCCTCGCGCACCTGCGCCCCGCGCACGATCCGCTCGCCGCCGCAGACGAGCTCGCGAGCGAGGCCTCCGCGCCGGCATCGCCGCTCCTCCGTATAGAGGCCGACGATCCCCTCCCTCTCTCTGAAAATCCGCCCTTCACCGAGCTCGCCGTCCTGCTGCACCGCCGTTTCAACCGCTCCCACGTCCGCCTCGACGAGGGCCTGCTCACTTTCCGCGACGCCGCCGCCCTGCAACGTTTCCTCGCCCGCGCCCGCGCCGCCGGCGTCGAGGTCCTCGACCGCATTGACGCCCTTCACACCGCCCGCGTGCGCGTCACCGACTACACCGCCTTCGCCCGCGAACTCACCGCCTCTACCGGCGACTACACCGCCGTCGCCGCAAACGCTATTCTCCCGCCCCCCACCCCGCCCGCCGAGGCCCGCAGCGCGCGCGTCTCCCTGCCCGTCGGCGAAAACCTCCTCGCGACCCTCGGCATCCGCGCCGCCGATCCGGCCTGGGGTCGCGGCGTCACCATTGCCGTGCTCGACGGCGGCGTGTTCAACGACGCCGCCTTCGATTCCCGCCTGCGCCAGCTCGATATCGGCTACGGCCTCATTGGCGGCGGCACCGACGGAGCGCACGCCACTTCCGTCGCCGCGCTCGCCGCCGGGGCCGCCAGCGATGCGCGCGGCGTCGCGCCCGCCGCGTCCCTGCTCAGTATCCGCGTCACGAGCGCCGACGGCGCGGGCGACGTTTTTTCCGTCGCCCGCGGCATCTACGCCGCCGTGGATGCCGGCGCGCAGATCATCAACGTAAGCCTGGGCGGATACGCCACCTCGAGCGTGCTCGCCGATGCGGTAAACTATGCCTTATCCGCCAACGTCGCCGTCGTCGCCGCCTCGGGCAACGACCAGGCCGCCCAGCTCGTCTGGCCCGCCGCCTATCCCGGAGTCGTCTCGGTCGGTGCCACCGACGCGCTGGGCAAACAGGCCCTTTTTTCCAACTCCGGCGCCTCGCTCCAGCTCACCGCGCCCGGCTGCGCCATCACCACGGTGGGCGCCGGTGGCGCGCGCGTTTCCTTCAGCGGCACCTCCGCCAGCGCACCCGTGGTCAGCGGCTCCATCGCCGCGCTGCTTTCGAGCAACCGTGGGCTAAACGCCCTTCAGGCCGCCGATCTGCTCGCCGCCTACTCGACCGACTCCGGCCCCGCCGGCCCCGACCCCGACTACGGCCGCGGCACCGTCAACCTCGAACGCGCCCTGCGCCAGTCGGCCCCAGCCCAAAAACCCTGAGCGATCAGCCCTGAAACGGCATTGAAAACCTCGGATTGCGCCGATGAACGCGGATACCAGACGTCCGCCGAATTTCGCTTTCTCGGCGAGCCTCACCCACCACCCGCCGCGGCTGAATTTATAGCCGTTGCAGGTGGAAGCCGCCGTCCACGTCAAAGGACGCGCCGGTCGTAAAGGGGAAGCGGTCTTCCGCAATCGCCCGCACCGCACGGCCGATATCCTCGGGTTTACCCCAACGGCGGATCGGCGTGATGCCGCGTTCGTCTTCAAGGATGAGTTTGTCGTATTTCGCCTTCACCCCGCCGGTCATGTCGGTGGCTATCACTCCGGGGCGGATTTCGTAAACGTTGATACCGTCCTGCGCAAGTCGGTCGGCGAAGAGCTTCGTCATCATCGCGAGCCCAGCCTTAACCATGCAGTAGTCGCCGCGATTGATCGAGGCGGTGTAAACCGAGATCGAAGTAATGTTCACAATCCGCCCGCGAAAACCTTCCGCGTCCGGGCTCTGGGTGATCATCTGCTTGGCGACGAGCTGGCTGAGAAAGAACGGTCCTTTCAGGTTGATCGCAAAGAGGCGGTCGAAACTCTCTTCGCCCGCGTCCAGCAAGTCGGCGCGCACCGTCGGCGCCACCCCGGCGTTGTTCACCAAGAGATCAATGCGGCCAAAGTGTCTCACCGACTCCGCCACCACTCGCGCCCGGTCCGCCGCCACCGACACATCGCCCTGCACGATGAACCCGTCGCCACCCGCAGCCCGCACGAGCGCGAGCGCCTCGTTCGCCGCCGCCTCGTTGCCGGCATAGTTGATCGCCACGCGGCCGCCCGCCTTGGCGAGCTCCACCGCGATCCCGCGACCGATGCCCCGCGAAGCTCCCGTTACCAATGCGCTGAAAGCGTGATCCATCATAGAAAACGCAGGCAAACGTTCCCTCACGCGCCCGCAAAGCCAAAAATAGGCGGTCCCTGAATCGCGAACGGTTAAGTGCTAATAAGCACTCCACCGCCGGACCGCCTTGGCCGGCGGGCGGCGGGGCGGTTCACCTCCATTCGTAGCGCACGCGGTAGGTGATGACCTTTTCCTCCTCAGGCTTGAGCCTGATTCGGAACTCGGCGGTGTCGGCGGCGATCTTTTCCGAAGGGTCGGATTGCTGGATGAGTTTCCAATTCACGCCGGCATTGAAGTGATCCACGACGCGCACCTCGACGGTATCGGCTTTACGGTTACGCAGCTTCACCTCGAACGCTTCCTCGCGGAAATCATTGCGACTACTCATCTGCGAATCGGTCGCCTTCTTCTCCACCGCAATGTCGAATACGTCGCCGGTGTAGAGACGCACCGTCTCGTTGCGGGCGGTGTGATCGAGGTTGTTTTCGCCTACAAACTCCAATCGGCCGTCGGCGGCATCCTGCCGGTAAAAACGGGCGCGACCCTTGGGGAGCGGAAGGCCGAGGCCGCCGTTTTCCTTGGTGTTCTTGAACTCGCGCACGGTGGCGATTTTCGCTCCATATTTCTGCTGGTCGTAGAGGTAGAGCTGCGGCGCATTCACGCCGGTCGCGCGCAGGAACTCGACCTGCTTCGTCTCTTGATCGCGCAAGGTCACGGGGCGCGGAAGCGAGTAGAGGTGAAACTCGTCGAAGGCTTTCTCGGTGACAACTGCTTCGTCCATCGACGCCATCGCCATCATCGGGACGCCTCTTTTGCGATTCACGCCATAACCGACCGCCTGCGGTTGCACGCGGTTCACGTCGCCGGCCATGAGTTTGACCGTGGCTTCGTCGAAACGTTTCCCGGTGTGGTTGGTCACCGTGACCCAGCCGACGATGTCCACTCGGTCGCCTTTCTCGGGAGCGATCAGATTATAGGCGGCCTGCCAGCTCATGCCGTTAGTGACGTAGCCAAGCTCAGCGTTCAGTTTTGCCGTTTCGGCGGTGTGCAATTGCCACGAGAGCGTGGGCTGGAGAATGGCATCGTCGCCGAGCGAGGGAAAGACCGGCTGGCCGGGGAGCGAGAAACGGAGTTGGCCATCCACCTCGATGATGGGCGTGGCGGCGGAACCGGCGGCATTGTAGCCGCTGCGGATGACACGTCCCTTGACGACGTATTCCTTGGCGTCCCGGTCGCGTGCGAGGAAGTCGAGGGTATTGCCCTCGTTGAGCGAGAGCAGCAGGCCCTCCGAGGCGGCGTCGGCGCGGTAGCTTTGCTCGAGGATACGGAGGGCAACCTTGCCCGTGACATCGCGAAGCACAACCGAGTCGGCCTCGACCTGGGTGGTGGCACCGGAGAAGTTAACCCGGTTGACGCCAGCCTTGAGATCGAGCGGAACGAGCTCGCGAACGACGGCGAAGTTTTGGTTGTAAATGGTGAGGGCGGTCTGCGCCGAAAGCGCAACCGGGAGCAAGAGCGGCAGGGCCGCGAACAGGGGATGGAGACGTGGAGCTTTCATGGGAGTGAGTGAAGACTGCCCGAAGCCAGGCGCTAGGGGCAGTCCGTATTTGCCAAGGTGTTGGCAGAAGCGAAAACCCGCCCCACCCCGTATCGCGCTCCCGATCCCTTGATCCTAAACATAAGCCACTGAGACGCGCACCGGCCGGGAGCGGCGAGGAACGGTGCGGTTCAATTGCCTTTCTTCAGCTCGGCTAGCTCCTCGGCAAGGGTATCCACCTTGCGAAAGAGATCGGGCAGGCGCTGACGGAGGACATTGATGCGTTGTTCGAGTTGGTAGGGAACGCAAGGTGAACCCTTCCAGAATGTGCCGGGGGCAACGGTGGTGTTGATGCCGGTCTGGCCGTCGGCTTTTGCACCCTTGCCGATGGTGAGGTGCCCGGCTACGCCGGCCTGGCCACCGAGCACGACGTAGTCCTCGAGGGTGGTGCTCCCGGAGATGCCGACCTGGGCGCAGATGATGCAGTGGCGGCCGATGACGACGTTGTGGCCGATCATGACTAGGTTATCTATCTTGGTTCCGGCGCCGACACTGGTGCGGCTGAAGCGGGCGCGATCAATGGTGGTGTTGGCCCCAATCTCGACATCATCCGCAATCACGACCTGGCCGACTTGGGGGATTTTGAGGTGCTTACCGCTGCTTGAATCGTAGCCGAAGCCATCACTGCCGAGCACGACGCCTGGGTGTAAACGAACGCGGTCAGCGACTAACGTCTGGGTGGCGAGATGCACTCCGGCCATGAACCAGCAATCGGCGCCGATGCGGGTCCCGCGACCGATGAAGGACTGCGCGCCGATGATGGTGCGCGGTCCGATGACGACATCGGCCTCGATAACGCAAAGAGGCCCAACCGTAGCGCTCGGGTCAATCTGGGCGGCGGGGTCAATCACGGCGCTGGCGTGGATGCCGGCCTCGGAACGGGGCCAGAGGGCCTGCTCGATCCGGGCGCAGAGAGAGGCAAGGGCGGCGGAGGGGTTCTCGACGAGGAAAAAAGCCTGATCGGCGGCGGGCGCACCGACGTAATCGGCGGGCAGGAGGACGATGGAAGCGCGGGTGGCGGCGACCTCGGGTTTATACTTAGTGTTGCCCAGGAAAGATAACTCCCACGGGGCGGCGTCCCTCAGCGCAGCGATTCCGGTGATGACGGCCGAGGTGGCGCCACGGACGGCGACCGGGACCAAGATGGCTTGGAGCTCTGCGGAGGAGTAGGCGAACGTCATGGGGGAATAAAAACTTTAAGTTGGATAGTTGGCGGGCGCTGGGCAATGGCGGAGCGGGGCAAAAAAAAGCCCGCGGCGCGAGGAGCGCGGCGGGCTTGAGACAAAGCGAGGCGAATTCGCCAGGCCTTATTACTTGGCGGCGGGAACCTTGAAGAGAGGCGCATCGCCAGCGGCCGGTGCGGGAGCTCTGGGAGGGGACGCGGGGGCGGCGGCAGGCTTGGCGGTGGGGGCTGCAGGGGTGGACGCGTTGGCAGGGCGGCCCTTGGCGATCTCTTTCTGGACCTCCTCGGTGATATCGTAGGAGGCATCGGCGTAAACGACGGGGTTCAAGCCGATGTTGCTCAGGCCGGACTTGTCGAGGACGAGGGTGGCGCCCTTCTTCTTGGCGGTCTCTTGCACGACGGCGCCGATCTTCTCGAACATGATGCCGCGGAAGTTGGCGATGCGCTCCTGGAAGACGCGCTGGGTGCGGACGCGGTAGTTATTGAGCTCGCCGAGCTTGCGCTGGCGTTCTTCGGCCTTGGGGCGGAAGTCGGCCTCGATCTTAGCCTTGGCTTCGGCGGAGGCGGCGGGGTTGCTGGCCTTCTCCTGCATGTCCTTCATGGCCTCCTCAATGGCCTGGCCGTCTTTGACGATGCGCTCGATCTCTTCGTTAGCCTTGGCCTCGTCAATCTTGAGTTTGGCGTTCTGGTCTTCGGTTTCGTAGTGGGAATCGAGCAGCTTGGCCATGTCCACGATGAGGATCTTTGGGGCCGACTGGGCGGATGCGGTGAGCGCGGCGCCGGAGAGGGCAAACGCAGCAAAGAGCGAGGCGAGGTTTTTTTTCATAGGTAGAATTAGGAGAGATGAACGGAGTCCGAAAGAGTGAAGACAGGCAATTTAGAAGCGTGTGCCAAAGGAAAAGTTAAATTGGAGACCGTCGCCGTTAAATTCGTCGGAGGTGATGGGAATACCAAAGTCGAGACTGAGCGGGGCGCCGCCGACCATAAGGCGGAGACCGAAGCCGAAGTTATCGTTGTAACCCGCGTAATCGAAGTCGTAGGCGTCAACGTTGACGAAGCCCACGTCATAAAAGAAAGCGAAGCGGAGCGGGTCCACGACTTCGATGCTGTATTCGACGCTGCCAAACGCGTAGGTTTTGCCGCCGGCGGGGTCGTTGCTCGGGCCGGCCTTGGGGCCGACGTCACGGAACTTGAAGCCGCGCAGGGTGCCGGGGCCGCCGAGGAACATGCGGTCGAAGTAGGGCACGAATTTGCTGTCTCCGTAGTTTTCGATGACGCCGACGCGCCCGATAAAGGAGACGACTTGGCTGAGGGTCTCAAAGGTCGGGTAGAACTGGGCGCCACGGAACTCGAGCCGATAGTAATCGGTATCGCCCGCGAAGGGGCCGCCGGCGACCTCAGTGGTGAGTTCGGCGCGATTGCCACGGGTGGTGTTGAAGAGGCGGTCGCGGGTATCGCGGAGGAGCTTGAAGGTGACCTTGGACACGTTGCGCGAGCCCTCCTCAGACTTCAAGAAGGCGGCATTCACGGAGTCCACGTCGTTGATTTCGACGACCTCGTAAGTGTAGCCGAGGCGACCCTCGACAAGCTCGAAAAGGCGCTTGCGGAGGTAAACCTCGGCACCGGTGCGAGCTTCAGAGTAAAGGTTGCTGTAGTAATCCGAGGACGTGCGGTAGAGGTTGAACCCAAGGGCGAGTTCACGCTCGAAAAGCCAGGGCTCCTCGAAACTCAGGGTGGCCTCGCTGGAACGGGAGCCAAGCTGGAGGCGAAGGCGGAACTTCTGGCCGTCGCCTTGGAAGAAGGATTTGCGGTTAAAAAGGTCGAAGTTCGACTGGCTGACCTCGGCGAAGACGATGGCGCTCTCAAGGGAGCTGAAGCCGGCGCCGAAGCTGAGGTTGCCGGTGCGGCCCTCTTTCACCGCGATCTTGAGGTTGCGACGGCCGGGGAGGTTGGTGCTTTCGGGGCTGACGTTGGTCTCCTCAAAGAAGCGAGTGTTCTCGAGGCGGAGCTTCGAGTTGTTCATGCGCACGGTGTTAAAAACGTCGCCCGGCCCGAGTGCCAGCTCGCGGAGGATGACGATACTCTTGGTCTTGGTGTTGCCCTCGATGCGGATGGACTCGACGAAGAACTTATCGCCTTCGGTGTAGGCATACTCGACGTCAATGGCGCCGCTTTCGAGGTTGGGCTTGCGGATGATGCGGACGCGGGCGTCCACGTAGCCATCCTTCCCGATGAAATCCTCAAGTGTCTTCTGATCCTTCTCGATGGCGGAAGGAGCGAAGACATCCCCGGTCTTGGTGCGGAGTAAGGGCAGCAGTTTCTCGATCGGATAAAGGGTGTTGCCGGAGATGGTGACGGTGCCGAGTTTATAGCGACGGCCCTCAACGATGGGGATGGTGATGATGAGGCGGGAGGGTTTCGGGTAAGTGAAGGCGACCTGATCGGCGGCGATGTTCACATCGAGGAAACCCTTCTCGCGGTAGAGATCGCGGAGCTTGTCGAGATCGGTCTCGAACTCTTCGTCGCGGTAGCGCCCGGTGCTGGTGATCCAGGAGAACCAGTTCCAAGAGCGCGTCTCCATCGTCTTGCGGAGCTTGCGTTTGGAGACGACCGTGTTGCCAGAGAAGTCAACGCTGCTGATGCGAACTTTGGCGCCCTCATCCACGGCGAAGATGACTCGGCCGAGGCCGGTGGTGCGGTTACGCTCGATGCGGTATTCGACCTTGGCCTGATTATAGCCGGACTTCTGGTAATACTCGCGGATCTTCTCGGCATCTTCCTTCACCTGACGCTCGTCAAGGGGGAGGTTTATCTTAGTTTTCGCCTCCTTGAGAAGACGCTTGGATTTGACGGCGCTGTTGCCCTCAAAGTCCAACGCGCTGACGCGGAACTTGGCGGTGATCTCAACTACCAGATCAATGAGCCCGTTTACGACTTGGCCACGCTTGAACTCAATGAACTCGAACTGGCCGGTGCGGTAAAGGAAGCGGATATCGCGATCGATGAGGGCGTCTTCGAGCGCGCTTCCCTCCTGCAACTGCATGTTGGCACGGACGACCTGCTCGCTGACGTTCGCCGGGCCGACGAACTTCACGGTGATGGAATTCACGCGCAGGACGTTGGCGGCAGGGGTCGCAGGTCCGCCCGCCGAGGCCGGAGAGGCCAAACCCGGACTCTGCGCCAAGAGGGGCGAGGCGACGGCAGTGAAGCCGAGGGCGAGGACGACGGCGAGGCGGGCCAAGAGAGCCCGGGGGCGGTTACTGGGTGTAGTTTTCAAAGCGGGTAATCGTGTTTAAGAAAGTAAGTTTCAAGTCACCTACCTCACCATTTCGGTTTTTGGAAACGAAAAGCTCCATGGTGCCGCTGGCGACCTGGAATTTGTCGTTTTCCTCTTTGGGACGGTTGAGCATGAGCACGACGTCGGCGTCCTGCTCGATGGAGCCGGATTCGCGGAGATCGGAGAGGCGGGGCGCACGGTTTTCCTTTTCGGAGGAGCGGTTCAGCTGGGCGAGGACCAGCACGGGGACGCTGAGTTCCTTGGCGAGGGCCTTGAGACCGCGCGAAGCCTCGGCCACCTGTTGCTCGCGTGGGACGTTGCCATCGCTCGGGCTGAGGAGCTGCAGGTAGTCCACCACGATAAGCCCGAGCGGATGGCGGGCGTGAAGGCGTCGCGCCTTGGCGCGGAGTTCCATGACCGAGAGGGAGCTGGAGTCGTCGATGAACAGCGGTGACTTGGAAAACTCGTCGGCGACGCGAAGCAACTCCTGTTGTTCTTCGCCGTTTTTGGAGAGCAGCCCGTCGCGCAGGAGCTTCATGTTGACCCGCGATCGTGAGCACAGGAGGCGCAAGGCGAGCTGGGCGGACGACATTTCCAGCGAGAACACGAGGGTGTTCACGCCCGGGCCGCGCGTCGGCAAAGCAGCGTGTTCGGCGAAATTCATCGCGAGGGAGGTCTTGCCGCACGACGGGCGACCGGCGAGCACGATCATTTCGGCCTTCTGCAGGCCGAAAAGGTAGCGATCAATGTCTTTGTATCCAGTGCTCACGCCGGTGAGTTCGCCCTTTTTCATCAACATCTTGTTGATGACGATCATGGCCTCCTTGGTCGGCTCGTGCATCGGCTTGGCCCCATCGCCGACCCGCTCTTGGGTGACTTTAAACAGATCCTGCTCAACCTTATCCACGAATTCTTGGATGCCGCCGGTGTAGCCGTAGCAATTCTCCACCGCATGCGTTGCGGCGCGGATGATTTCGCGCAGTAGAGCGAGCTCGCGGACCTTTTCGATGAAGTAGGCCGCGCCCGCTGTCGTAGGAATACGGCCGCTGATACGCGTCAAATACAGGTAACCACCCACTTCATCGAGCTGCCGGGTCGTCTTTAGCTCCTCGGCCAGCACGGCGAGATCTATCGGTTTGCTGAGATTGTAGAGCGAAAGAAGCTGCTCGAAGATAACGCGGTTGGCTGGAACGTAGAACGATGCCGGCGCGATTTTGCCCTCCAGGCACCGCGCTATAATATCGCCGCCATCGAGCAAACAGGCGGAGAGCAACTGCTCTTCGGCCTCGACTGAATGAGGCGGCACGCGACCGGCCGGCGAGGACGGAAGCGTCGGCGCATCAGCACGCGCACGGCGGACGGAGCGGGGGGCGTTGCTAGGCGTGGCAGACATCGGTGGCAATCAAGGCGCGTCGGGCGAAACAATGAGGCAAGGCGGGCGGCGGGCGCATGGCAAGGGGAGGTTTGGGGAATCTCAGACGTTTGCGGAATTTCCCCCCACCCCCATCCCCCGCCGCATCCCAATGCCCGCACGGTTCCCGACCCCTCGTTTTTATCCGCGAAAAACTCCGCCTTCCTTTCCTTCGGGTAACTTGTCTGTTTCTTCTCCGACCCGCCGATCCGCTAACCGTGGCCAAATCCTCTCCAGCCTCCGTCTCCGCTTCCTCCTCCTCCGACGGCCTCGACGGCGTCTTGGAGCGCATCATCTTCGCCAACGAGGAGAACCACTACACCATCGCCGAATTCATGCCCGATGGCGGCGACGCACGCGTCACCATCGTCGGCACCCTCCCCGGCGTCCAATGCGGCGAAACCCTCCGACTACGCGGCATTTGGGCCAGCCACGCCCAGCATGGCGCCCAGTTTAAGATCGAGACCTTCACTTCCGAACTCCCCTCCAGCGTGTATGGGATTCGTAAATACCTCGGCTCGGGCCTCGTCTCGGGCGTGGGCAAGGTTTACGCCAACAAGATCGCCGACGCCTTCGGGGCTGATACCTTCCGCGTGCTGAGCGAGGAATCCGGCCGCCTGCGCGATGTCCCGGGCATCGGCAAGGTCCGCGCCTCCGCCATTAAGAGAGCCTGGGATGAGCAGCGCGCCTTTCGCGAGCTCTACATCTTCCTCCAGACTTACGGTGTCACCACCGGCCAGTGCGTGAAGTTGATTAACAAATACGGCGGCGAGGCCCGCCAGATTCTCATCCACGAGCCCTACCGCGTCGCCCGCGAGATCGACGGCATCGGCTTCAAAACCGCCGACCGTATCGCCATCAACCTCGGCTTCGCCAACGACGCCCCGCCTCGCCTTGATGCCGGCATTCTCTACGCCCTCGATGTCCTTCAGGAGGAGGGCCACACCGCTCTGCGCGAGATGGAGATTCGCGACTACGCCGCAGGCCTGCTCGAGACTTCCGCCGAGCGCATCACCGCCCGCTTCGAGGCTCTTGTCACGTCCCGCGATCTCGCTCGACACGCCCCCGCCGGGGTCGTCGATCCCCTGCCCGGCTCCGACCTGATTCAACTGCCCATCCTCGACCGCGCCGAGGCCAAGATCGCCGGCGCGGTTCGCCGCCTCACGCTCGTCCCCAGCGGCCTGCCGCCCATTAAAATAGACGCCGCCGTCGTCTGGGCCGAGGCCAAGGCCGGGTTCACCTTCGCCGAGGCCCAGCGCGAGGGCATCCGCTCCGCCCTCGGCTCGAAAATCTCTGTGCTCACCGGCGGTCCCGGAACCGGAAAGACGTCATCGCTCCGCGCCCTCGTTGATATTCTCAAAGCCAAAAAGGTCCGCCTCTCCCTCGCCGCCCCCACCGGCCGCGCCGCCCAGCGCCTCGCCGAATCTACCGGCGGCTTCGCGCAAACCCTCCACCGCCTGCTCAAGTTCAACCCTCAGCGCGGCGGCTTCGATGCCAATGAGGACCACCCGCTCGCCACCGATTTCCTCATCGTGGACGAGGCCTCGATGCTCGATACCCGCCTCGCCGCCGCCGTCTTCGCCGCCGTGCCCGCCCGCGCCCATCTCCTCCTTGTCGGCGATACCGACCAGCTCCCAAGTGTCGGCGCCGGCAATGTCCTCAAAGACCTCATCGCCACCGGCACCGTTCCCGTCACCCGCCTCAGCGTCGTCCACCGTCAGCAGGGCCAGAGCGAGATTGTCACTACCGCCCACGCCATCAACGCCGGCGAAACCAGCCTTCCCGTCGCGATCGATTCCCTCGAAAAACTTCAGCCTTGGGCCGACCTCACCTTCATCGTCGCCACCGACGCCGAGGACTGCATCCGCAAAACCCTCGCCCTCTGCACGGACTTCATCCCGACCCATTACCGTTGGATGAAACCGGGCGATATCCAAGTCCTCGCCCCCATGCACAAGGGCACCGCCGGAGTCGGCAACCTCAACACCCAGCTCCAGACCGCCCTCAACCCCCACGGTCGCGGCCTCCGCGGCCCGTCGGGTGAATTCCGCACCGGCGACAAAATCATCCAGCTCCGCAACAACTACGACAAGGCACTCTTCAATGGCGACATCGGCCTCGTCACCGCCGCCGACCCCGACGCCGGCACTCTCGAAGCCGACTTCGACGGCACCCGCCACACCTTTACCCGCACCGAGCTGGGAGACGCCGCCCTCGCCTACGCCATCAGCATCCACAAAAGCCAGGGCAGCGAATACCCCGTAGTAATTATTCCACTACTGAAGGCCCACTTCATGATGCTCCAGCGCAACCTCCTCTACACCGCCATCACCCGCGGCAAGAAAAAGGTCTTCATCGTCGGCGAACCCGCCGCCTACGGCATGGCCGTGCGCAACAACGACGCCCGCACCCGCAGCACCCATCTGAAGGAAAAGATAGCCGCTCTCGCCAACGGCACGCCTGCCGCCTGAGCCCGCCCTGCTTCCCATGCCCAGGTCAAATCGCACAACCCAGCGCTACGGAATCCCTGACTGGGCCACGCCCGATCCCGCGCCCCGGCTTTCCCGCTCTCGCGCCCTCCTGATCATTGACCAGCGCCCGCTCCAAAACGCCGCGTGGGCCGAGTTCCACGCCGCCCGCAAGCATCACGAAAAGGCCGGCCGCGACCTTCAGCGCCACGAGGAGGCCGACGCCCCGTCTTTCCGATCCTGGATCGCCCAGACCTTTCCCCAGCTCGTCACCGCACTGCGCGACCTCCAGCAAGACCTCGCGCAGAAAGCCGCCGCCATCCAAGCGGTCAAATTCCAAGCCGCCATGAGCGGCCGCTCCCTAAAAAAACTCTGGGCCGAATACAAAGCCTACCAAGCCGACCCCGAGGCCTTCGATCGCGCCGCCCGTGCCGAGAGAGAGGCCGAGGCCAAAGCTCGCTCGGAGGCCGAAGCCCGGAACCCCCGCCGCTCCGGCCGTCACCCCGCCGACGAACTCGATAACGAATTCGATGACTTTTTCCAAAACCTCTTCGGCGAAGATCCCGACGACTCCGCCCGCTCCAGTCGCTACGACGACGATGGCTTCGCGCACGACCTTCGCAGCCCCGCCCCTAAACCCGAAAACGCCGACGCCAAAGACATCTACCGCCGCCTCGTCTCGCACCTGCACCCCGATCGCGGCGGCGCTTGGACACCCGCCCGCGAGCGCCTTTGGCACGAGGTGCAGGAAGCTTGGGCCGCGCGCGACGCCGACTGGCTCGCCCGCCTCGAAGTGAGCTGGGAAACCGCCAACGACACCGTCGGCCCCGGCTCCTCGCTCAGCCGCCTGCGTCTGGCCATTGCCGAGCTCGATGCTGCGCGCCGCGACACCGAGCGGAAGCTCCGCCAATACCGCAAAACTCAGGCCTGGCGATTCACCCTCTCAGAGAAAAAACGCCCGAAGTTACAAAAGCAGGTCGAGTCTGAACTCCTCCACGATCTCGGATACCTGCGCCGCCAGCTCGACCACCTAAACCGCACCATCGCCGCCTGGGAAGCGCCCCTCCCGAAACAACGCCGATCCGGCTCATAAGGCCGAATCGTCAAGCAGTCCCAAAAAGTGACATGAGCTGGTCAGGTTAAGCGCTCTTCGCCCGCCTGACCACCAATGCCACCTTTGTGTAACCTTAAAAGAAGACAAACCTTGGCCGGCCCCCTTTTTTAGCTCGTGGTCGAGCGCGATAAAGTTCGGGTTGCTCAGTTTGTTGACGTCAGCCACGAGCAAAGACGAGCAACGCGGTGAAGTCCGCCTTGTCGGCTTGTTGAAGAGCAGCCAAGTAGCGGGCGCGGGTGTCGGTCTTGGCCTCAAGTTCCGCGCCGCCGCCTTAGGTGAATATCGGCTGGGCTAGCGCGACCGCCATCCGGTCGGCGAGCAGTCCGGCGGCCGAATGGAAGGCGGCCGAATGGGGTCACGCCCCAACTCCTTGAATTTTGCCCCGTTTAGATTGTCCGCGAATTGGATTCAGGCCCCTCATTTGCCCCGCAGGCTACTCCAGGTGAGGCCAATGTATTCCCGCCAGGCGCGGGT
Source organism: Akkermansia muciniphila (assembly GCA_945898185.1). Lineage (GTDB taxonomy): Bacteria > Verrucomicrobiota > Verrucomicrobiia > Opitutales > Opitutaceae > IMCC26134_A. The sequence continues at coordinate 5,660 of CAMDHP010000039.1, read as the reverse complement.
GCTGTTCGAGAGGGACTCCGTATCCCAAATGAAGAATCTGATTTCGAAGGTATTTTGTCCGTCGCGGTCCGAGTAATCCGAGGGGCAGGCCACCGCCGCCAGGCCCGCGTGCTTCGCCAGTCGCATTGCGCGTGGCATATGGTAGGCCGAGGTGACCAACGCCGCCCGCTCGCCGGCGACCAAGCGGGCCAGGGCGACAGTTTCTTCCTCGGTGTCGCGGGCCGTATCAATCTCAAGGATACGCGTGCGCGGGAACCCGAGTTCGACCGCGGCATCAGCCAGCACTCGGGCGTGGGTCTGCCGATCATCGCCCATCCGCGGGCCGGAGACGATCAGCCGGGTGTCAGGCAAATGGATCGCGAGCCGCAGGCCCTCGACCAGCCGTGCCCGGCCCGAAGAACTGAGTTGTTGGCTGGCCGCAAGGTTGTCCGCGTTTCCGTGTCCGCTACCCAGCACCGCCACGAAAGCGCAGGCCTTCAACGGAGAAACGTTGGCGATATTTCCGACCGGGGCGGGCGCGTAGCGCCGTTCGAGAGAGGCGCAGAGCACGCGGGATATTCCACGATTCGCGGCTAAAAGCAGAATACCAAGGCCCAGCGCCATGCACAGTCGTGCGAGGAACCGGCGCTTGAGCAGCAGGATGAGGAACACGCCCAGGCCGAGGAAAATAAGGCTGAGCGGGAGTGGCATGAGCAGGAAGCCGATGACTTTCTTAAGCAGGAACATTCGGGCAGTGTGAGGGTTTTGGAGAAAGGGGCGAGAAGAAGGGTTGACAGGGGGGACGGGTCTTGCGTTTTCAAAACTCCTTTCACGGCGGCCATAGCTCAGTTGGTTAGAGCACTAGATTGTGATTCTAGGGGTCGCGGGTTCGAATCCCGTTGGCCGCCCCATTTTAAAGGAATTTGGTGATCGGGAGCCGGTGTGATTCGCCTCGTCTGACCGCGGGCAATCCGTTCACCCTCCCCTTCGTGTATGCAGTCCCCATCTGACGACTCTCTTTTGCCACCCTACCCCGATTCTGCGTCGGCCGGCTCGGGCCTCTTCAAACGTCACGAGGCCTGGCTTTGGGCGGCGGTGGTTTTCGTGACGATGGTCGCGGCTTCGGTCGCGATGATGCCGCCCGCGCGGTATCCGGAATTAGCCTACATCTTTGCCGCGCCCGGTGTTTATTGGGCTTACCGTGCGCCGCGCTGGCGTTTGTATCTGGGCACGGTGCTGGGCGCGCAGGCGGTGGCGTGGACTCTCACCCTGGGCTGGTTGAGCAACGTCACTTGGGCGGGCTTGCTGGCGCTCGGGCCGGTGATCGGCGCGTGGGTGGGCAGCTGGTTTTTGGCGGTGCGCTGGATCATGCCGCGCATGGTCGGGCGGCCCTGGGCGCAGCGGGTGCTTGCGGTGCTCGGACTGGCGGGGGCGTGGGTGGTGGTGGAGTGGACGCGCACGTGGGTGTTGAGCGGCTTTCCCTGGCTGCCCCTGTCCGCGACGCAATGGGAGCGCTTGAGCGTGCTGCAACCGGCGGCTTACACCGGCGCGTGGGGAGTGTCGTTCGTGCTGATCGCGGTGAACGTGGCCTTCGCCGCCTACGTCCATAAACTGCTCAATGCCGGCACGGCGGACCGGGCACGCACCCGTTGTCCGGAGTTTATCGCGGCGATGGTGCTGCTGCTTGGTTGCCTGCTTTTGACGGCCCGCGAGACCTTTAACCGGGCGAGATTTCATCTGCCTTGGGCAACGGTGGGCATCGTGCAACCGGCGATCCCTCAGGCGGTGAAATGGGATCCGGCCGAGGCGGGTGACATCCTTCGCACCTTGGAGCTGGAAACGTTAAAGGCGACGGCGGCGCGGCCGGATTTTTTACTCTGGCCGGAGGCAACCACTCCGCTCGCCGTGCGCGGTGATCCGGACATGAAAAAATGGACCGAGGAGCTGGTGGCGCACGCGAGCGTGCCCTTGCTCATGGGCTCGATCGGTTACGACGGATTGGATACGCCAGAGGAGCGCTGGATGAACGGAGTGTTTGTGGTGACGCCTGAAACGGGCGTGGCCGAGGGCTTTTATGCGAAACGGCACCTGGTGCCCTTTGGCGAGTATGTGCCGGCCCGGTCGCTGCTCGGCTGGCTGGAGAAAGTCGTGCCGGTCGGCGGGGATTTCACGCCCGGCCGGGATGCGACGGTGCTCGGTGTGCCAAGCGGTCCAAAAGATACGGACGGAGCGCGGCAGGTGGCGCGGATCGGACCCCTGATTTGCTACGAGGATATTTTTCCTTCGCTGGCGCGGGCGAGCGTGCGGGCGGGGGCGGAGGTGCTGGTGGTTAATACCAACAACGGCTGGTTTGGCGAAGGCGATGCGGCCTACCAGCACGCGGCGCACTCCGTGCTACGCGCAGTGGAGACGCGGCGGCCGGTGCTGCGGGCGGGCAACGCGGGCTGGAGCGGCTGGATCGACGAGTGCGGGGCGATCCGCGCGGTGCTGACGAAGAACCTCACGACCGGCGCGGTGCAGACCAGGCCGGCGGCGCGCGGAGAGAAGGCGGGCACGGTGTATTTTCGCGGCAGTGCGAATCTGGCGGTGACGCGGGATGCGCGGTTTTTTGAGGTGCAGTCGTTTTACGTGCAGTGGGGAGACTGGTTTGTCGCGGTGAGCGCCGCGCTGGCGCTCGGCACCTGGGCGGTGTTTCGGCGGCCCTAGCAGGCTGGGCGGGGGCGGAGCCTTGCCCCCTTGGATTGACAGGCTGGGCGGGGTGGTGGTGCGCTCCTTTCCATGTTCCTGAAGTTACGTGGAATTTTACGCGCCGTGGTGCGTCTTGTCGTGATCGCAACGGTGACATATCTTGGGGTGTGCGCGTTGGTGGCGTGGAAAAAAGAGGGGATTATTTTCCCGCTGCACGGGAAAGAGCGGGCGGCAAAGCAGGGTGCCCTGCCCGGCTTCGAGACGTGGTGGATGAAGACGCCGGAGGGCGAGGTCGAGGCGTGGTGGCAGCCGGCGGAAGGCGCCTCGGCGGAGCGACCGGCACCGGCGGTGATGGTGTTCCATGGTAACGGGGAGTTGATTGATGACTCGCGGGATTTTGCCCAGCGCTGGCGCGCTTTAGGGGCGCACGTTTTGCTCGTGGAGTATCGCGGCTACGGGCGCTCGGCGGGCGAGCCGACGATAGCCGCGTGCAAGGCGGATGCGGCGGCGTGGTTCGATAAACTTGCGGAGCGGGCGGAAGTGCGGCGGGAGCTGATCGTGGCGCACGGGTTTTCTTTGGGCGGCGTGTTTGCCGCCGAACTAGCCGGACAGCGCGCAGTGGGCGGGCTGGTGTTGGAATGCGCGCCCGCTGGATTGGTGGAGTCAGCCCGCGATCGTGGAATTTGGCTGGTCCTGACGCGGGAGGGCTTCGATGCGGTGAAGGTGTTACGAGCGTTACCGGCGGGGGTGCCGGTGTTGATCACGCACGGTCAAAACGACTACGTTGTTTCGCAACGGCACGGGCAATTGCTGGCAGCCGCGCGGCCAGACGCGCGAGTGGTGTGGGGCAAGGGCAGTCACTACCCGCTGGCCGTGACCGAGCGTCCGGAGCTCTTGGCTGAGCTACTGGCGGCGGCGAAGGTGCGCGCCGGCCTGCCCGCCGCTGACAAGGGGCTTGCCCAAGTGGCGGTAAATTCCGCACTGTAACGGTTTCGCCACACGCATGAAACAACGCACGCTCGCCCGCGAGGTCTCCATTTCCGGTCAGGCTCTCCACACTGGAGAGACCGTGACTCTCACGCTCAAGCCCGCCAAGGCCGACAGCGGTTATGTGTTTCGTCGCATTGACCTGAACGGAGCGCCCGAGATCAAGCCGCGCATCGCTCTGGTGGGCGACCTTGTGCGCCAGACGACTATTCAGGAGGGCCATGCCAAAGTTCACACCGTCGAGCACGTATTGAGTGCGCTGAACGGTTGCGGAGTGGATAACTGCGTCATCGAGATGAGCGCCTCTGAACCGCCCATTCTTGACGGCTCGGCCAAACCCTATGTTGACCTCATTATGCAGGGCGACCCCACCGAGCAGGACAAGGAGCGCGAGTATTTCGTCTTAGAGGAGGCGGTTTCCGTGCAGAAGGGTAACTCCTCGCTCATCGCGCTCCCGCATGACGGTTTTAAAATCTCCTGCACCTCGGCCGATGATCGCGGTATCCACACCCAGCACCTTTCGCTGAACATTGATCCCGATACCTACATGACCCAGGTCGCGGCGGCGCGGACTTTTACGGTCTACGAAGATATCGAAGAACTCATCAAGGCCGGTAAAATCAAAGGTGGCTCACTCGACTGCGCCGTCGTGATCAAGGGAGACAAGATTCTCTCGAAAGAAGGCCTGCGCTTCAAAGACGAGTTCGTGCGGCACAAGATCCTCGATATCATCGGCGACATCACCTTGGTCGGCCTTCCAGTGAAGGCGCACATCATCGCCACCCGCCCCAGCCATGCCATCAACGCCGAGCTGAGCAAGGCCTTGGTTGAAAAACTCGAAGAGAAGCGCAAGGGCCCGAAGAGAAAGCCGCGTCCGGGCATGGTGATGCCCTCCGAGACCGAACTCGATATCCGCCGCGTCCTCGACACGCTACCGCATCGGTATCCGTTTTTGATGATTGATCGCGTGGTGGAATTCATCGGCGAAGACGCGCTTGTCGCGATCAAGAACGTGTCCATCAACGAGCCGTTTTTTCAGGGGCACTTCCCCGGCAACCCGGTCATGCCTGGTGTGCTTCAACTCGAAGCCATGGCGCAGGCGGCCGGTATCCTCATGCTCCGTCGCGGCAGCAGCGAGGGTAAGACCTCGTTCTTCATGAGCGCGGACAAGGTGAAGTTCCGCAAACCCGTGCGCCCGGGCGACCAGCTCATCATCAACGCAAAACTCACCAAAACTCGCGGCACCAAGCTGGCGACCGCCGAGGTCGTCATCACCGTGAATGGCCAGGTCGTTTCCTCGGGTGAGCTCATGTTTGCGATTATCGAAAACAGCGAGGTTGAGGGCTGAGCGCGCGCTACGCCTGCCACTCGTTAACCGCTGACCACCCCGCACCGCAGAAATCCATGTCCGCCAAAATTCACCCAAGTGCCGTTGTGGAATCCGCCGCGGAGCTCGGAGCGGATGTTGATATCGGCCCGCTCTGTTTCGTCGGTGCGGGGGTGCGCTTGGGCGACGGATGCCGCCTGCACCATCACGCCTCGGTCGAGGGCAACACGCAGGTCGGCGCAGGCTGCGAGATATTTCCCTACGCCTGCATCGGCGGCAAGACGCAGGACCTGAAATTCAAGGGCGGCAACCCCGGTGTGCGCATCGGTGCGCGCAATGTGTTTCGCGAGTATTTCACCGTCCACGCAGCGACCGCCCCAGAGGGTTTTACCACCGTCGGCGACGACAACACCTTCCTCGCCTACGGACACATCGCGCATGATTGCGTGATCGGCAGCCATATCGTGGCGAGCAACGGCATGATGATCGCCGGACACGTCACAATTGAGGACCACGTGGTCATAGGCGGCTACGGCGGCGTGCATCAATTCTGCCGCATCGGCGCGCACGCCATGCTCTCGGCCACCGCCAAGTTGGTGCACGACCTGCCGCCTTATTTTATCGCCGACGGCACCCCGGCGGTCGTGCGGGCCTACAATAAAGTTGGCATGGAGCGGAG
>CAMDHP010000038.1 GCA_945898185.1 Akkermansia muciniphila | reverse complement strand
CCCACGCCCCAAACCACCGGCTTCATCGAGGGCACTCTCGGCACCGACGAGCTGCGCGAGGTCGGCTTCGCCCTCGGCGGCACCGTCACCCCTGCCGCGCCCGAAAAACTCATGTTCCGCATCGCCGCTCAACACGCCGAGAGCGATGGCTTCCGCAAAAATGTGACGCTCGGCGATACCAACGCCCGCGACGAGGACTTCGTGCGCCTCAAGCTCGCGTGGAATCCGAACGATCTCTGGAGCTGGGAGGGCGCGCTATTCTTCGCCGAGGCCGACAACGGCTTCGACGAGTTTGCTCTCGATAACAACGGCGAACGCGTCTTCAGCGATGAGCCCGGGCGCGACTTTCAACGCTCTCTAGCCGGCAGTCTGCGCGGCACCTATCGCGGCTTTCAAAACGTCACCTTCACCACCGTCACCACCGCCACCTCCACGAATTCGCTCTACAGCTACGACTCCGACTGGACAAACACCTACAGCGATCCCATCGCCTACCAGCTCTTCGTCGGTCTCGACCGCGACCGCGACACCTGGAGCGAGGAGCTGCGCTTCGACTCGAGCGACGGCGAACGCGTGCTCGGCTTCATTGATCGCTGGACGCTCGGTGCCCAGCTCGGCGGCGTGAGCGAAAAGAGCGCCTTCACCTCGGTGGACAACCTCTACGCCGGTTTCGGCCGCATGGACGGCGCCTATGACGCGCTCAACACCGCCCTCTTCGCCCAGTTTGGCCACAACCTCTCCGATCGCACCCGCGCGACGCTCGGCCTGCGCACCGAATATGTTGATATACGTTCCGATGTGAGCAACGACGCCGGCCTCTCTGCCGACGACGGCGAAGTGCCCCTCAACCTCACCCTCGATTCCATCTCACCTCGATTCGACGACGTGATGGCCGGCGGCAAGCTTACCCTGGAGCACGACTTCAGCCCCACGCAGCAGGGCTGGTTGTCCTTGGCGCGCGGATACAAATCCGGCAGCGTCGCGACCGATTCGCGCATCTACGCCTACGATCCGCAGACTTACGAAACCGAGACTCTCTGGAACTACGAGCTCGGCCTGCGAGGCCGCTTCCTCGACAAACGCCTGCGCAATCAGCTCACATTCTTCGTCTTGGATCGCGGCGACACTCAAGTGCGCGACTCGGCCGGCTTCGGCGGCACCTATCGCTTCTACACCGATAACGCCGATCAGGCCCTCACCTACGGCCTCGAGGACGAGTTCAGCTATGAGTTCGTGGACGCCTGGTCTCTCTACGGCAGCTTCTCGTTCATGCAGTCCGACATCGAAGCCTTCACGCTGAGCAATGGCCGGGCCACCGGCGGCGGCGGCGACCTCGCGAACGTGCCCGATTACGGCTACAGCCTTGGCTTAAAGTATCATCCCTCGCGCGGCTTCTTCGGCCGCGTCGAGGTCGTCGGCCGTGATTCCTACCTCGAATCCAATACCCACGCCGAGCGCCGCCGCGCCTACGATCTGGTCAACGCCAGCGCCGGCTATGCTTGGAGGAGCTGGCGCGTGACCGTTTGGGCCAGCAACGTATTCGACGAAACCTACGACAAGCGGGTGTTCTCCTTCGGCAACGACCCGGCGACCGGGTATGCGACCACCCGCTACGAAAGCCAAGCCGACCCGCGCCAAGTGGGCGTGACAGCGGTGTATCAGTTTTAATCCAGCACAGCTTTGTCGTCCCAGCCGTGGCGGGGAGCGCCACGCGATCCGTTCCTGATTCGGGTCGCCGGTGCTCCCCGCTTCACCGCTGAGATCACCAATGCCCGTGCTCGCCCCCTTTGAGCGAGAGAGCGAAGGCGACCAGCAACTGCACCGTGTGCTCGATATCGGCGAGGTCCACCAGTTCGCTCGGCGTGTGCATGTAGCGCAGCGGCACACTGAGCAGGCCGGTGGCAACTCCCGCGCGTCCCACTTGGATGGCGCGAGCGTCCGTGCCAGTCGGGCGCGGGTCGGCCTCGAACTGATGCGGGATGCCGAGCTTCTTCGCGCACAAGGCGAGGCGGTCGTAGATGAAGGGGTTGATATTCGGCCCGCGACAGATGATCGGGCCGCCGCCGAGCGTGGTCTCGCCGTGTTTGCGCGGATCGCAATCCGGATGGTCGGTCGCGTGGCCGACATCCACCGCAACCGCGAGGTGCGGGTTGACCGCGTAGGCCGCTGTCGTCGCACCGCGCACCCCAATTTCCTCTTGAGCGGTGGCAACGGCAACGACGCGTGCCACGAGTTTTTTGCGCTGGGTCGCGAGGCGACGGAGCGTCTCGCCGACGATGTAGGCGCCGGCTTTGTCATCAAACGCGCGGGCGACGCCCACGGTCCCGTGGAGCAGTTCAAAGCCCTGCTGAAACGTCGCAACGTCGCCGATTCGCACGCGGGCGAGCGCCTCTTTTTTCGACTTCGCGCCGATGTCTATCCACATCTCGTGGATCTCGGGCACTTTCTTGCGGTCGGCCTCATCCATGAGGTGAATCGCGCGCTTGCCGGTGACGCCGAGCACGGGACCGTTTTGCGTGGAAATGATCACGCGCCGACCGGGGATCATGATGCGGTCGTGACCGCCGATGGTGCTGAAGTAGAGATAACCGTCCTTGTTGACGTAGCTGATCTGGAGGCCGAGCTCGTCGATGTGTCCGGCAAGCATTAGCACCGGGTCGCCGGGGGGATTCAAAGTGGCGAGACGATTGCCGAGAGCATCGTGCGCGTAGGTGTCGGCGGACGGTTTAACGTGGCGATCAAAGACGGCCTGCGCTTCCTGTTCGGAACCCGACGGCGAGCGTGCCGCGAGCAGATCCGAAAGAAAGGCAGGAATGAGCGGAGCAGACTCGGGGGCGGACTTGGATTTAGCCATGAGCGGAGCTTGCCCACGAATCACACGAAATGACACGAAAAGAAAATCACCGGACTATTTGCCGGGTGCGGGAATCTTTTCCGCCAGTTCTTCCAGTGGGTAGGTGAGGATTTCCGCCAGGGTGGGATGATACCACGGGGCGCGGAGCAGGTCGTGCACTGTCGCATTCATCGCGAGCGGACCGCTGAAGCAGTGGATCAATTCGCCTGCCTGCGGACCGACGATCTCGGCGCCGAGAATGCGGCCGCGCTTGGGCTCGGCGATCACCTTTACGTAGCCGCGCGTCTGGCGCATAAGGATGGATTTTCCGTGGTCGCCGAAAGGGTAACTCGCGACAAGGTGAGGCGTTTTTGAAGCGATGAGTTCGTGCTCGGGCACGCCGATGGTGGCGAGCGGCGGGTCGGTAAAAACCACGTTGAGCAACAGGGCGTGGTCGATGGGTTTGAGCTTCTTGCGCGCGGCGGGTGCCAAGAAAGCGTGGCGGGCGGCGAGTTCGCCTTGGGCGACGGCGAGGTGGACGATATCAAAGGGGCCGCAAACGTCGCCGCCGGCGTAGATGTGGGGCTGGCTGGTTTGTTGAAAACGGTTGACCGCGACACGACCGGTCGGGGTGATTTTAACGCCAGCTGCGGCGAGATCGAGCGCGGCGATGTTGGGCTCGCGGCCTAGGGCGTTGAAAAGGTGCGCGGCGCGGCGGACGGTGCGTTGGCCGGCACTGAGAAAAGTAACGCTCACGCCACCAGCAGGGAGTGCGGCGATTTTTTCGATTTTGGTGTCAGCATGGAGATCAATGCCCTCGGCGCGAAAGGCCTGCTGCACGACCTCGCTGGCGGCGGTGGAGTGGTCGCGGAGGATGTTTTTGCTGCGCTGAATCAAGGTGACGCGGCTGCCGATGCGGCGGAGGAACTGCGCGAGTTCGCAAGCGACGATGCCACCGCCGAGGACGATCACGCTCTTGGGCACGAAATCGAGGTCGAGCACGTCGTCGCTCGTCCAGGCGGGCGTGGCGGTGATGCCGGGTATCGGTGGCACGGATACGCGGGAGCCGGTGCCGATAAGAAAGTGTCGTCCGGTGAGGCGCCGGCCATCGGCGAGCTCAACGGCATGCAAGTCAACGAAGCGGGCGTGGGAGCGGAAGAGGGTGAAGCGACCGGGATTCGTCATGGCCGTCGCGCGGTAGCCTGCAAAGTCGGCGATGACGTGTTTTTTCCAAGCGTGGAGAGCCTTCATGTCCACAGTCACGGACGGGATGCGCAGGCCGAAGGGAGCGGCGTTTTGGGCGTGATGAAGAATGTCGGTCGCGTAAAGGAGGGTTTTGGAGGGCATGCAGCCTTGCAGGATGCAGAGGCCGCCGAGTTGTTTGGCGCCGTCCACGATGGCGACGCGTTTGCCGAGATCGGCGGCGACGCGGGCGGCGTTGAAGCCGGCGGATCCGCCGCCGAGGACGATGAGATCGAAGGGTTTTAAGGAGGAATGCATGACGAATGGCAGATCAGGCGCAGATGGCGCGGTGGATGTCGGCGGCGGTGGCAGGCGTTGTAAGATGGGCGACCAAGGCGAGGCCGAAGTCGAGGGCGGTGCCAGCGCCGCGGGAGGTGAGAATTTTGCCATCGGTCACGGTGCGCTCGGCGGCGAGGATGGCGGTGAGCTCGTTGGCGACACTTGGGTGAGCGGTGTAGCGGCGTCCGGCAAGCAGGCCGGCGTCGTGGAGGACGGTGGGCGCGGCACAAATGGCGGCAAGCCAGGCTCCGGCCTCGTGGTGCTGGAGCACGAGGGCGAGCACCCGCGGGTCGGCGCGAAGGCGGGCGACACCGGGTCCGCCGGGAAGCATCAAGGCATCGGCGGCGGGCGCGGGCGAAGGCAGGTCGGCGAGCAGGCAATCAGCTTCGAACACCATCGCGTTGCGACCGGTGACGCGGCGGTTGAGGCCGAGGGCGGCGACGGTGACGGTCACGCCCGCGCGGCGAAGGACGTCAATTGGGGCGGCGGCTTCGAGTTCTTCAAAACCCTCTGGCAAGATGACAAGGACCGTGGGCATGGTAGCGTCATACAATGAACATGAGTGCGTCGGGGCCAACTTCGTTTAACGGAAAGCATCTCGCGGTTTTTGGGGCGGGCTACGTGGGCGGAGCTTTGGCGCGGGAGGCGTTGGCGGCGGGGCTGCGGGTGACGGCCTTGACGCGTAACGCTGAGACGGCGGCGGGGCTGCGGGCAGCGGGGGCGGCGGTGATCGTCGGCGAGCTTGGCAGCGCGGCCTGGTGGCCGGAGCTGGCAGGCGAGGTTGACCTGGTGGCGGTGACGGTCGCGGCGGGCGGCGGCGGCGTTGAGGGTTACTGGCGCAGCTATGTGGAAGGGTTGCGCAGCGTGACGGGGTGGGCGCGGGGTGCGGCGAGGACGAGCGGGCAAGTCCCGCCGCTGATTTATACGAGCAGCACATCGGTGTATCCGCAGGATGGCGGGGTGCGCGTGACGGAGGCGGACGCGGTCGGCGGCGCGGCGGAGACAACGCAGGCGCTGATCGAGGCGGAGCAAGTGGCGGCGGCCTGGCCGGGGGCGGCGACGGTGTTGCGGCTGGCCGGAATATACGGGCCGGGGCGCACGCATCTGATCGAGCAAGTCCGACGTGGTGAAGTGGCGGGGAGACCCGAGATGCACCTTAATTTAATTTACCATGACGACATCGTGGCGGGCCTTTGGGCCGCTTTTGGCGAGGCGGTGGCGCGGGCGGGCGGTGCCAAAGCGAAAGTCTTAAACCTGGCGGACGAAGGCGCGGCAACGAAGGGCGAAGTGGCGGCGTGGCTGGCGGAGCGACTGGGCTTGGCGATGCCGCGCTTCACCGGCCTGCCGGCGGGCGGGCGGCGGGCGGTGACGCCGGACCGTATCGTGGACGCGTCGCGGGCGCAGGCCGAGCTGGGTTGGCGTGCGGAGAAGCGGACATTTCGCGACGGCTATGTGGAAGTGCTAGCGGCGGGCGGTTGAAACGAAGTCCAGTTTCAGGTTGAAGAATGCGCGGGAGTCCTTGCGCTGGGTGCTTCGTGTTTGTTTCCAATCGATAACCTTTAACAACCCTCACTACCATGGCCGGCGTCGGAAAACTTCTTAAACAAGCTCAGAAAATGCAGAAATCCATCGAGGGTCTGCAAACGCAGCTCGCCTCGAGGGAGCTCGATTTTACACGCGGCGGCGGCGCGGTGCAGATCAAGATCAACGGCGCCGGCAAGTTCCTCTCGTTGAAGGTGGACGCCGAGTTCCTCAAGGAAGACCCAGCACTGGTGTCGTCCGAGATCCTCGCGGCGGTGCAAGAGGCGGCGGCGGCGGCCAAGAAGTTTAACGAGGAAGAAATGAGCAAGGTCACCTCGGCCTTCCAGATGCCCGGGATGTTCTAAACCAGGCGGGGGATTTGAGATGACGCCGGCCTTCGAAAAACTTCAGCAGGCGCTCAAGCAGTTGCCCGGCGTGGGGTATCGGTCGGCGGAGCGCATGGCGCTGCATTTGCTGGTGGAAAAACCGGCCCAGTTGCCGGCGCTCGTCGCCGCGCTGGAGTCGGCGGCGCTCACCGTGCGCCGGTGTTCTCGATGCGGCAATCTGGCCGACGGCGAGCGCTGCAGCCTCTGCGAAGATCCCCGACGCAACGGCGCGATAGTGTGCGTCGTGGAGCACGTGCCTGATCTGGTGGCGATGGAGCGCTCGGGGGCCTATCGCGGGGTTTACCACGTCTTGCACGGACGCCTCTCGCCGATCCAAGGCGTGGGACCGGCGGACATTAACCTCGCGGCGCTGGAGGAGCGGGTGCGCTCGGGCGAGGTGCGGGAACTGATTCTGGCCTTGTCAAACGACGTGGAAGGCGAGGCGACGTGTCACTTTATCACGCAGCATCTGGCAACGGACGTGGTGGCGGAGCACGGAGCGGACGCGGTGATAAAGGTATCGCGCATCGGCTTCGGCCTACCGAGCGGCGGCGGCGTGCTCTATGCGGACGCGGTGACGCTTAAGAGTGCGCTGGATGGCCGGCGCGCCTACATCTGATCGGGCGGCAGGCGAAGGTTGAGGCAACTTCAGGATTGGCTGTTTGCCCGCCGCCCTTTCGATAGCCTTACCCGCACCGTGCCGACTCTCGAAGAACTTCTCCACACCCTCAGCACTACGTTTGGCTACGACGAATTCCGCCCGCTTCAACGCGAGATTATCGAGACTTTTCTAACTGGCCGCGATGTCTTTGCCTTGCTCCCCACCGGGGGCGGCAAGTCCATGTGCTTCCAGCTCCCGGCCCTCCACCGCACCGGCCTTACCATCGTCGTCTCTCCGCTCATCGCGCTGATGAAGGACCAGGTGGACCAAATGCAGGCCGCCGGCGTTGCAGCCACCTTCCTCAACTCATCCCTCGACTCCGCAACCGCGCGCTCACGTCTCGCCGGTCTCCATCGAGGCGAGTTCCGTCTCCTCTACGTCGCACCCGAGCGCCTGATGCTCGATAACTGGAAAGAAAACCTGCGCGCTTGGAACGTGCAATGTCTCGCCATTGACGAGGCTCACTGCGTCTCCGAATGGGGCCACGATTTCCGCCCCGAATACCGCCAGATCGCCCAACTCCGAGACCTCCTGCCCGAGATTCCCATCATCGCGCTCACCGCCACCGCCACCGCCCGCGTGCGCGAGGACATCGTCAAACACCTGCGTCTGCGCAACCCCGCCGTCTTCGTCGCCTCTTTCAACCGCCCCAATCTCACCTACAAGGTCCTCCCAAAGGACGAGCCGCTAAAGCAAATCATAGAATGGGCGAAACGCCGCGAAGACGAGTCCGGCATCGTTTACTGCGCTTCCCGCGCCACCGCCGAGCGCGTCGCCGAATCCCTCGCCGCCCGAGGCTATGCCGCCAAGCCCTACCACGCCGGTCTCGACGCCGCCGAACGCGCCCGCAACCAGGAACTCTTCCTTCGCGACGAGACCAAGATTATCTGCGCCACCATCGCTTTCGGCATGGGCATCAACAAGCCCAACGTCCGGTGGGTCATCCACTACGACCTGCCGAAAAACATCGAGGGCTACTACCAGGAAACTGGCCGTGCCGGTCGCGACGGCCTGCCCGGCGATTGCCTCCTGCTCTTCAGCGGCGGCGACATCGCAAAACAGACCCACTTCCTCGACGAGATGACCGACGCTGCCGAGCAAGCCCGCGCCCGCCAGCAACTCCGTCTCATGGCCAGCTACGGCCAGAGCACCGGCTGCCGCCGCCGCGAACTGCTCGCCTACTTCGGCGAAACCTTCCCGCTCGATAACTGCGCCGCCTGCGACAACTGCCAGGAACCCCGCGACACCTACGACGGCACCGTGCTCGCCCAAAAATTTCTCTCCTGCGTCTACCGCTGCCGCCAAGCCTCCCGTTTCGGCGTCGGCCTGAACCACGTCGTCGAAGTGCTAGTCGGCGCAAAAACCGAAAAGGTTCTCAAGTGGGGCCACGATCGTCTCAGCACCTACGGCATAGGCGGCGACTTCCCGCGCGCCCGCTGGCTCTCCGTCGGCCGCGAGCTGCAACGCCTCGGCTATGTCGCACCCGGCACCGGCGAATTCCCGACGCTCGAGCTCACCGAGTGCGGGCTCGACGTGCTCAAAAGCCGTCGCCCCGTCCAGCTCACCGAAACCCCTGACCTGACGCCGAAGGCAAAACGTGCGCCCATCCGCCGCGAGGGCGACGTCGCCTGCGACGAGATCCTGCTCGCCGAGCTCAAGAAGCTGCGCAAGCGCCTTGCCGACGACCGCGAGGTCCCAGCGTATGTGATTTTTGGAGACAAGACTCTCCGCCAGATGGCCCGCGATTATCCCATCCGCGAGCGCGACATGCACGGCATCTTCGGCATGGGCGAAAAGAAGCACGACGAGTTCGGCGCAACTTTCTCAAAATTCATCGCCGAATTCCTCGAAAACAACCCTCGCCAGCAGTTCAACAACGTCTAGCGCGGCTGCCTCACCGCGCTACCACCAGCGCGATCGCCGCGAGCATCACGCCCGCACCCGCCAGTCGGCTGCGCAGGACGGCCGGGCTCAGCCGCTGCTCCTCATTAGCGAACCAGTGCCCGATCAACCACACCGCCACCACGCTCCACAGCCCGCGCGCCGAGTAAACGATGTTCACCGCCGTCGCGTCACCAAAAACTCCCAGCGCGTAAGCCATGCTTCCCGCCTGCAACGCGAGTAACACGCCTCCGCCCGCCAACCAGCCCCACGCCGGTCTCGGGACCGCCCGCAGCGGCGCGCTGAAAAACGGAATCAACCCCACCGAAAACACCGCCACCATCCCGAACATAAAGGGTAGATATCTCCCCACTCCCCAAGCCGGTGCCCACTTCTGCACCATCACATCCGTCAGCGCAAAGCACAGCGCCGCCAAGGCGGACAAAACCACCGTCCGCCCCGCCGCATTACGCGGCCGCGTCTCCCCGCGACTTAGCAATACAATCGCCAGCGAACTCAGCCCCGCCGCCACCCACCACTTCAACGGCACCGGATCAGGCAGCAGCAATACACTGCTAAATGCCACCAACACGATTTTCAATCCGAGCACCGGCGTCGCCACCGAGACATCGCCGTGATGCAGCGCCATAAAAGTGAAAATCTGCCCGGCTAAAAACAGTCCGCCCGAGAGCACCGGTTGCCACCACATCGACACCGGCTGCCCCGGCCCCCCCAGTAGCAGCAAAGCCAAGAACGTAACTCCCATAGCCAGATTTGAGATAAACGCAGTGCGCCACACCCCGACACCCCAGTCCGCCGAGCGCTTCAACAACAACACTGCGAACACGTAGCCAAAACTGCTAGCGAGCGGGAAAAATAGATGAACGGGAAAGTGCATGGACACCACCCACTCATCATCGCACCCCGCCCGGGGCGCAACCTCCGCGCGCGATTTACGTTCCGCCCGTAGGCTTGAGCGTGAGCTCACGTTTGTGAGCACAAATCCCGCCATCGGCCACCCCCTACTTGCCAAACACAAAATCATCAGCCCTTCCACTTCCCCAACAGCCCAGCGCGCACCACAAACACGCAGTTACTGCCATCCTCCGTCTCCAACCACTCCGGCGCGAGCGCTGCAAACTCGCGGTTGATTGCCTTCCGCAACCCGCCGATCTCCACCGCCACGATGCCGTGCGGCGCGAGCCGCTCCCGCGCCTGCCGCAACAGCTTGCGCACGATCACCAAGCCATCCGCCCCTCCGTCATGCGCCATGCGCGGCTCGGCCGCGAACTCGGGATCCTGCTTGTCCACATGCGCGCTCGGCTCGTAAGGCGGGTTGCTTACGATGATGTCGTAACCCCCCGCAGGCGGCGGCACCGCGTCAAAAACATCGCTCGCATGCAGCGCAACGCGTTTGCCCATCTTCAAGGTCTTCACGTTGATCGCCGCCACCTCCAGAGCCTCGCGCGATAAATCCAGCCCATCAACCTTCGCCTCCAGATATTCCGCGGCCATCAAAATCGCAAGGCAACCCGACCCGGTGCACACGTCCGCCGCCCGCCGCACCACCGTGCCCGCCGGGAGTAAATTCGCCAGCGAGGGAATGAGTTCCACGAAGTAGCTACGCGGGATGATCACCCGCTCATCCACGTAAAACCTGAACCCGCCCAGCCACGCCTCGCGCGTCATATACGCCGCCGGCACCCGCTGCTCCACCCGCATGCGCAACACCTCGCGCAACGCGATCCGCTGCATCGTCGAGAGCGGTTTATCCAGCACCTCCGGCCCGCTCTCAAGCGGCCATTCCAGCGTGCGCAAAAACAAATACAGCGCCTCGTCGTGCGCGTTGTCCGTGATCTGCCCAAGCGCCAGTTTCGCCCCCACGTAAACATGCTCCGCGAAAAGAATCCACCCGCCCAGCGTCGCCAGTTGCGAGGTCGGCGGCAGCGTTGTCAGCGCACCGGCGACGGCGCTCTTAGATTTGCCTCCCGTGCTCACTTTGCTCATGGCGTCGCACCCCCGGCCTTCGCCACCGGCTTCTTCGGCCGGTGCTCGGAGCAGTAACAACGATCATCCGCCGAGTACCGGAAATCCTCTTCCATATGCGTATCGCTGTTCTTCGCGCACACCGCGCACTGATGCCGCGGCCCCGCCGCCGCCGCCGCACGCTGCTCTCCGCGCCGCTTAGCCTGGCCCGCCATGTGCCGCCGCCCCGCCTTGATGTCCCGCCAAAGGGTGGTCGCGAAAAACAACAGGAAGTTACCCGTCGCTGCCAGCACCAGTAGCTTCGTCGGCAGTCCTTGGCTGAAAAACAAATACCCGAAGTAAATCCACGCTATGAGCGCCAGATACCTCACCTGCACCGGCACGATCATGAACACGTAGAAAACGTAGTTTGGATTCAAATACGCAAAGGCCAGGAACAAGGCACCGCCCGCGAAATAGTTGTCTACCCGCGCCTCCGGCACGATCACCGCCGCCGCCAGAGTAAGCAGGTAACCCGTGAGGAGATAGAGGTTGAGCTTCGCCCGCCCCCACTCCTGTTCCAGCGCTCCGCCGATCATGTAGAAGCAGTAAAGTCCGAAAGCCACCAGCGCCCAGTGCGTCGCTGGCGGATAAAAAACAAAGGTGAGCACCCGCCACCACTCGCCAGCACCCACCAACTCCATGGCCAGCCCCAGCCGCGAGATATCTACCATGCCCAACATCCCCGTGAGGTAGAAAAAGGTCTGCCCTGCCACAAGCGCGAGCACCACATGCGGTGCCGAAATCCACGGCGCCCTTCCCTCGATTTTATCAATCAATGACATAGTTTAAGCCAACACGGCCGACTGCCTCCCGCGCCAGCCCTATCTGCCCGCTTTTTTCGCCGCCGCTTCCGCCGCATCCTCGGCATCAAATTCCGCGAACAGCTTCGCCCTCTGTCCTTTTAGCTCCGCCACATCCACCGAACCCGCCAGCTCGCGCGCGACCGCCGCATGACCGATTTTCCATTGCACCCGCGCCATGTGCAGCCGCACCGCCTGCTTCTCGATGTCGCCGCTCAGTCGCTGCTCCAGCGCCGACCAGGTTTTATACGCCTCCTCCCAGCGCGGCTCCGCCAGCCCGTAGTAGGCCTCGGCTGCGCGATAGGCGTAGTCGGTCCGCTCCGGCGCCAGTTCCACCGCGCGCCGGAACGCTTCCAGCACCGTCTTTTCGATCGTCGCGGTCGTCCACGCCTGCGTCTTCAAAAAGCTCTCCCGCGCTTCGTCGAGCACCAGCCCGATCTGAAAGTGGTAAAGCGCCTCCTTCGGCGCAAGGTCGCTCGCCGCCAGGAAATAGTTGAGCGCCTCGATCATGCGTCCTTCCTCCGCCAGCAGCACGCCGATCTGGTTTTTCACCAGCGGCAACTCACCGTCGAGCCCGTTGGCCTTAAACAAGAGCGCCAGCGCTGTCCTCCGTTGCTCAACAACCGGCTCGCACAAAAACAACCCGTATGCCGCCCACGCCGCCGCGAAACCCGGATGCGCCGCAACCAACACTTCATAGTCGTCTGCCACTCGCTGTAATTTCGGACGCACATCTTCCGCCTCGTCGGCTGACTTCTTCGCCGCCGTCTCGGCCAGCGCCGCTCGCTGCCGCACCACGATTTCCGTCAACATCTTCACCGCCACCGCACACCCTCCGCCTTTCACCTCCGCAGATGCCGTCATCTCCGCCATCTCGGCCCGCGCTGACGACACCGGAACCACTCCCGACGCCACGCCGAGCGCCAGCCAGCCAAGTCCCGCCGCGATTCTATTCAAAGGTGTGTTCATCAGATCCCGTGCAGTGGAAACCTTTCCCGCTCCACCGCAATCCGTAGATACCACCGCCCGCCGCAAGGTCCCAAGGCCCGCCCGTTGTTGAAGATCGGTCCGCCAGGGGCTCTTCTCTGCCCACGTGCCACGCTTCATCTAAGGATTTGGGTTGGCTTCGTGTTTGCGTCTTTTCGTGCTTTTGGCCGCGTCCCGCCTGCGGGGTCGTAGCTAATTTCAGGCTTCGGCTTGCTCTCGTGGGTGATACGCGGCGGCCGTCGCAGCGGGGAACTCGCACTGCTTGCACGCCGCCGGCTCCGTTGCCTGAGTAGCGCCATGCCGCCTCGCACCGCCCTTCCTCCGCTTGCCCTCGGCTTAGATGCCGACGACACCCTCTGGCACAACGAAACCCTCTTCGCCGCCGCCCACGAAAAGTTTTTCGCCCTCCTCGCCGCCCACCACGACGCCGCCACGGTCGAGCGCACGCTCTTCGCCACCGAGATGCGTAATCTCCCGCTCTACGGCTACGGCGCCAAGGGCTTCACCCTCTCCGCCATCGAGACCGCCATCGCCCTCACCGGCGGCCGCATCGCCGCCGCCGAACTCTCCTCCATACTGGAACTCGGGCGCGAAATTCTCGCTCACCCCGTCGAGCTCCTCGAGGGCGTGCCCGCCGTGCTCACTGCCCTCGCCGCCGCCGGCCACCCGCTCTTGCTTATCACCAAGGGCGACCTCCACCACCAGGAACGCAAGATCGCCGCCTCAGGCCTCGCTGCGCATTTCCTCGCCCTCGAGGTGGTATCCGAAAAAGACGACGCCACCTACGCCCGCCTTCTCCGCCGCCACGGCCTGACCGCTGACCGTTTCCTGATGGTGGGCAACTCCCTCAAATCCGACATCGCCCCGCTCCTCCGCCTCGGCGCCTTTGCCGCCCACATCCCGTATCCGATCACTTGGGCTCACGAGCACCTCGACTCCCTCCCGCCCGCCGAAGGCCGCTTCTTCACCCTCCAAAGCCTTCCCGACCTTCCCGCTCTCGTCGCCCGTCTCTCGCTTCGCGACTAAGCTCTGACCATGATCCGTGCCTTTCAATGGGATCTCGCCCGCCAAGTTGAGCGTCTTGATTACCTCGTCCCTCTGCTCCCCCGCTACGCCGATTGGGGCTTCGACCGCCTTTACCTCCATCTAGAGGACGCGGTTGATTACCCGTCTCTCCCCGGCATCGCCCGCGCCGACGCCTACACTTGGGAACAACTTCGCCTCCTTGTCGCCACCGCATCCGCTCACGGCATCCAGACCGTCCCCATCGCCAACCTTCTCGGCCACACCCAATACATAATCAAGCACCCCGACTGGCGCGACCTCAACGAACTCCGCGATCCCGTCACTGGCGCTGCCCTACCCGCCGGCCAGATTTGCCCGCTCCACCCGCGCACTCCGGACCTCGTCAAACGCCTGTTCCGCGACCTTGCGCCCCTTTGCACCGCCGGCGAGATCCATGCCGGTCTCGACGAGAGTTTCCACCTCGGTAAACACCCGCTCTCCCGCGCCGAAATCGCGGAAGTCGGCCTTGCCGCCCACTTCTCCCGCCACGTCATCCGCCTCCGCTCCGCCGCCGCTCGCCACGGCCTCCGCCTCGGCCTCTGGGCCGACATGCTCGCCCTTCTCCCCGATGCCATTCCCCTCCTCTCCCCCGAAGGCTTGAACGTGAGTTCAAGTTCCCCCGCCGAAGCCGAACCTTTAGCCTTTCATCCTTTCAGCCCTTCAGCCCTTCCTCAGCCCGACTTCTCCCCCGGCCTCAGCCTCTACGACTGGTATTACCACCCTTTCACCCGCCACCCCCGGGTCGAGTTGTATAACTTTTCCGAATACAACCTGCCTGCCCTTCTCGCTAAAGCTCAAATTTCAGGTCTCAGCCCTCAAGTTTCGCATTCACACTGGGCCTGCCCGATGAACGGTGCCTTCCGCCACGAATCCGCCCCCGTCTGGACCGACCGCCTCCAAAACCTCGCCGCTTGGCACCGCCGCGCCCTCGCAACCTCCGCCACCGGCTTCCTCGTGACCAGCTGGGAACCCCACCGCCTCGCCGTCCCCACCACCACCCTGATGGACGCCGCCGCCGCCACTCTCTGGCTCGACCCGTCCGCCCCCGACGACCCCGCCAGCCTCCTCGCCGCCGGCCTCCGTCGCTACTCGGCCGCCTCCCGGCCCCATGTTTCAAGTTTCAAGTTTCAGCTCTCCCCCGCCGCCGCGCGCAGCGCGGCGCGCCGCCTTCTCGCTACCGACACCCTCGCCTTCTGCGGCAACTCCCGCTGGGAAATCAACTCCCGCTGGGACACCGTCGCCCTCCGCCGCGAGAGCCCGCTCCCGCACGCCCGCGCCGCCCGCCAGCTCGCCCGCCTCGCCACTACTTTCAACTCCTCGCTCCATCCCCTCTCCTTTCTCGCCGCCACCGCCCGTTTCCAAGCCTTCCTCGCCTCCCGCGACGCCTTCGTCCGCACCGCCGCCTCGCACGTTCACCGCCTCCGCCGCCTGATCACGCGCTCTCCCGCCTCCGAAAACGTCACCGCCTCCCTAGCCGCCTTCACTGAGGCCTGCCTCGCCTACGCCGCCCGACTCCGCACCGCGCGCACCGACGCACGCCGCCTGTGGACCGCCTCACGCCCCGCCGCCACCTTCGCCGCGTCACCCAACTCCACCCTCCTCCGCGCCGACGCCGCCCGTCTCCGCGCCTTGCGCACCTTTGTCCGCGCCGCCTCCCGCCGCCCCACCGCCATTTTCCGCGCCTCGCCCGTCTGCGGCAGCTGGACCCTCCGTTTCACCCTGCACCACTTCGCCCCCGCCCACCAAAAGGTAGTCATCGAGCAACTCCTCCCCGATCCCGCCGCACCCTCCGCATCTCCCGTCTGGCGCGAGCTTCACTCCCGCGTGCTCATCGAGTTCCGCGCCGCCGCCGCCCGCCCCCACACTCCGAATCTCCGTTTCGAATTCGCCGTCCCCGTCGACCACCCCGACGCTCCCCTCCGCATCGCCTCCCGCTGCCTGGGCCAGTTCGCCGTCAGCCACATTGAGCTCACCGACGGCATCACCACCAGCCACCACCTCCCCCTCCGCACCTGCCACACCCTAGGCAACCCCGCCCCCACCTCAGGCTGGCCCAAAATCGATTGGCTCACCAATACCGGCACCCTCCCGCTCGTCTTTTCCCTCACACCGCGAAATTGACACCTGCCGCGAGATGAGAGATGCTTCTCTCATGAAAACCGCCACCGTCGCCGATCTCCGAAACCGCTTCCCCAAGGTCGCCGCCTGGGTCGCCGAGGGTCACACCATCGCCATCACCCGCCGCGGCCAGACCGTTGCCAACCTCGTCCCGCCCCCTCCCGCGCCCTCGCCCGCTCCCTTCAAAATGCCCGACTTCCGCGCCCAGGCCAAAGCCATCTGGGGCGACCGACCACCGATGACCTCCGCCGAGGTCAAAGCGATGGATGACTTCATGAACGAGGGTCAGCAGGGGTGATCGCCTTCGCCGATACCTCAGTCGTCTGCGCCCTGCTGCGCATCCAAGACACCTCGCCCGACGCCTGGGCGATCTCCGCCGAAGTCAACGCGCCCTTCACCCTCTCCACCCTCGTCGCCTTCGAGTTTCGCCAGTCCGCCCGCCTGCAAAGCTTCCGTTTTTCCGCCGACCGCACCCAAGGCTGGTCCGCCCGCGAGACCGAGCGAATGCTCGCCCAGTTCGACGCCAACATCGCCGCCGGCGCCTTCGTTCACGGCGCGATCAACTGGCCCGAGGTCCACGCCCTCGCCGAGCAATACAGCCACGCCCACACCATCAAACGCGGCCACCGCACCCTTGACGTCATCCACGTCGCCACGGCCGTCCACCTGCGCGCCGACCTCTTCTGCACCGTGGACCGCCTCCAATCCGAGCTCGCCCGCGCCGTAGGCCTAAAAGTCCGCCCCGCCCGCCTCCGCGCCTGAGGCTCCTCCCCCGCCGCGTGCCACGCCCGCTCTGCCCGGCGGCAAATCTTTCTCGTTCTCTTACTCGTTCTCTTTCTCTTCCGTGCCTTCTTTTTCCATGTCCGACCTCACCCTCTCTTCGCCCTCAGCCGCATCCGCTTCTGCCGCCTCCGACTCCCCGCCGGCCCCGCCCAAAATCCACCTCAACGCCGAGCATGTCCTCCAAATCACCCAGGAACTCTCCGCTGGCGGCGTAAAGGTCGCCCAGGTCGCCGCCACTGCCCAGCTCCTCAAAGACGGCGCCACCGTCCCTTTCATCGCCCGCTACCGCAAGGAGGTCACCGGCGAGCTCGACGAGGTCCAGATCACGACCATCCGCGACCGCCTCGAACAACTCGCCGCCCTCGACGACCGCCGCGCCGCCATCCTCTCCTCCCTCAAGGAACGCGGCCTCCTCACCGACGCCCTCGACGGCCAGATCGCCGCCGCCGATACCCTCACACGCCTCGAGGACATCTACCTCCCTTTCCGCCCCAAAAAACGCACCCGCGCCACCATCGCCCGCGAAAAAGGCCTCGAACCCCTCGCCGAGCTCATCTGGGCCCAGGACGCCTCCACCACATCAGAATCCCTCGCCGCCTCCGCCGCCGCGTATGTCGGCCGCGAATACCAGCCCGACGACGGCAAATTCCCGCCCACCCCCGTCCAGAAAATCGCCTGCGCCGACGAGGCCTTCGCCGGCGCGCGCGATATACTCGCCGAGCGCGTCTCCGAGGACGCCGCCGCCCGCCAGAAACTACGCCTCTTCTACCGCGCCTCCGCCGCCATATCCAGCAAAGTCCTGCACGGCAAGGACGCCTCCCCCGAGGCCGCCAAGTTCAAGGACTACTTCGACTGGACCGAGCCCCTCGCCAAGTGCCCCAGCCACCGCCTCCTCGCCATGCGCCGCGCCGAGAAGGAGCTCTTCGTCATGATGCGCATCACCCTCCCCGACGAACTCCTCGCCCTCGCCGAGCTCGAGCGCCTCGTCATCAAACCATCCACCACCGCGCCGTCCTCCCCCGCCGCCGCCGCCCAGCTCCGCCTCGTCGCCGCCGACACTTTTAAACGCCTGCTCGCCCCCGCCCTCGAGACCGAGATGCGTCTCGAGTCCAAAAAAGCCGCCGACCTCGCCGCCATCAAGGTCTTCGCCGACAACATCCGCGAACTCCTCCTCGCCTCCCCCCTCGGCCGCAAGGCCGTCATGGCCATAGACCCCGGCTTCCGCACCGGCTGCAAAACCGTCCTCCTCGACCGCCAGGGCAAACTTCTCCACCACGACGTCATCTACCCCGAGATGCGCGCCGCCGAGGCCAAGGACAAGGTCCTCGCCTTCGCCGCCCGTTTCGAGATCGAGGCCATCGCCATCGGTAACGGCACCGCCGGCCGCGAGACCGAGGCCTTCGTCCGCGCCTGCGGCCTGCCCGCCTCCATCCCCATCGTCATGGTCAACGAATCCGGCGCCTCCATCTACTCCGCCTCCGAGGTCGCCCGCGAAGAGTTCCCCGACCACGATCTCACCGTCCGCGGCGCCGTCTCCATCGGCCGCCGCCTCATGGACCCGCTCGCCGAGCTCGTGAAGCTCGACCCCAAATCCATCGGCGTCGGCCAATACCAGCACGACGTTGACCAAGCCGGCCTCAAGCGCTCCCTCGACGATACCGTCACCAGCTGCGTGAACGGCGTCGGCGTCGAGCTCAACACCGCCTCCAAACAACTCCTCGCCTACGTCTCCGGCCTCAACTCCACCACCGCCGCCGCCATCGTCGCCCGCCGCAACGAAAAAGGCCCCTTCGCCTCCCGCGCCGAGCTTCTCGAAGTCCCCCGCCTTGGCCCCAAGGCCTACGAACAGGCAGCCGGGTTCCTCCGCATCCATGACGCCGCCCACCCCCTCGACCGTTCCGCCGTCCACCCCGAACGTTACCCGCTGGTCGAGAAAATGGCCGCCGACGTCGGCCGCACCGTCGCCGACCTCCTCGCCGACTCCAAGGCCCGCGCCAAGATAGACCTGACCCGCTACGTCACCGATTCCGTCGGCCTGCCCACGCTCAAAGACATCCTCGCCGAGCTCGCTAAACCCGGCCGCGATCCGCGCGCCAAGTTCGAGGCCTTCGCCTTCGATGCCAGCGTCAACAAACCCGAGGACCTCAAGCCCGGCATGAAGCTCCCCGGCATCGTGACCAACGTCACCGCCTTCGGTGCCTTCGTGGATGTCGGCGTGCACCAGGACGGCCTCGTCCACGTGTCGCAGCTCTCCGACACCTTCGTCAAAGACGCCTCCGAAGTCGTAAAGCCCGGCCAAAAAGTCCAAGTGACCGTCACCGACATTGATCTCCCGAGAAACCGCATCGCCCTCTCGATGAAAGCGAATCCGCAGATCGGCTCAAAATCCGAAAGTAGGGTTCCGCAAGCGGGACCGGGCCGGCCATCCAGTGCTCGGAGTCCTCAACCGTTCACCCCCGCCCCCGCCAAACCCGCCGCCCTCGGCGGCGACTGGTTCAACGCCGCCTTAAACAAAAAGCGCTGAGCGTCACCACCATCCCCTGACGCTCACTCCCCGTAGGCTTGAACGTGAGTTCAAGTTCAGCCCATCCTGCGCCCATGAAACGCACGCCACCCCTTTGCGCTTTGATCTTCCTAAGCAGTCTCCTCCCCGCCTTCGCCGCGAATGTCGCACCCGAGCTCTACCAACCGCTGCCCGCCCTCACGCTCGCCTCAGGCACTAGCGCAAATCCCGTCACTCTAGCCGACCACCTGCGCGACCCGGACGTCCCTGGCTCCGCCGTTCAGCTCACCGTCCGCCTCGGCACCCAAACCGCCAACCTCTACCTCGCCCTCTTCGACGCCACCACTCCGCTGACCGTTGCCAACTTCAAAGCCTACATCACCAGCGGCCGCTTCACCGATAACTTCTTCCACCGCTCCATCCCCGGCTTCATCCTTCAAAGCGGCGGGTTCAGATTCCTAAACGACACAACCTACGAGGCCATCGCCAACTTCCCGCCGGTTCCGAACGAATTCAGCGCCTCAAATTTACGCGGCACCATCGCCATGGCTAAAATCGGCGGCGACCCCAACTCCGCCACTAGCGGATGGTTCATCAACCTCGCGGACAACTCAGCCAATCTCGATTTCCAAAACGGCGGCTTCACCGTCTTCGGCCGCGTTCTCGGGAACGGCATGGTGGGCATCGTGGATGTGCTCGCCAGCGTCAGCACCTACAACGCGACCAACATTGACTCCGCGTGGGCAAACATCCCGCTCCTCGCCGCATCAGTGACCCGCTACAATTGCCTCGAAACCACCGCCGCCCTCATCTCCCCGCTCGCGTATCAGGTTTCCTCCGACAACCCCGCCCTCGTCACCGCCACCGTTACCAACGGCATCCTCCAGCTCGCCGCCTCCGCGTCTTCCGCCGGCCAGACGACCCTTCGCATCTCTACCACCGATCTCGAGGGCGGCACACTCGCCTCCACCATCCCCGTCACCGTTCTCTCCCCTGACCCACTGATCGCCTGGCGCCAGACGAATTTCTCCACCACCGCCGACACTGGCACCGCCGCCAATATCGCCGACCCCGACGCCGACGGCATCCCCAACCTCCTCGAGTACGCCCTCGGCCTCTCCCCCACGACCCCAAGCACCACCGGCCTGCCTGCCGCCCAAGTCTCCGCCGGCACCCTCTCTTTCACCTACAAACGCGCGGTCGCCACCGGCCTCACCTACGTCGCCCAAACCACCACCGACCTTGCCGCCGCGTGGACCACAAACGGCGTCACCCAAGGCACGCCCGACGTCAACGGCCTCACCACTGCCACCGTCCCCTTCGACGGAACCGGCCCGCGTTTCCTCCGTCTCACGGTCACGCTGAACCCCTGAGCCACGCAGCCAGCGCCACCGCGCCCGTTTTCCTGCATTGTGACTGATTCAGCGCCCCCCCGGAACCCAAAGCGCTGACACCGTGGTTAAGCAGTCGTCCAAGCCCCGGCGAGCCGAACGGGGTCACGCCCTAAGTATTTTATTAAATTTTGGCAAATAGGTTTATGTGAAAGTTGATTAACAAGAGTTTCTCCCCCACAAGGAGATTACCCTTCGCAACTGATTCTCTTCCCCTCCGAATCAGGGAGCGACGGGAAGCACCTCAAGCTTCACCCGGAAAAAGGCTGCCTTTTTTCCAGTCAAGGAAAGGGGGAA
>CAMDHP010000037.1 GCA_945898185.1 Akkermansia muciniphila | reverse complement strand
TTCGTTCTAACTGCAAGTCGGCGTTTCGCGTATATTGTTCCGCGTTTCATTCACCTATCACGCATCTTTTAACCACATCTTAAATGCACACACACAAAGTCGGTATCATCATGAACGGCGTCACCGGACGCATGGGCACCAACCAGCATCTGCTGCGCTCCATCAAGGCCATTATTGATCAGGGCGGCATCAAGCTGTCCGACAGCGAGTCCATCATGCCCGACCCGATCCTGGTCGGTCGCAGTGCGCCCAAACTCGCCGAACTCGCCCGCCGCGCCGGTTTGCCCGAAAGCCGCGTCAGCACCGATCTCGATGCGGTGCTCGCGGACAAATACAACCAGATCTATTTCGATTCCACCCTCACCGGCCAGCGCCCCAACGGCGTGCGCAAGGCCATCGCTGCGGGTAAACACATTTACTGCGAAAAACCCACCGCAACCACCTCGAAGGAGGCGCTTGCACTCTTCAAAGAGGTTTCCTCCGCCGGCCTCAAAAACGGCGTAGTGCAGGACAAGCTCTGGCTACCCGGATTGGTGAAGTTGAAGTATCTAATTGATACCGGTTTCTTCGGCAAGATCCTCTCCGTGCGGGGTGAGTTTGGCTACTGGGTATTCACCGGCGAATACGAGAAACTTCAGCGTCCCTCCTGGAACTACCGCAAGCAGGACGACGGCGGCATCATCGTGGACATGGTCTGCCACTGGCAGTATGTGATCCAGAATCTCTTCGGCGACATCAAGAGCCTCTCCTGCCTCGGCGCCACCCACGTTCCCGCGCGTTGGGACGAAGCGGGCAAGAAATACGAGTGCACCGCCGACGACTCCGCCTACGCCACCTTCGAACTCACGAACGGCGTCATCTGCCACTTCAACTCCTCCTGGACCGTCCGCGTTGATCGCGACGACTTGCTCACCTTGCAAGTGGACGGCACGCACGGCTCCGCTGTAGCCGGCCTCCGTGATTGCAAAGCCCAGGCTCTCGCCGCGACCCCGCGCTGCGTCTGGAATCCCGATATTGATAGCCCCATTAAATACAAAGACGGCTGGGTCCGCGTGCCAGACCAAGGTGTCTGCGATAACGCCTTTAAGGTGCAGTGGGAGCTCTTCCTCCGCCACGTCGTCAAGGGCGATGCCTTCCCGTGGACTCTTCAGGAAGGCGCGAAGGGCGTGCAACTCGCCGAGCTCGCTCTCCAATCCTCGGCCGAGCGCCGCTGGGTTGATGTCCCAGCCCTCTAACGCCGACTCTACGAGACGAACCGTGGTCCGTTTCTAGTCCTGCCCGGCAACTAATGGTCGCCAATCTCCCGACACTCGAACCTGCTGGGCTTTATCACTCTTCCCCTCGACTTCCCCCTGTGCGCTGGCTGCGGACGCTGTTGTCATCTCGTCGTCGAGCTGCGCCCCGGTGACTCTGTCCCCGAATATCTCACCGTCGAACGCGAGGGTCTCCTTTGCATGGACCAGCGCGGCGACGGAGCGTGCGTGGGTCTCGACCCGCTTACCAAACTCTGCACCCTTTACGAATCCCGCCCGCAAACCTGCCGCGACTTCAATCGCGGCGAGGCCCTCTGCCTGCGCACCCTGGGATTCCCCGAGCCAGGAAAGTCCTAAAGCGTCCGCGCGCGCCACGCGGCTCCCGCGCCACAGCATCACGGTTGCGTGCCGCGCGGGGTAAGGCTCAAGGCCTGAGACGCCCAACCGAGAGCGGACAATCCTTGCTTCACCGGCCTCCGATGGCTTTGTGTTTTTGCTCCATCGGGAAGCTGAACCGAGTCCTTGGTTCGAGACTGCGAGTAACTCCTCCTCGCGGCCTCGACGTGTGTTCGCCTTGATCCGAATATCTACTCTATTTCGACTTACATGACGCCTCAATCCTCTTTCGACCTCATTGTCATCGGCGCCGGCCCCGGCGGCTATGTCTGCGCCTTCCGCGCTGCGCAGCTCGGCCTCAAGGTCGCCCTTGTTGAGAAACGAGCCACTTTGGGCGGCACCTGCCTCAATATCGGCTGCATTCCCTCCAAGGCCTTGCTCGCCTCTTCCGAGCACTACGCCTTCGCTAAGGGCCACGCCGCCGAACACGGCATCAAGATTGACGGCGTCTCCCTCGATGTTGCCGCCATGCTCAAGAAAAAGGATGGCATCGTCCAAAAACTCACCGGCGGTGTCGCCGCGCTCGCCAAGGCCCGCAAGGTCACCGTCTTCACCGGCGAGGCCAGGTTCATGTCGGCCACCGAAATCACCTTAGCGGGGAACACAGGCGCCGCGTCTGTCTCGCTCACCGCCAAAAATATCGTCATCGCCACCGGCTCCGCCCCGGTCGAGCTGCCCTTCCTTAAATTCGACGGCACCACCATCCTCTCCAGCACCGAGGCCCTCACCCTGCCTTCCGTGCCCAAGACTCTCGCCGTCGTTGGCGGCGGCGCCATAGGCCTCGAACTCGGCTCTGTCTGGGCCCGCCTCGGATCCGAGGTGACCATCGTTGAATTCCTCCCGAAAATCGCAGCCACCAGCGATGACGATATCGTGCGAGCCTATACCCGCATCCTCCAAAAACAGGGTCTCAAGATTGAGGTGAACGCCAAAGTCACCGGTTACGACGCCACGAAAAAAATCCTCCTCGCCGAGCGCGAAGGTAAGGTCCTCGAAGTGCCCGCCGAGAAGATCCTCGTCTCCGTCGGCCGCCGCCCCTACGCCGACAATCTCGATCTCGCCGCCGCCGGTGTCGAACTCACCGACAAAAAGCGCATCAAAGTGGACGCCCAACTTCGCACCACTGCCGCCGGTGTCTGGGCCATTGGCGACGTCGTTGACGGCCCTATGCTCGCGCACAAGGCCGAGGAAGACGGAATCGCGGTCGCAGAGTGGATTGCCGGCAAACACGGCCACATCAACTGGGACTTGATGCCTGCCGTCATCTACACCGATCCCGAGATTGCCACTGTCGGACTCGGCGAAGACTCCGCCAAGGCGAAGGGTATCTCGATCAACGTGGGGAAATTCAATTTCGCTGCCAACGCCCGCGCCCTCGCCAACGATGCCGGCGACGGCTTCGTCAAAATAATTGCCGACGCCAAGACCGACAAAATCCTCGGCGCCCAAATCCTCGGCAAAAACGCCGGCGAGCTCATCAGCGAGATCGTCACTCACATGGAATACGGCGGCAGTGCGGAAGACCTCGCCCGCACCGTCCACGCCCACCCGACGATGACCGAGGCCGTCAAGGAAGCCGCCATGGCTGTGGGTAAGTCCGCCATCCACTCCCTCTGATTTGGAAAGCGAAGCATCGACTCCGCTTTCTGCGGCGGACCCCAGCCCGCCACATCGCACGCGCCCCACCCCAGCCTAACTCCGCCCCCCGTCACCAGAGCGGCTTTTCGTGTTTTCTCACGGCGCCGGGCCCCAGCGTTTGGTAAACGGATAATAAATCATCAGCGGCCGCCCCACGATATCCGCCGCAGGCACAAAGCCCCAATAGCGCCCGTCAAGGCTGTTGCCGGAGTTGTCGCCCATCGTAAGATAACCACCCGCCGGAACCGTAATTTCCTGGCCCGCAAAGAGCATCGCCTTCGGGTAACGGTAGTCGGGGCGTCCGTTAAAATACCCCGCATAGTTGCCCTCGCGGTCGCCGTTGCGGCGGATGGCTGCGACGTCGGTGATCGCCTTGCCGTTGCGGATAATCTTCGGCTCACGGACTTCGATCCGGTCGCCCGGCACGCCGATGAGGCGTTTGATGTAATACTGATCGCCCTTGAGGTCGGGAATGTTTCCGGTGCGAAAAACAAAACCGTCACCGGACTTCGGACGCACAAAATGGTAGCTCACGCGGTCCACGAAAAGCTGGTCGCCCGTGAGAATGTCGAATGAGAGCACGCGTTCGCCAGCGCGCACCGTCTTGCCCGTGCGGAGCAGGCGGATCCGCTCCGGGCCGTGGGCGGTGTTCACCGTCCCTTCAACCATCTCGCCCCGGGCTATCTTCTCGCTGGCAATCTCGCCAAAAGGGCGGGTTTCGCCCGGGAAAAACGTGTCGCGAAACACCCAGTCCATGTCGAAATCAAGCGGCACCTTGAAGGTCACGACGCGATCGCCGACGAAGACGCCGTATTCACGCAGCTTGTCTGGAAACACCAGCCAAGAGCGTCCAGCGACCTGCCCGTAGGAGACCACTCCGCGGCCATCAGCCACTCCCACCGGCAACAAAATCTCACCACTGGCAGGCGAATCAACGCGCCGGGGACTGGCTCCTTGCGCGATGAAGTTCAGCGCCTTTCCGGCCAGCCCTGGTTCATCCGCCTTCGCGGGGTAAATCAGGCCGGTCATGCCGTTGTAGGAGGGCCACATCGAATTGGTTGGAATCTTGAAAGGCTGAACGTAGAAAGCCCGCAGACCCAGAATCACGATGGCCGCGACCAAGAAAAACTCTACATTCTCAACCAGGGTGGATTTGGGATAATGATGTCCGCCACTTCGGCGCAGAACCCCCTCGAGCGCGTCCACCCCCAGCTTGAGCATGGCCGCATCAGCTTTGTCCTTGAGGAGGGTGCGCACGTTTCCTTGTGCAATTTGTAGCTCCGTGCGCTCCGCCACGCTCAGAACGTCTCTGCGATAATGGTGCACCTTATCCGCGAGTTCGAGCCAGTCGGCGGCGATACGGCGGGCTTTCTCGTTTTGGGAGGCAAAAAATCCGAACATAGTTTTTAGAAGGCGTTAATGGACCCTATTGGCGGAGGCTCAGGAAGGAAAAACCGGTGGCGTTGAATTCTTTCGCGGAACCTGCGCATTCCGTTTTCCGCATTGAACCCGCCAAGCCCTAAGCACCGGGCTTGGACGCTGCATCTCCCGAATCCTCGTCCTCCAAAGGTTCGTTGTCGGAAAAAGTGAAGCTCAAGTTGAACAGCGGAAGCAGGCACAACAGACCCGCAACCGTTAACCCGAGGACCGCATAGCCCGCGATGTCGTGGACGTTGCCTTCGATCGCCTCCGGGCCGTAGTTATAGGCCCATGACGTGAGAAAAAGACTACGTAGCAAATTGGTCAGCACCGCGAACATCATCGCCATAGCGACCAGAGTGATCTTCTTCCACAGCTTATCGAGGAACACCGAGGCGAGAAATGATCCCGCAAACAAACACGCCGTCAGGGAGCGGATCCCCGAGCACGCTTCCGCCACGCCCACACTGCCTTTCGGCAGCACCAGAACGTTGCCCTGCTGCTCGATCTGCAGGCCGAGCAGGTCGAAGGTAAAAAATACCACACTCGTTACCTTCATGAGCAGAAAAAGGCTCAGACGGCGCTCCACCGCGTCCACCATCGGTGCAGAAACCATCCACACCAGCACCGGAAACAAAAACCACGCCACCAAGCGCACCCGCGCGTCGCCGCTAAACTTTGCGCCCTTAAGCGGCTGCGGTGAATCCGGCGTATTCAAAAACAACCACGGCAACAGCACCCCCACCGCTCCGAGCGTGATCGCCAGTGTGCCGGGATAGGATGAACCCGCGCCCGCTCGTTGAAAGGCGCCCGCCAAAAACATCAAACCACCAAATCCCAACGAAGCATAGGCCGCCGTGGTCAGCAGCCCACCCATCAGGCCGGAGACCCGCGGACTGCCCGGTGCCACGCAGGCCGCTGCCGCCGCCGTAATCCGTGACCACCGGTCGTGAATCACAAAGCCCACGAAGGCCGGCACCAGCCAGCCGAAGCCATAGTCGTCCTTCGCCGACCACCAGTGCGATTGATCCCACGCGATGAAGCTCAAAAACGCGACCGCCACCAGCAATGCACCCGCGAAGGGCATGTGGACTGCCGCAGTATATTTTCTCCAGATTTCGTTCATGAGTTTAATTCAAGCAGGTCCATCCAGCCGCAAAGCTCAAGCCTGCGCAGAGAGTTTCGCAGTCGGAACCGAGCCCATGCTTTCCCTTTTCAGAAGCCTAGCAACCGAGCGGTCATGCATTCCGCCGGCGAGGGTGAGTGACATGATCGCGCCGAGAAGTGCCATCGCTATATCCGTCTGCGTATCCCAAACGTATCCCTGCGTTCCAAGAAAAGCCTCCGCCGAACCGCCGCCAAGCACCGCTGCCAGCCACTCAATTAGCTCGTAAAGCGCACTGAATGCCAGCGCGACGCTGCCGCATAAAAACCCCAGCCACCGACTAGGCCTACGCGCGGCGGCTTCTCCGTCCGCACCCTTCAAAGCGCAACCGCCGAGCGGTGAGGTGCGCAGCAATATCTCCCGCACCAGCAAGGCCGGCGCAAAGCCCTGCACAAAGTGGCCGAGCTTATCGTAGTTGTTGCGCGCTCCACCCGTCCAGTCGCGCACCCAGTCGCCCAGCGGCACCTCGGCGGAGGTGTAGTGCCCGCCGACCAGTAGAATCACCGCATGCAACCACAGCGCGACCAGCAGCAGCGACAACGCAAAGCGCCGCTGCACCACCCACGCCGCCGCAAAGCCGATCAGCACTGGGGCGACCTCCAGCCACCAAGTCAGCGTGTCTTTGGGAACCCACGCCGACCACGCGAACACCGGCGCAACCAGTGTAGCGAACGCCAGCAGGTCGCGCGTGCCGTCACGTTTCCCTTTCACCGGAAAGGCCGCCGGCATCAGTTTAGGCGACCGTAAACACCAACGACGCGTTCGTGCCGCCAAAGCCAAAGCTGTTAGCCAGCGCCGCACGCACCGGTTTGTGGACCGCCACGTTCGGCGTGACGTTGAGCCCAAGTGCCGCGACCACCGAGTCCAGCGTGCCGAGGTTGATTGTAGGCGGCACCACGCCTTCCTGGATCGCCTTCACCGCCGCGAAAGCACCCATCGCG
The DNA here is from genome assembly GCA_945898185.1 of Akkermansia muciniphila. Classification (GTDB taxonomy): domain Bacteria; phylum Verrucomicrobiota; class Verrucomicrobiia; order Opitutales; family Opitutaceae; genus IMCC26134_A. The sequence goes on along the minus strand of CAMDHP010000037.1, from coordinate 14,303 downwards.
CCCGCCGCGCCAAGCAAATGCCCCGTCATGGACTTCACGCCGCTGACGTGGAGCGTAGCCTTGTTTTCCGCAAAAACGTTCGCGATCGCCGCCGCCTCCTCGCCGTCGCCGCCGGGCGTGGATGTCGCATGAGCCGACACATAATCAACCGCCGTCGCCGCCAGCGCCGCGTCAGCCAGCGCCGCCTTCATCGCGCGCGCCGAGCCCTCCGCGCCGGGTGCGAGCGAGGACAAATGATAGGCGTCCGCCGAGGCGCCGTAGCCCGCCAGCTCAGCATAGATTTTCGCCCCGCGCGCCAGCGCCTGCTCGCGCTCTTCGAGCACGAACACCACCGCGCCTTCGCTCAACACGAAGCCGTCACGCTCCGCATCGTAAGGCCTAGAGGCCGCCTCGGGCGCGTCGTTGCGGGTCGAAAGCGCCTTCATCTGCGCAAAAGCGCCGATGGCCAGCGGCGTGACCGTGCTCTCCGCACCGCCCGCAAACATCACATCAGCCTGACCGCGCGCGATCATCGCCGCCGCCTCCCCAAGCGAGTGTCCGCTGGTGGCACAGGCGGAGGCCACCGCGAAGTTGGGGCCTTGTAAATTCAGGGCCAGGCTCACCTGGCCAGCGAGCAGGTTGGGCGCGATTTGAATAATAAAAAACGGCGATATTTTGCGAAACCCGCCCGTTTTCCACGTCTCCTGCATTGCTTCGATCTCCGGCAAACCGCCGAGGCCCACGCCAAGGTTAACACCCATGCGCTCCGCTGGAAGGGTGTCGCGATGCGCATCGAGCCCGGAGTCCCCATAAGCCTCAATCGCCGCCGCTGCCCCAAGGTGGGTAAATCGGCCAAATTTTTTCACATCTTTCGGGGTAAAGGCGCTCGTAAGTGCCTCGCCGTTTGCGCCTCGGGGCTTAAGCGGGGTCGGGAGCGGCGCGGTCGGCTCGAAACCGCGCACCTCGCCAGCTATGCGGGCATTGCAAAGGGTTGCGTCAAAACGCGTGATCGGCCCGATGCCAGAGCGCCCGTTGCGCAACCCGTCCCATGTCGCCCCGGCATTCAATCCGAGCGGCGTGACCGCTCCGATACCCGTGACCACGACTCGACGACGCACTGAGGCAAACGGCTGCATAGACATAGTGATGAGAGAATAAGGGATATTGACCCGCTTCGTCGCCAACAGCGGCGACTCCTCAGGACTTGCTACAATGGTGCCCCGCCGCCCGCTTGCCAGCGGGTTTTTTGCCTTCGCCTGCATGGAGGCCGCCGGCATCCCCTTTTTCCCGCCTTTGACATCCCACCCTCGTCCGCTTTGCATGACTGATCTCTAACCACATGTCGCAGCTGCATCCTTATTGGCGCATGGAATACATCGAAGCGCCTCGCCCGCCTGATCTGCCGCGCCCCTTCAGCACATTGCCAGCCCTCGGTGGCGACCGCGCCGCTCTCATCGTGCATCGCACGCCCTTGAGTTACCTTATGCTCAACCGCTTCCCCTACAACCCCGGCCACCTGCTCGCCATCCCCTTCCGCGAGGTCGCCAACCTCACCGACCTTACACCCGCCGAATCAGCCGATCTTATGGCGACTCTCACCTTCGCCGAGCGCCTTCTCCGCGCTGTCATGAAGCCCGACGCATTCAACATCGGCTTCAATCTCGGCCGCCCCGCCGGAGGTAGCATTGACCACCTGCACGGCCACATCGTGCCGCGCTGGACTGGCGACAACAACTTCATGCCCGTCATCGGCCAGACCCGCATCCTCCCCCAAGCCCTCGAACAAACCTGGGAAAAACTCGCCGCCGAGGCGGCTCGCATGACCGCACCTTCGTCGCCCTCCGCATGAGTTCGTCCACACTTCACTACCCGTCCGCCCGCCACCTCTCCCAGCTCTACGCCGGACGCGAGGAAAACCTCTCCGCCGCCGAGCGCCTCCTCGCGGTTAAAATCATCACCCGCGAGGACTGGATCACCTTTGAGGGAGACGCCGCCGCGATCGCATCCGCCGAGGCCCTCTTCGGCCTGCTCAACGAGGCCCGCACTCAGGGCCTCGCCATCCGCACGCCCGACTTCCTGCGCTTCACCGAAACGGTCGCCCGTGGCGAATCGGCCCAGCTCCGCGAGTTATTTACCCAGCCCATCATCGTCCCCACCCAGCGTAAAAGCATCGTCCCCAAAACTCTCGGGCAAAAGCTCTACCTCCAAGCTATCCTGCGCCACCCGCTCGTCTTCGGCATCGGTCCCGCCGGCACTGGCAAAACCTACCTCGCCATGGCCGCCGCCGTGCACGCCTTGCTCAAAAACCAAGTCGAGCGAATCATCCTCACCCGCCCCGCTGTCGAGGCCGGCGAGACCCTCGGCTTCCTCCCGGGCGACCTGAATGAAAAAATCCTCCCCTACTTGCGCCCTCTCTACGACGCCATGGGCGACATGCTGGACCCAGGAGTTGTCGCCGATCTCACCGAAAAGGGCGTGATCGAAGTCGCCCCGTTGGCCTACATGCGCGGCCGCACGTTGAGCCGCAGTTTTATCATCCTCGACGAAGCGCAAAACACCACGCCAGAGCAGATGATGATGTTCCTTACCCGCCTCGGGGAAGACAGCCGCATGGTCGTCACCGGGGACATCACCCAGATCGATCTCCCGCGTGCTAAACAATCCGGCCTGCTTGAGGTGTCGAGGATCCTGCAAGGCATCCCCGGCATCGAATTTCACCACTTTAGCGCCGCCGACGTCGTTCGCCACCCGCTCGTCCTGAAAATCATCGAAGCCTACGAACGCTACAAAGACCCGATCCACGCCTCAGCCTAATCCGCCGCTGACTCAGTCTCGTTCCGGACCGCCGCCGCCTTCCCTCACCTCCCGCCACCCACCATGGGCAAACTCGCCGAAATCCTCGACCGCCTCCGCGCCACCTCCGCGCCCAGGCGCCGCTTGAGCCTCAACACCCCGAGTCTCGCCCCCGCACTCGAGTCCAGCCGTGTCATCGCCTCTTTCCTGTTCATCGCAACCGTTGCTGCCATCGTGCTGGTTAGCTTCGTCGGCGTCACCAACCGCACGCTCCCCGTCCTCCCCAACCAGATCGCCCCGGTCCGCCTCGTGGCAGCCGTTCCGTTCACCTTTGAAAGTGATCAGAAAACCCGCGCCCTGCGCGAGCAGATGAACGACCGCGTCCCACCCGTTTACCGCCTCAACCCCGAACCACTCCGCCTCTTCGAACTCCATTTCACCGAGCTCCTGGCCGCCCTCGAAACGCTCCCTTCCGTCGCGTCTTCCGAACGCGAAGCTTTCCTCGCCAACCAAGTGGATGCTTTTAACTCACGCGGTTTGAGTGAGCCCTACCGCATCACCCCTGACGATCTCGCCATCCTCCTCACCAGCGGAGATGCCGCCGCCCGCGCCGCCACCGTGGAGACCGCCTTCACAACCCTTCGCCTCATCGACGCCCAAGGTATCGCCGACTCCAACTACCTTGGCGGCGAGCGTCCTGCCAGTGGTCGCCTTCGCCTTTTCCAGGTCGTCCGCCCCGACGGCTCCCTCGCGACCCGTCCCATAGATAGCTTTGACGACGCCCTCACGTTTCTCCGCGTCAACCTCGCCGCCGACGAGCCTGACCGCGACCGCGCACTCGCCCTTTTCCGCCTTTTCCGCAACGGCGTGATTCCCAACCTTTCTTTTGACCGTTCCGCCACCGAAGCAAGCCAGCGCGAGGCCATGCGTAATCTGCGGCCCGTCACCATTTCCGTCGAGCGGGGCCAAACCATCATCGAGCCCGAAACCCGCGTAACCCCTGAAAAATTCGAGATGCTCGAGGCCCACCGCCGTGCCCTAGCAGCCGATAGCACCAATGCCCTCGACGAGAGCCTCCGCCTCGGAGGACGAATCCTCCTCGTGCTCGCCATGGTCGTCGCCAGCCTGCTCTACATCCGGCTCGAAGACCCCGAGACACTTCAAAGCAACTCCCGCCTCGCCCTGCTCGCTCTCGTGGTCCTCGCAAACCTCGCCCTGGTCCGCGGCACCTACGCCCTCAGTGGCTTGACCTATTTTCTGAGCAACACCGGCGCCGCCTCCCTCCTCCCCTACATCGCTCCCGCCCTCATCGCGCCGCTCATTGTTGCCCTGCTTATCAACGCCGGATCGGCCATCTTCATGGCCCTGCTCATCGCCCTTTTCACCAGCGTAATCTGGGGTGGCCGCCTTGATCTGCTCGTGCTCACTTTCCTGGCCTCAATGGTCGCCATCTACGGCGTGCGCCGCACCCGCAAACGCGGTCGCATCGTTCGCGCCGCTCTCGTCGGCGGCCTCACCATGGCGACCTGCATCCTGCTTCTTGGCCTCGCCGACCGCCTGCCTCCTTTCGCCGTGCTCAAACAAATGCTCGCCAGCATCCTCACCGCTCTCGCCTCCGGCATCCTCGTCGTCGGCCTGCTTCCCGTCCTCGAACACCTCTTCAAACGCACCACCGATATCACCCTGCTCGAGCTCACCGATTTCAACCACCCGCTCCTCCGCCTCATGCAGGTGGAGGCCCCCGGCACCTACCACCACTCTTTAGTAGTCGCTCAGCTCGCCGAGAACGCCGCCGCCGCCATCGGCGCCAATCCCCTCCTCGCCCGCGTCTGCGCCCTTTTCCACGATATCGGAAAGACCACCAAGCCAGACTACTTCATCGAGAACCAGCGCGACGGCCTCAACCCCCACGACGTCAATAACCCTTCCCTCTCCGCCCTCATCCTCAAGGCCCACGTCAAGGACGGCATCGACCTCGCCCTGAAGCACAAGCTCCCCCGCCCCGTGCTCGACGTAATCCAGCAACACCACGGCACAACCCTCATCCGCTACTTCTACCACCGCGCCGTCTCCGCCATCAAATCCCCTCCCACCAAGTCCAACTCCGCCCTCGCCTTGACCCTGGGAACGCCGAGCCCCGGCTCACCTCCGTCTTTCTCCGCTGTATCCGCACCGGGATCTTCCTCCGCCTTTCCCCTGCCCGACCTCACCCCGTCGCTCCCCGGCCTCGAACCTGCCCCCGTCTCGCAGCAAACCTACCGCTACGACGGCCCACGCCCCCGCTTCAAAGAAAGCGCCATCATCCACCTCGCCGACGCCATCGAGGCCGCCGCCCGTTCCCTCCCCAAGGTCAGCCCACAACACCTCGCCGAGCTCATCGAACAAATCTCTCGTGATCGCCTCAACGACCACCAGCTCGACGAGGCTCCTCTCACCTTGGCCGAACTCGCTGAGATCAAAAAGAGCTTCGGTCACACCCTTCTCAACATGCTCCACGGCCGCGTCGTCTACCCCACCACCGTCTCCCCTTCCAAGGCCTGACCGCCCTTCGCGCCCTCATCCTCTTTCTCATACTCGTTCTCGTTTTCGGAGACTGAAAACACCCCGCCCCCAAACCCGAGAATGAGTGAAACGACGAATAACCATAACGATCATTTCCTTTCCTGACTCCGCCTCAATGCGCGAACTCACCTTCACCAACCGCCACCCGCGCTTCCGCCTCGACCGCCGCACCTTCGCCAAAGCACTCGCCTACCTCGACGCCCATTTCCGCGTAACCTCCGCCGACCTCCCAACCCTGAGCCCAGCCGGCCGCCGCAGAGCCCGCGCCCTCCGCCTCCCCGCGCCAAACGCGTCCGCCGTCCCCGCGGGCGATCTCTCCGTCTCCTTCCTAACCGACTCCGCACTCGCAAAACTCCACGCCGCTTACCTCGACGACCCGACCACGACCGACGTCATCACCTTCGAGGGCGACGAGTCCCTGGGCCACGCCGGCGACATCTGCGTCTCGGTGGACACCGCTCTCGCCTACTCCGAGAAAAACCAAGTCCCCTTCGCCGAAGAAATCCTCCGCTACGTCATTCACGGCTGGCTGCACCTCGCCGGCTACGACGACCTTCATCCCAAGAAAAAGCGCCGCCTCCGCGCCGCCGAAGACCGCGCCCTCAAACTCCTCCGCACCGCCAATCTTCTCCCCGCCTTCACAGTGAAGCCAACTCGGTCCCCACGCTAAACCTTCCCCGGCCTACCTCCTGTTTTTGCGCCTTCTCCGCCTTTTTGCGGCCAACCTTCCAGTCTCCCCCTTTCCAACTTCGACCGCCACCCCACTGTCCGCTGTCGTTCTTTAGCTCTTTCCCCTTCGGCTCTTTCAAACCGTGTCCGGCCCCTCCCACCACACCGAAGCCCACCTTCTCGCCAAGGCGGCACACACCGGAGACCATGTCGTCCTTACCTGCTTCTCCCCCGCAGACGGTCTGCTTACCGCGCTTCTTCGCGTCACCCGTAACCCGAAACCGGATACACAACCCGCCCCGGATCTTTTCGACCGGCTCGCGCTCACTCTCCAACACGGGCGCAACTCTCCGGCCGACGGCCCTTGGTTCGTTCGCGAACACCGTCTCCTCGCACGGCACGCGGCCATCGGTCGCGACTACCCGACGCTTACCGCCGCCTCCCGCCTCGCCCGCCTCGTCACCCGCAACCCCGGCCCGCAGGATAGTCGCGCCGCAGTGGATACCCTGCTCAGCCAGGCTTTCGCCGCCCTTACCCGCCCCGGCACTCGCCCCGAATCAATCTACTTTAAAAGCCTCTACTGCCTTTTCCGCGACGAGGGCCTGCCGCTGAAACAGGAATGGCTGCCCGCCCTCCCCGCCTCCGACCGCGACCTTATCGCCGCCGCGCTTAGCCAACCCGCAGACTCACCCGCCGTAACGCTCAACGACATCACCCGACTCACCAAACGGCTCGAGGCCTACCTCGTTACCGGGCACGATCTCGTGCTGGACTGACGCCTACCACGCACCGGGGCACCGTCCGCTCATGCGTCGCTCTTCAAACGATGTAGCCACTCATTCAATGTCGCCGCATCACGTATCAGCGACTCCACAGACTCTCCCGGCACGAACTCCAGCAGCGCGTAACGATCACCGGGGAGCGTGCCCAGTTTCTTAAAAAACTCCGCCCAACGCGTCTCGCCTTCGGCCAGCGGATGACGATCGCCCGAGGTCGGCCACCAGTGAAACACGTGGATGTTGCCCACTTTCGGCAAAACCGCCCCCAGACCCTCAACGCAATCAGCGGTCTCCTCGCCGTTGTGCGGCTGCCAGCCCATAAAAATATTCGCATGGTCTAGCTCGACCAGCAGTTGGCTGGCGGACTCGTTCGTGTCGGTAAGTGAACCGCCGTGAAACTCCAATGTGATGCTCACCCCCACCTGCGCGGCCTGCGTCGCGATACGTTTCAGATCCTCGATCACCGCCCAGCGTCCGTTCTCGTCCACATCCGCTGAGCCCTTGACGCCCGACCAAACCCGAATCGTGGGAGCGCCCAGCTCCACCGCCGAATCCAAAACGCTGCGAAAGGGGAGGCCATTGAGTTCGCTCCAACCCGCCTTGTAATAGCTCCCATAGGCCGCGACGACCAACCCCGCCTCCTGCGTCAGCGCACGCACCTCCCGCGCCCGCCCAATGTCACCGTGCGGCACGTGGATATCTCCGCCCCACTCAATGCCGCGAAGGTTCGCTTTTCGCGCCAAAGCCACGACTTCAGGCGGGGACAACTTACGAAAGGTAACAGACACCAGACCGGGATAAATCATGGACGCAGTCTAAACTGTGCCACCCGGTCACGACAAGCCTGTGTAGCGGCAAGGCCGCTGATTACCCGATCGGAAACCAGCAAACAGTTATTTCGAAGGGAATGCGTTCTTCTCGGTCTTTTTCGCTTCGGCCGCGGCCCATAATTCGTTGTCCAGGCGCCTCAATTCATCGCCCAGTTGCGTGCCCGGACCCGCATCGAGATTTTGCGCTGCCAACGCCGAAACTTCACGCGCTTCTTTAAATCTTTCCTGACGCACTAAATCCGCGATGAGCGGGCGGGCTACCTCGTCGAAGAATCCGATACCTGCGCCGCGACCAAACCGGCGGACCAGGTTCCGATAAAGCCGTATTTGCTCCTCCACCGGTAAAGTTTCACGCGCCCGGACCATCTGCTCCGCAACTTGACGCACGCTTAAATCGAGGCGTTTGGCCTGAAACTTCCGCGCAAACCCGCGCTCTTCCTGCTCCGCCAAAGCGATTTCGCCGCGCTGTCGAAGACTGCCCGCCAGCTCGCGGAGAAACCCGGCTTGTAAATCAGGGTAAGCCTGCAAGCCGCCCGCCGCTTCGCGCAGCAGGGCCTCACGAGCGGCGCCTGGCCCGGGTATTGTCGCACGCAGCACTTCCCAAGCCTCCAGATTCCGTCGCTCCAAACCCACAGCGGCTCGTGCTGCCGCCGCCGCCTTGGATGCACTCCCGTCTTCGAGCAACCAGCGGGCAAACCACCCGTGCACCCGCGAAGTCCGATAATCAGCCTGCCGCCTGAAACCCTCGGTCATGAACATCAACTCGTGATCCGATATCTCACCCCAGGTCTGGGGATCGTAAGCAACACCCGTGACGAATTTCTGCGCTTCGTAGCGTCCCGCATCAAGGTTCCAGCGGCGGCCGACCCCAAGGTAGCCGAACCACGCATGCCTGACATCCTGCCCAGTGCCGGAAAAAAGCAGGGTCGGCACGCCGCGCGCCTTGCCCGTCTGCGTGGCAAAATAGGCCTGATCCACGCAGATGCCGCCTTCCTTTTTTATCGTTTGCAGCGAGTAGTCAGCGCCGGGCCATTGGTAAACGCCATCCATTGCCCGGACTGTTTTGTAATCAATACTCGAATACGTGTCCGATAAACGGGCCAGCGCGAACTTTACATTCGCCTGCGCCCAACGCAGCTCTTCCTGCGGGGCGGCCAGGTCCACCAGGAACCGAAGCTCGGCGGCATCCAACTGCCGCAGGCGGTGCAGGCTCTTGCCTTCACGATCGGTGGAAATCAGGAACGCCCATGCATCCTCTGGCGCGGGCAGACGGCGCGGAAGAGCCGTCTGAGCGACTTGCCCGTGCGGCCAATAGGGCGGTGGTGAAACCTCATACACGACCGCCAGTGCCAAGGCCAGCGAGGCATAGGCTTGAAACACGGCAGGGTCCGGTGAGCGCAGGCGGTCCAAGATTGCCAGCACCTCGGGGCGGTAGTCTTCCTGGCGCTCGATTTCAAAATAGGCCGCGGAAAACTTCCCGTCCGCCAGCAGCGCAATTTGCAGATCACGCGAAAGTCGGGCGGACAGCGGTTCGTCCGGAGCGTGCTCGGCGGCAAAGCGCCCCATTGGCAGCCCCTCCCGCCGCATTGCATCGCGCCAGCGCTCGAGGCAGGCGGCTTCGCTCTCGCCAAAAATTTCCGCCCAGCGCGCGGCGTAATACCAAGACTCTGCCAGTGGAATCTGCCCGCGGGTGTAAAGTCCCGTCGCCGCCCGTCGAAGCGCGAGGGCCATCGCCGGCCAGCCATGCCTGCGTGCTCCCAGCTCAATCTGCCCGGCTTCCGCCATCCCAGGGGTCTTCTGCAACCATGAGGCCGAAATAGCGGGTCGGTCCGCATTCTCGGCCCGCAGGACGGCGCCAAAGATAAAAACAAAACAGGCCGCCGCGAAGATTCGGTCCAGACGGAGCCCGCAAACGCCGGGAAACTTTATCCCAAATGGGGCCATTAGCGTGCGTCCGATGCGCGCGCCTTAGCGGGGGCTTTCGACCACGAAACGGAAGCCGACGTGCCGAGTCCGGTCCACCTTTGATCGGGACTCTACGGGCAACTTTGCAAGGGCGTCCGGGTTGTCGAGGTAACTGCCGCCCGCCACCGCGGCCTTGTCCGTGTTTTCGGGTGCGTCCAACCACTCACCGAGGTTACCGAGTAGGTCGCGAAATCCGTTGTCGTTGGGGCGCGCGGTATCCGTGGCGCCGGGGCGGCCGCCATTCGCCGAGTTGCGCGTCTCCCCTTCGCCATTGCCCACGGCCACACGATACTCGTCGAGCGTAGGCAGACGCACTTTCAAGCCGAGCATCCAGCCGAGGCGGGTGCAAAACTCGCTCGCATCATTCCAGTTAACCGAGTCCACCGGCATAATACGGCCGGGGTTGCGGCTGGGGTTGGTATTCATGACCACGTTGTAAAGGGCCTGCGGCACTTCGCCGACGAGCATTAGCCGCTCATCCGCTCCTGGGATTGCAAGGAGACGTTCGTAAACGTTGTCCTGTATTTTTCTGAGCTCGGTTCGCTTTAGCGCGAGAAAACTCAGACGGATGCGCAACGCACCGTCCCCGAATCGGCTGCGGGGAAACTCCGTGCCCATCTTTGCGCTCAACTCGGTGGCTTGGGGAAGTTTTTGATCGGCTGCCACGACCCGGCGGCGGCGAAGATCCTCGCGTATAGCCAGCTCGAGTTTCTCCAGTTTCTGAGCGACGGGCGCGGATCGGGCTGATTGTAGTTTAACATCGAGCGAATCGAGTCGGGCGGATGAGACAAAACGGCTGCGCGGAAACTCGGCATTAATTCGTGATTGGACGCTATGGGCCTGCGTAAATGCCTTCGCCGAGCCCTCGAAGTCGGCGGATGCATCGGCGAGGTCTCCCGCCTTTTCTTGATCGCTTACCTGCGTGGCCAGTCCCGCCGCATTGAGCGACTCAATCTCTCCTCCAATTTGTGAAAGGCTGGCCGTGTCCGCGTAGCGAGTGCGTTTGAAGTCTCGATTCAAAAGCTCCAAAACGTCACGAGCGCTGGTGTAGGCGATTAAGGCGTCCGACCAGCGCTGCTCGGCCATTGCCGTGGTGGCCTTCCTCAAGGCAGCTTCCTTCTCCAAGTGAAGTGGGTAGGCCGCCAAAGAGACGATCGCTTGATCGAGACTGGATTCGCGCACGTAGTTCTTGAACTTGGAATCAGCGGTGCCGCCGTTGATTTCACGTTGGATCTTGAGCGCTTCCTCCAAAAATGTCTTCGCCTCCGGCAAACGACCAGCAGCCTGCGCCTCCTCTCCGTCCGCAACCAATCGCTCGACCCGGCCCGCCAAACGGCCCGCACGCGCGGAATCGAGCTGCTTCTCCATCCGCGCAAGTTTGTCCTGTTGAGCATAGTCCGGCTTCACCTGGACGCGCATCATCGCCCGCTGCTTCTCCATCGCGCTTTCCATTATCGCTATCGCATCATCCGTAATCGTCCCGGCAGTCGCGAAGACCTGATATTGCTTCTCAAGGTTCTCAATCTCGGCCGCCATCTTAGCTAGACGCGGGTCGTCGAAAGGCATCTCTGGCGTCACGGAATCATTGACCGGAGAAGGGCCGGTTGTCGCCAGGAAATACCAGAGGAAGCCGAGCATGAGTAGGCCGGTCGCGCCGAGCACCCAGCCGCCGATCGCATGCCAGAGGTGAAAGATTTTATAAACGAGGCGATTTGGGTTCATATAGGGTTAAAAGGGGATGAAAGTAGCCTACCGCGCCAAAAGCAATGCCGCGGGGCAAATCCATTCTGCAGTTTGCAGTGGGCGAAAACGGACCCGCCGCGCCGTCCCGGCAGTTCGCGCGAATCTAGCCGACGCGCACGCCTTCAATCCCCCGCAGGCCCGTCCGGCAGCAAAAGGTCGGGCCGCAAAGACCGGCATAAAAGGCGTGCTTGACGCCGCGGCCTGCACATAGCCATCTCTCCTCGTGATCGCGGCTGTAGTTTAGTGGTAAAACTCCACTCTTCCAAAGTGGTCTCGAGAGTTCGATTCTCTCCAGCCGCACCACTCTAGCAGGTAAGGAAAACGGCGCACACAAAGCGCACACAGAAAACGACAGGCACGGCAAACGGGCGGCGGCGACTTACGAAACGTGAAAGGTTCGATCTTAATTCAGCAAATAGGCATTCAGGCGGCCGCATGGCACAAAGCCAACCCGGTGCCGCTTGACGTATGGGAACCAGGGGAGCCGATGCCGGCGGATGGAGACGTAAGCGGCACGCCAGTGAAGGCGGTCCGGGAGAGCACAACCCACCTTGCAATCACGCCCGACCCGCTTTTTCGCGCGATTGGACTTCGCCAGCGGTTTGACCCGGACGAGTTGAGCGCATGGGCCTTCGTGCCTAGCCCCGACGGCTTCGTTTGGCTTGTCCGCACGAGGGCGGGCGCGCCGATGGGGAGCAACTAACCGGCATCACGGACGCGGAAACCCGCACGGGGGCAGCGGTATCATCCTCCGTTCCGGCTAGACCACAGATTCAAAAGCGCTAGGATGGGGCTACGCCCACGGCGCAGACTAATCGAGTTCCGGCTAGACCACAGATTCAAAAGCGCTAGGATACGCCCTTCCTCAAAACAGCGAAAACGTGAGTTCCGGCTAGACCACAGATTCAAAAGCGCTAGGATGCAAATTTGAACGCTGAAAAGGCGCTAGCGTTCCGGCTAGACCACAGATTCAAAAGCGCTAGGATTGCGACCGCGTGCAGCACCCCTCCCGATCTGTTCCGGCTAGACCACAGATTCAAAAGCGCTAGGATGTAGGGAAGCAAAACGAGTTTGCCTTAACTGTTCCGGCTAGACCACAGATTCAAAAGCGCTAGGATATCCGCGACCCAATTAACGCGAGCAGCATGGTTCCGGCTAGACCACAGATTCAAAAGCGCTAGGATGTGGCGTTCGGCTGGAGCGGCATCCAAGGCGTTCCGGCTAGACCACAGATTCAAAAGCGCTAGGATGACAACCGGGAAGATAAACACCCGCAACAAGTTCCGGCTAGACCACAGATTCAAAAGCGCTAGGATCTTTCCGGAAAACACGTAGTGTTTCCGGAAGTTCCGGCTAGACCACAGATTCAAAAGCGCTAGGATCGTAAAGCAGATCGCCGGGTTCATGATCAGGTTCCGGCTAGACCACAGATTCAAAAGCGCTAGGATGAGTCTGGGCCGGTTGTTACTTCGCAGGAAGTTCCGGCTAGACCACAGATTCAAAAGCGCTAGGATTCTTCCGTAAATCACTTGACGGGAACTGTTGTTCCGGCTAGACCACAGATTCAAAAGCGCTAGGATGCCGACGCAATGTGATTGCCTCGATTCAGTGGACACAGAGATCCGCAAAACATCGTAGCGTTTGGGTCGCTTCCGAGGACAGGAGCGAAAAGCTTGCCGCAGGAAGCGACCCAAACGCGGTGGAACAGCGGAGTCATCTCGGATCAGATGGCGTCGAAAAGGAGCCCATGAAAGAACCACAAGATAATGGATTAAAACGGTATCGTCGGTTTGACGATACCTTCAAGCGGCACGCGGTGGAGTTGTCCATGCGAGCGGAACGCACGGTGAAGGCGGTGGCTGAGGAGCTGGGGATCTCGCCAGATCGCCTGTATGCCTGGCGGCTGCTCTATGCGCCCAAGCCTTCGGGGCCAGCGCAGGCCAAACCCGAGCGGAGCCTGGAGCAAGTCGAGGAGGACAACCGGCGATTACGGGCCGAGGTGCTTCGGCTGCGAGAAAGGGAAATCGTGTTAAAAAAATCACTGGGCATCCTCTCCGAAACGCCCGAGAGCGGTATGCCCGGATCAAGGAGATGAAGGGCGAACACCACCTAACAATGCTCTGCGAAGTGCTGGGGGTGTCGCGCAGCGGGTATTACCGCTGGCAGCAGGCCAGACCAAGCCGGCGAGCGTGCAAAGATGCGGCCTTGACGGCTCAAATCGCACGGTTTCACCGGCAAAGCCGGGGCAACTACGGCGCGCCCCGAATCGTCGAAGACCTGCGCGAGGCGGGCAGCCGCACTAGTCGCCGCCGGTGCGCTCGACTCATGAAGCAACTCGGGGTGCGGGGCAAAAAACGACATCGTCGCAAACCACGCACAACGGATAGTCGGCACGGGCGGACGGTGGCCCCCAACCTGATGAAACTAGTCGAGACACCGAGCGCGCCCAATCAGGTTTGGGTAACCGATATCACCTACTTGGAAACAGGCCAAGGCTGGCTGTATCTGGCGGTCATACTCGATGCGTGGAGCCGCCGGGTGCTCGGCTGGGCCTGCGCACCGACACTGGCCGCCCCTCTGGTCGTCGCGGCCCTACAAGCGGCCTTGAACACTCGTCGCCCGTCAGCCGGAACCATCCATCATTCCGACCGCGGCAGCCAGTATACCGATGCACAATTGCTCGGGATGCTCGATGCCGCCGGAATGGCCCGCAGCATGAGCAGGGCGGGCAATTGCTATGATAACGCCAAAATCGAATCGTTCTGGAGCACGCTCAAGACCGAGACCGGCATGGATGTCGACATTCCAGCCACACGACACCAAGCCGAGCTTGCCGTCTTCGATTACATCGAGACGTTCTACAACCCGAGGAGACGCCACAGCTCACTCGGTCAAATCTCACCCGTGGCCTTCGAACTGAAACACGAAAAACTAAACATCAAAGCCGCCTGATTCGGTGTCCATTTTTTCGAGGCAAGCCCAT
>CAMDHP010000036.1 GCA_945898185.1 Akkermansia muciniphila | reverse complement strand
CCATCGCTCTCGGCGTGTTGAGCGGCGATGCGGAACATGAGTTTTTCGGGCGCGGCAGGGGTGACGGTGCCGCCGAGGGCGAAGCCGACCTCGCGCAGCTCGTCGGTGCCGAGAGTGCCCTCGATGAAGCCGGTGGTTTGGGGCGTGGGCGCGTTGGTCACTATCTGGATGACACCGCCTGCGGCGTTGGCTCCAAAGGCACCGGCTTGGGGGCCGCGTAGAACCTCCACCTGACGGACGTCGAAGGTGCTGCCGATGCCGCCTAAGCCGGTGAAGTCGAGGTCGTCGATCTTGAAGGCGACGGAGGAGTCGGGCGTCTCGCCCTCGTATTGGGAGTTTTCGCCGATGCCGCGGATTTGGAAATAGCGGGGACGTGAAGTGCCGCCGGTCCAAGTGAGATTAGGGATCTGGTTGGCGAGATCGCCGAAGTGGCGGACACCATCGGAGGCGAAGCGGGTGCCATCGTAAACGCTCACGCTGGCGGTGATTCTCTCCAGCGGAGTTTGCCAGAGATCGGCGGTGACGAGGACCGGCGCCAGGAGGACGGGCGCGTCTGCGGCGGGTTGGGTCGCCGTCGCGGGAGTAGCGGCGGGCGGCGTTTCGATGGCTCGGGCGTTTTGGCAGAGAATCGCGCCGAGGAGGAGGATCTGTGTCGGGAGTCGCATGGTGAGATGTGGCCCGACCCAAATCGGACTCCCGGGGAGAAAAGAGGACGGTGCCCGTGCGAAGATCGCACGGTGACAACACCGCCCCGCTGTTTCCTTCGCCGGTATAATCCGTTTCAGGTTCGAAGGGTCGAGCGGTTGATCGCACCGCAATCTCAGCCCGACGCATAGGGCACCCCCACAGGCAATCCGACCACAGAGTCCCGCTTTCGCGGGCGCGCAAGCGAAAGTTTTGGGAGGCGCAGTTTTGGGAAGCGCGTGCGGTGAATCTAGCATCTAGCGGCCAGAGCTTTTCGGACTGACGGCGACCGAGTCTAGCGCGCCCGTCTCGGCCTTCGCGCCGGTGGCACTGGCGGTGTCGGCCGTGATGCAGGCAGTCGGAAGGGAAGGACAGCCCGAAAAGCAGAGGTCAGGCCGCCCGATACTAGGTTAAAGGTTTCGACCAGGTGTAGGTTAGTTAACTGCAAACTTCATGGGCAAGATGCCCATGCCACGGCCGGAATCTTCGTCAGCCGCTCAGGGGGTGAAGACCACGCCGGCGCTCGTGCCTGATTTGCGGGCGACCATTTCGACTAGGCGCTGGATTTCCAGTTCGGCGGTTCGCTTTTGAATGCGGGCGAGCTCCACGTCGCGGGCGGCATCGAAGTTAGCCTTGGTGGCGGCTTCTTTTTCGGCGCGAAGGGTCGCCAGCTCGGCATCGAGCCTCTTAATGCTGGCGGTGTGCTCGGCGGCGGTGGCGGTGAAGGTGGTGGTGTCGTCGGCGATGCGCTTGCTGTCAGCGTCCCACTTGGCGCGTTTATCGTCTTCTCTCTTCTTCTCCTCGGCGATGCGGTCAGTCTCGCGCTTGTCGGCGTCCGCTTTGGCTTGGCGCTCGGCCTCGGCTTTCTGCGCAGCGGCTTCGGCGTCAGCTTTCGCTTTGGCATCGAGGATTTGTTGCTGTTTGGCAGCGGCCGTCTTGGTGTGCTGCATGTAGATTCCGCCGAAGGCGATGGTGAGGAGAAGCGGGATTATCAGGTAAAGCTTGTTCATGGTGGAGGCGGGAGGATTGGAGCTTTGAGTGGCTGGTCTTTAGTTGCCGGCTGCGAGGAGCTACCGGCTCGATCACTTGGCCGGGGTGACGGGGGCGGGCGGCGGGGTGTTGAGCTTGGTCATCACGGCTTGCAGGGACTGGACGTTGACTTGGGCTTTTTGAACGAAGTCTTGCAGGAAGGTTTTCTCGGTCGCGGACGTCTTCTGCGTCTCGGCGAGTTTGGCGAGTTCGGTTTTTTCTTTGGCGAGGTCGAGTTTGATGCGCTCAATCTGGCGGGAGAGTTTTTCCTGTTCGCGGTAGGCTTTGTCGCGGGCATCCACGGCAACCTGGCGGGCCTCTTTCTCTACGACCTCGCGGGCGGCTTTGGCGTCGCGATCTTTTTTGCGAATTTCCTGGGCGCGAACGGCGTCGGCCATGGCGGCTTTACGGGCGTCCTGCTCGGCCTTGAGTTTGGCGTCACGCGCGGCGACGACCTGCTCCTGCTTGGCTTTGTCGCGGGCGATCTGGCCGCTGCGATGCTGGAAGTAGACGACCATGAACAGCGCGAGGGCGGCCAAGGGAGCGATGAAGTAAACTTTTTTCATGTGCGCGGAGCGTTGGGTGAAAGAGGGGGTGAGCTGGTAGAGGCTAGTTGTAAGGCGTTAGGCACTAGGATCTGGGGCTGGTTTTGAGTGCCTCGCGCTCGCGAATCGCGTCGGCGACGGCTTTGGCGAGGGGATCAAGAGCGGCGGCGGTGACCTCCGGGCGAGGGCGGGCGTCGTCTATCCATTTGGCGGCTTCGTCGTAGCGTTGAAGTTCGAAGGCGAGGTAAGCGAGGTAGAGCGAGACCTGGCCGGGCTTCTCGACGGTAGGTTGGGCGCGAGCGGATTGGCCGCGAGTGTAGGCCTCGGTGACGCGACCGGAGTTATAGTAGAACTGGGCGAGAGAAAATTCGAGGGCGGCGTCGGAGGGGAACGCTTTGAGCGCGCGCTCAAGGGCGGCGGCGGCTTTGTCCTCTTGATTGGTCTGCTGGTAGGCGGAGGCGAGGAGCTCCCAGTTGCGCTTTTGGTTTTCGAGGGTGCCATCGGCGAGACCCTTTTCGAGCAAGGATGCGGCTAGGCTGAACTGTTGAATGTTAAACAGGACGGCGACCTTGGTGTAGTGGTCTTTGGGGGTGTTGAGGAATCCGCGGGACTGGGCGCGCTCGATGGTGAGGATGGCGCGGATGTTTTGACGGAGGGCGTAGGCGGGGTCCTTGGACTCGGCGGCGGCGGTAAGGTAAATGGACTGGAGCTGCGACCACGTGTTAGCGTTTGAATCGGGGCGGGAGGCCGTGACCTCGAGGAGTTCGGCGGCGCGGGCGTAGTCCCCAAGCTGCTGGTAAGAGCCGAGCAAGATGAGGTAGAGCTGGTTGCTGGGTTTTACCGAGAGCAGCAGGCCTTGGTTGGCTTGCTCGATCGCCTGCTCGATGCGGGCGCGGTCGACTTTTTGGGGGTCGGAAGTCGCGAGATTGTAGAGCAATGAGGCGGCGAAAAGGCGGGTTTCCCCAGTGGCGGCGGGGCTGCGCTGGAACCACCGGGTGATCATGGTGAGGGCGCGCTCGAGGTCGGCGAGGCGCAAGTCGGGGACCTTGGACTCCTCGCCGCGCTGGTAGTAGAGCTGGGCGAGAACGTAGAGCTGTTCGACGGAGGAGCTCGCGTCAGTGAATTGTGGATACCGCTCACCGAGGGCGTTGGCGCGTTCAAGGAAGGGGATGGCCGGGACGAGTTTGCCTTGGGTGAGGAGAATCTGCGCCTGCACCTGGGACAGAACGAAGAGGTCGAAGCTGTCGGCGGCGGCGAGCGGGATGAGGCGCTGGATGAGGGCGAGCGCACCGGCGTAGTCCTTGGCCCCGATGAAGGTTTGCAGGGGGCCGAGCTCAGAGGAGATTTTCTCGGAGATCTCTTTTTTCGGGCCCTCTGGAGAGGCCTGGGCGAGGAGTGCGCAAGGCTGGAAGGCTAGCAGAAGAAGGCCGGCGAGGACGCAGGCGGAAAGCGCGCGGGTAAGGTTCATGACGCGTCCAAGTTGAAGTTGAGGGGCTGCTGCACGCGGGTGTTGACGGCGGCGCCGCCTTTCTTGCCGGGTTTAAACTTCCACTTCATGATGGCCTGGATGGCAGCCTCATCGAAACCGGAGTTGCTCGAGCGCACGATGGCGGGCTCGCGCGGGTCGCCGTTGCTATCGACGATGAAACCGACCACGACCTCGCCCTTCAGGCCGGAGCGGCGCATTTCGAAGGGATAGACGGGCTTGATGCGAACACGTGCCTCGGGTCGCTGGTCGAGGGCGGCGAGATCAAAAACGTTTTTTAAGCTGCTACCGCCTGAGCCGGTCACGGGGCGACCAGTTGGGATGGTGATGGCGCCGACGGAGCGGTTGAGACCCGGGGGCGGTGGCGCCTGAATTTGCTGCACGAAGGGGGAGTCGATGACGGCGCTGATAGAATCGGCCTGCATCGGCGGGGCGAGGGTGGCGGCCTCCTGAGGGGCATCGGTGGTGTTTTCGACGATCTCGGGCTCTTCGGGCTCGGGAGGGGGCGGAGTCAAAATCTCGATGGTCGGAATCTCCTCCGCGACGGGTTTAGCGGCGGGTTTTTCTTTGGGCAGAAGGCCGGTTAAGGCCAAGCCGCCGTGGAGGAAGATGGAGACGAGGACGGCAATGATGAGGTCGCGGCGCATGGTCGGTGGCGGGTGCGTTCGGATCAGCGGCCGGTGGCGCGGAAGGCGGTTTCTATCGTCACGGTCTTGATGCCGACGAGGCGGACCTCGTCGAGAACCCGGATGACGTTGCCATAGCGGGCGCGCTCATCGCCGGTGACGAGAACGCGAGCGGTGGGCGTGGAGGATTTGTAGGCGACGAGGCGCGGCGTTACCTCGGCGAGGGTGATGAGTTCCTTGTTCCAGTAGGCGGTGCCCTCGTCGGAAAGTTGGATGACGACGGTGGTGTCCTCGTCGGGCTTGGCGGCGCTGGCGCTCGCCTGAGGAAGGTTCACCGGCACGGCCTGAATTTTATTCAGCGAGAGGGTGAAGAGAACGAAGGTGGCGAGCAGAAAGAAGATGACATCGATCAACGGGATGATTTCGATGCGGGCCTTCTTGGCTGGGGCCAGCTGAATGGGACTGCTAAATACGGAAGACATCGGGATGATTTCGCCTTTATTCGGCGCGGATGCGGGTCTCGATGAGCACCTTGCTGATACCGGCCTTGCGGACCTCATCGACGACGTAGCGGACCTGGGTGAACATGGCGTTCTCGTCGCCGTTTATGAGCACTCGAGGATCGTCCTGGGTTTGTTTGTAGGCGGCGAGGCGGATCAGAAACTGGTCGAGGGTGATAGGTTCCTTGTCCCAGCCCAAGGTGCCATCTTGGCGGATGGTCAAGGTGACCGAAGTGCCAGGGTCGCGGGGTTCGCTCGTGCTGGCCGAAGGTAAGGGCACAGCCAGACCTCCGGTCTTGTTGAGGGAGAGGGTGAATAGCACGAAGGTGGCGAGCAGGAAGAAGATGACATCGATCAACGGGATGATTTCGATGCGGGCCTTCTTCATGCCGCCTGGGCCTGTGCCGCCGGATGAACCTGCCATGGTGCGGGTGCGAGCTTACGATTAAATGGGCAGAGAGAGGGAAGGGCGGCCCGATCAGGCGCGGCCGTGGGCTTCCTTCTTTAGGTTGAGCTCGAGGGCATTAGCGGCGTCGGTGATGTTGTGGCGGGCCTCTTCGACCCGGGCGTTTAGCACGTTGTAGGGAAGAAGGCCGGTGATTGCGATAGCCAGACCCACGGCGGTGGCGATGAGGGCCTCGCCCACGCCGCCGGTAATTTTGCCGGCATTGGCGGCGATGTCTCCGTCGCCGAGGGCGCCGAAGGTGTTCATCATGCCCATGACGGTTCCGAGCAGGCCGAGCAGCGGGGATATGGTGATGCAGGTGTCGAGGACGGCGATGCCGCGCTGGAATCGGTTGAGCTCCTGGTTGGCGGCGCGGGTAAAGGCGTTGGTGAGCGAATGCTCGCGATGGGTGAGTGCGTAGACGAGAACGCGGGCGACGTAGTCCTTACTCTTACTGCCGATGGCAACAGCGCCGTCAGAGTCACCGTCCTCGACCTTCGCCAGCATCTGCTCGACCAAGGCGGGTTGGCGGCGGCCGCTCTCGGTCACCATGAATAAAATGCGCTCGACCACTGCGGTCACTGCGACGAAGGAGACCAGCAAGATTGGCCACATGATGATGCCGCCGTGGACAAAAAGCTCCATGGGGGATTGGCCCATGAGGAACGAGATTGGGAGGGTGATTTGCATAGGAGAAAAGGCGATTAGGTTGAAAAAAGGGGAGTAAAGTGTCGCTCAGCTCTGAAAGGTGATGGCGAAACAATGCGAATAGTTGGAACTCGTGACGAGTTTCTGAACCGAATACACGAAAAATATCCACGGTAACCTCCTCTTTGCATAGGTCACGAAAATGTTACGAAATGCGCACGTTCAAATCTGACGATTGGTGCCGGGCGCGAACGGCGGGTGTTTGGAGGTCACCGTTCCCCAAGCATAAAGATCATTGGATAGATCGGCGCTGTCCGGTCTGCCGAGCCCGGCCAACACGGAGTCCGGCCGTCTGTTAACAAGCAAAAGTCTAAAACGTTGGGACGTTTGTTACCAAGCTGCCGGCGGGCGGTGCAGTGTTTTGGTGGCGGAAGGGCAGCGGCCGGGGAAGGGAGTTTTTAGAGACGCTCGCAGGTTCGGAATAGGCTGCGGAAAGATAAATTTGGGAAATTTGAAATAAAGTGTTGACCGCGGTCGGCGTAGCCAACTCTCTCCCCTCGTCCCTGCCTAGCGGGGACATTTTGGGGTAACCTAGAAAACAAATGGCCGGTCGCTTAGGGGTAGGCGACCGGCCAACTTCTTTTATGGAAGTCGAGGTAGAGGCTTACCTGTCGCCACCAGAGTGTTTACGAAGCCGCAAACCAGAGTGACTCGCGTTGCCGAGACGGAGTTCGAGATGCTCCTAGAGTCCTGGATTTTATTTCACCGGTGAAATTGCGGACAAAAAAGCCTGCCGAGGTTAATCGGCGGGCTAAAAAAGTGGTGGCAAGACCCGGAATCGAACCGGGGACACGCGCATTTTCAGTGCGCTGCTCTACCGACTGAGCTATCTTGCCGTGCTGCCGTCAGCGGAAGGTGAGGAGAAAAGGGCGGTGGGTGGGTGGGTCAATGGGAATTTTACGGAACACGATTTTTGTCTGGCTGAGAGCGAAGTGTTTTTAGCGCAGCCGAGCGGAGTTTTGATTTGGCTTGGAGTGGCGCAAACTCGGCGCGCACAGTGCAGGAATGTTGAAGCTGTTTTTCATCGGAGATATTGTGGGGCGTCCCGGACGCGAGATTTTGGTCGAGCGTTTGCCTCGTCTGCGCGCCGAGTTCGGGCTCGATGTGGTGATCGCCAACGGCGAAAACTCGGCGGCCGGTTCGGGTATCAATGCCGGTATCGCCAAGGCCATTCTCGCGAGCGGGGTGGACGCTATCACTTTGGGCGACCACGTCTGGGATCAACGCGGTTGGGAGACCGAGATGGATAGTCTGCCGCGGGTGTGTCGTCCGGCTAATTTACCGGTGTCGTGTCCGGGGCGCGATCACGTGATCATTGATGTGAAGGGGTTTCGCCTGGGAGTTTTCACCGTGCTGGGGCGGCATTTTTTAGGTATGAAGGCGGAGTGCCCGTTCTTGGGCGCGGATGCGATGCTGGCCAAGCTGGCGGGAAAAATTGACGGCGCGCTGGTGGAGATCCACGCCGAGGCCACGAGCGAGAAGCAGGGACTCGGCTGGTATCTCGACGGGCGGGCGATTGCGGTGCTCGGCACGCATACGCATGTGCCGACCGCGGACGCGTGTGTGTTGCCGCAAGGCACGGGCTTTATGTGCGACGTGGGCATGACGGGTCCCTACGCTTCGGTGCTGGGGCGCGAGGTAAAGCCGGTGGTGGATAAATTTCTCGACGGGCTGCCGCGTAAATTCGAGATCGCGGAAGGCGATGTGCGAATCTCGGGGGCGCTGGTCGAATACGATCCGGCGACGAAACGGACGGCGCGCGTCGAGCTCATCACGGTGAGGCGCAACAACGTCGATTTGACCAGTTCGCGGATGCGACTCTGAACGGGCACGGCAGCAGCCGCCAAAGGGCAGGGTCCGGCAGCCGATTAAACAGAAGCAAGGGCGCGGGCGGCCGGCCCGATTACGATTTTAATAAAGGCGCACGTAGGCGTTGCGGCGGAGGCGGTCGATCCACTTTTCCTGGGTCTCACGGGTCATTTGCTGGGAGAGCACGGTCTCGATCTGCTCGCGGACCTCGCCGATGGGGGGCACGCCGGCAGCTTTGCGTTCTTCGGCGAAAAGCAGATAAACGCCTTCTTTTTGGACAATGGGTGTGCTGACCTGGCCGGCTTGAAGGGTGAAGAGCGGTTCGCTGAACTCAGCCTTCAGATCGCCGCGTTTTTGCCAGCCCCAGTCGCCGCCTTTGGCTTTGCGGGCGTCTTGAGTGTAGTCCTTGGCCAGCTCGGCGAACTTCGCCCCGCCTTTAAACTTGGCGAGAATTTCGCCGGCCTTGGCGAGGAGTTGTTCGTCACTCAGCTCGGCGCGGTTGAGTTGAATGAGGCGGAGGTGGATTTGCTCCTCTTGGAGGAACTTTGCCTGATTCGCGGCGTAGTATTCTTCTACTTTGGCGGGGCTGACGATGTTGGCACTTTTGCGCTGCTGGCCGCGCATGTAGCCGTATATGATATCATCTTCGACCTCCTTGCGGTAGTCGCGCAGGGTGAAGCCGCGAGATTTTAAGTAGGCGAGAAAACGGGCGCGGTCGCCCTCGAACTGGGTGGTTAGCTGTTCGGCGATGGCGTTGTCCACGTAGCTCTCGGGGATCTTTCGTTTTTCGTCTTTGCGAAACTCTTTCACGATGACCGCGCGGTCCACGAGGCTGCGAACGATGTCGTCCTGCACTTTTTCGAGTTTCTCGGAAAATTCCTTCTGATTGCGGGACTCGCGACGGATCTGCGGAAGGATGGGGGCGAGCTCGCGGCGAATGTCGTCCACGGTGATAACCTTGGATTCGACGACGGCGGCGATGCCATTGGCGAAGCGGAGTTTAAGGCCGTCGTCGGCGGGCGCGGGTGCTTCTGCCTTCAGTGCGAGCGGCTGTGCGATAGCTAGAGTTGGTCCTCCGAGGGCTAGCGTAAGCAGGAGGCGGAGCGCGAGGCGACGGGGACCGGTGGTCATGTGAGCGTGGGCAAATTGTTCAGAAACACTGAAATTTCGTTTAAACGTAGAAGCGGTTTGGGTGCGGTCAATCTGGGAAAGCGGCCCCCGAGCTGGACAAAGTCGTCGCGGCGACCGGGACCGGCGCGAAGGCATTTGAGGCGTGAGCCATCGGTTTCGACGCTAACGATGCCCTTTTGTTCCGCTGCGATGCGAAGGCCGGTCACGAGCAGGAGCGCGCGGACCTCGTCGCCGAATTTGCCGAAGCGGTCGGTGAGCTCGGCTTCGATTTCCTTGATCGTCGCGGGCGAACCGGCGAGGGCGAGGCGGCGGTAGAGGTCGAGGCGTAGGCGGGTTTCGCCGATGTAGGTGGCGGGCAGGCGAGCTTGTATGCGCGAGACGGATACCGCGCCGTCGGCGGTGTGTTCGGCGTCTTTGATCGCGAGGTAACTGGTCTGGGAAACCTGGGGACTGGGACCTGAAACCGGAGGAGGTGACGCGCCCTCGCCGACGAAGATGAAATCGAGTTTCACCGAGGCGCGGATGGCGGCAGCGCGTTTGTCGCCTTTGAGACGGGCGACGGATTGGCGGAGGAGCTGGCAGTAGAGCTCGAAGCCGACGCCCACGATGTGGCCGGATTGCTGGGCGCCGAGGAGATTGCCGGCGCCGCGCAGCTCGAGGTCGCGCATCGCGATGCGGAAACCGGCGCCGAGCTGGTTGTGGGTTCGGAGGGCGTTGAGACGTTCTCGGGCAATCTCCATGACGCGGGTGTGGCGGTGGAGCAGGAGGTAGGCGTAGGCCTGGTGCTTGAAACGGCCGACGCGCCCGCGCAGTTGGTAGAGCTGCGAGAGGCCGAAGCGGTCTGCACCTTCGATAATGATGGTGTTGCAGTTGGGAATATCGAGGCCGGTCTCGATGATGGTGGTGCAGACGAGGACCTGGTGGTGGCCGGCGACGAAGTTGGTCATCATCTCCTCGAGCTCGTGCTCGTCCATCTTGCCGTGTCCGACGCCGATATCCACGTCGGGCAGGAGTTCGCGCAGACGAGCGGCGACGAGTGCGATGGTCTGGACGCGGTTGTGCAGATAAAAAACCTGGCCGCCGCGGCGGAGCTCGTGACGGATGGCGTCCACCACGAGTTTTTCGTCGTAGGTTTTGACGATTGTCTGGATGGGGTGGCGATCCACTGGCGGGGTCTCGATCACGCTCATGTCGCGCGCGCCGGTCATGGCCATGTAGAGGGTGCGCGGGATGGGAGTGGCGGACATGGCGAGCACGTCCACGGAGACGCGGAGGGATTTGAGGCGCTCCTTATGCCTCACCCCGAAGCGCTGCTCCTCGTCAATCACGACGAGGCCGAGGTCTTTGAAATGGATGTCCTTGTTGAGCAGGCGGTGGGTGCCGATGAGGATGTCTACCTGGCCGTTGGCGGTGGCGGCGACGATGCGGGTGGACTCGGCTTTGGTGCGGAAGCGGGACAGCATTTCGACCGCGATGGGATAGCCGGCCATGCGCTCGCGGAACGTGTTCAAATGCTGCTGGGCGAGGATGGTGGTGGGGACGAGGATGGCGACCTGTCTGCCGGATTGAATGGCCTTGAAGGCGGCGCGGATGGCGACCTCAGTCTTGCCGAAGCCGACATCGCCGCAGACGAGGCGATCCATGGGGCGGGCGCGCTCCATGTCGGCCTTGGTGGCGGCGATGGCCGTGAGTTGATCGGGCGTCTCGGCGAAAGGAAAAGCGCTCTCGAACTCGCGCTGCCAGTCGTTGTCGGGCGGGCAGGAGAAACCGGGCTGGGCGTCGCGCGCCGCCTGGATGCGGAGCAGTTCGGCGGCGAGATCCACGGTGGCACGCTCCGCTTGGGCGCGGGTTTTTTGCCAACGGTCCGAGCCGATCCGGCCGAGCTGGGGACGGACCTTTGAGAGGCCCACGTAGCGGCTGATGAGGTGGGCCTCGGGCAGCGGGACGTGGAGGGTGACTCCGTCGTCGAACTCCAAGGAGATGACATCGCGCAGGCCGTCGCGCGTATCCAGTTGAGTAATACCACGAAAGTGGGCGATACCGTGCTGGATGTGAACGACGAAGTCGCCTTCGACGAGATCGGCGAAGTCGAGGAGTTGGTCAACTTGGGCGCGGTGAACGGTGGCGCGGCGGTTGGACGGGGAGCGGCGGGAGCGCTGGCGGCCGAACAGTTCGGTCTCGGTGAGGACGACGAGGGGGCCCTCCTTCGCTGAAGGTTCGGAGGGCGCCGCTGACGCGGCGGCGGCGGCGCGTTTGGATTTGGTGGGTTCGGTGGAAAGGGCGAACGAGGCGTCGTGGCGCGGGGTGAGGCGGAAGCCCTCGTTGAGGTGGCCGCGGAGGTAGCGGGGGCGGAGTTTTTTGGCGGCGGGGTGGGCGGCGATGATTTCCTGGATGCGTTTCTCCTCGGATTCCTTGGGCGTGACGATGGCGAGGGTGGCGCCCTCGGATTGCCAGCGGGCGACGAGGGAGATGAATTCGTGGCGTGATTGTTCCTCGGCGGCGAGGCGCTCCTGGGCGATGAGATCGTCGGCGGGGTAGCGGCGATGGTGGGCGAGGCTCTCGGTGTCCCAGGTGATTTCGGAAAGGGCTGAAGGGGCGGCGGCGGGAGACGGAGCCGATATGGAGCTCGGCGTTTCCAGGGAGGAGTCGAAGAGGGCGGCGGCCTCGTCGAGATCGGCAAGGGCGTCGAGGGCGGCGACCCGGGCGAGGAGGGGAGCGAGGGCGACTCCGGAAGGGTTTTCGCGGGCGATGTGGCTGAAGGATTCGTCGAGGGTGGCGGGCTCGATGAGCACGAGGCGGGTGGCGGGGCTAAGGTAGGGCGCGAGACCGGTAAGCGACGGGGCGAGGGCGAGGCGAGGGGAGGCGGCGAGGGTGATTTTTTCAACGGGCTTGCCGGAGCGTTGGGTGACGGGGTCGAGTTCGCGGATATCCTCGAGTTCATCGCCGAAGAAATCCAGACGGTAAGGCTGCGAGGAGTTGATCGGGTAGAGATCAATGATGCCGCCGCGCACGGCGTAGGTGCCCGGGGCTTCGCAGACGGCCTCGGAGTCGTAGTCGAGGGAGCGGAGTTTTTCGAGAAGGGCTTGGAACGGGTAGGTTTTGCCCTTGTCGAGGGTGAGCTCGTTGGCGGCGTAGTCCTCGAGGGCGGGGACGCGTTGGAGAAGCGCGGATGGCGTGGTGAAAACGATCAACGTAGGCGCGGTTGTGAGAGCGCTGGTGAAGGTGCGGGTGGCGCGCAGGCGGGAGAGGACAGCCTGGCGGTCGGCGGAGGCGGCGAAGGCCTCGGCCATCTCGCGGGAGTCGGTGAGCGCCTCGGGCAGGACTAGGGTTTCGAGCGGGGGAGA
Source organism: Akkermansia muciniphila (assembly GCA_945898185.1). Classification (GTDB taxonomy): domain Bacteria; phylum Verrucomicrobiota; class Verrucomicrobiia; order Opitutales; family Opitutaceae; genus IMCC26134_A. Next base: position 9,772 of record CAMDHP010000036.1, on the reverse strand, counting down.
TTTTTCCTTGGGTGCGGCGGCGGCGTGGAAGAGGGCGGTGTCCTCGGCGAGCTGTTCGGCGGCCTTGAGGGTGTCGGCGACGACGAGCCAGACGGGGGCGGGGTGGCGGCGGAAGAGCTCGGCGAGCACGGCGCCCCGGGCCGGCGGGCAGACGCCGGTGTGTTTAGTGCGGGGAGGGAGGACGAGAGTTGAAGCCACTGAAACGAGAGATCGGCGCAATAAGGCGCAGAAGGTGCAAAAAGAAAACCCCGCGAGCCGGATTGGCGCGCGGGGTCTTTTGGGAGGGAAACGAAACGAATCGAACGTTCAGCGACCGGGAAAACAGACTCAGACGAGCAGGAGGGCGGGGGACTCGAGGAGTTGTTTGAGGGCGTTGAGGAACTGGGCGGCGACGGCGCCATCAACCACGCGGTGATCGCAGCTCAAGGTGAGGGTCATGGTGCTGCCGACGACGATCTGGCCGTTCTTCACGACCGGCTTGATGATGGAAGTGCCGACGCCGAGGATTGCGGCGTTGGGGGTGTTGATGATCGGGTAGAACTTGGGGATGCCCATCATTCCGAGGTTGGAGACGCAGAAAGTGCCACCGGTGAATTGGTCGGGTTTGAGCTTCTTGTCCCTGGCGAGTTTGCCGAGGGCCTTCGCCTCGGTGCTGATTTGGAAAACCGACTTCTCGTGGGCGTCGCGGATGACGGGGGTGATGAGACCGTCGGGCAGGGCGACGGCAAAGGAGACGTGGGCGGCGGCGAAGTAACGGGTCTGCGTGCCCTCCCACGAAGCGTTGACCTCGGGGACCTTGCGCAAGGCCTCCGCGCTGGCCTTGAGGATGAGGTCGTTGACCGATACTTTGACGCCGGATTTTTCCAGGCCGGCGTTGAGCTGGGCGCGCAGGGTGGCGAGTGGCTCGGCGTCGATCTCGATCTCGAGGTAAAAGTGGGGGGCGGTGATCTTCGACTCAATGAGGCGCTTGGCGATGACGCCGCGCATGTTGGAGACGGGGACGGTGCGCTCTTCCTGGATGGGGCCGGAGAAGAAGGAAGCGGCGCGACCGCCGGACGCGGGAGTGGAGGCGGGTTTGGCGGAACCGATTTTGGCGGTGCCGGCGGCGTCGGCGGCGATCACGTCGAGGCGGACGATGCGACCACCGGGACCGGAACCCTGGATAAAGGCGGGGTCGAGGGATTTTTCGGCGGCGAGTTTTTTCGCGAGCGGAGAGATTTTGATGCGGTTGCCCTCCTTCGCCAAGGCCATGGAGGGTGCCGTCGCAGGAGCGACGACAACGGCCACGGGAGCCGGAGCGGGTGCGACCACGGCTGGAACGGCGGTGGTCGAGGGCGGGGGAGGCTGGGGAGCGGTCGGCGCGGGCGCAGTTTTTTCGGCGGCGGGAGTGGCAGGCGCGGGCGCATCGGGGGCGGTTTCGCCGGCGGCGCCAACGGCGAGCAGAGGGGCGCCGATGGCGATCTGGGAGCCGGCGGGGGCGTAGATCTTGAGGATCACGCCGTTGCCGAAGGACTCGAACTCCATGGTGGCCTTGTCGGTCTCGATCTCAGCGAGGAGGTCGCCGAACTTAACGGCGTCGCCTTCTTTTTTGAGCCATTTGACCAGCGTGCCCACCGTCATGGTGTCGCTGAGTTTCGGCATAGTGATGACTTCGGCCATGGGATATAAGTTTAAGCTAAACGGTTAAGATTAAGGCGAGTTGGCGGCGCGCGAAAGGCGTGCTTTTTAAAGAAGGCGGAGGATGCCGGCGATGACGCGGTCCACGTTGGGGATTTGCTGTTTCTCGACCGGGGGCGAGTAAATTGAAGGGGCGTCAACGGTGCCGACGCGCAGGATAGGAGCGTCGAGCTCGTCGAAGGCTTCCTCCTGAACGATCGCGGCGATGTGGCTGCCGATGGAGCAGTAGGGGCGCTGCTCCTCGACGATGAGCAAGCGATGGGTTTTGGCGACGGAGCGCAGGATGGTGTCCACGTCGAGCGGGCGGATGGTGCGGAGGTCAATGATCTCGATGTCAAAACCCTTGGAAGCGCGGAGCGTTTCGGCGGCGGCGAGGCTGTGGAGGACGCAACGGCCGTAGGTGACGATGGTGAGATCCTTGCCGGTGCGAGCGATGGCGGCGCGGCCGAAAGGCAGGGTGATGTCGCCCTCGGGGACCTCGCCCTTCTCGCCGTAGAGAATGGTGTTTTCCAAAAACATGACCGGGTCGTTGTCACGAATGGCGGTCTTCATGAGGGCCTTGGCGTCGGCGGCGTTGGAAGGGACGACGACCTTCAAGCCCGGGTGATGGGCGAGGATGTTTTCAACGGTGTGCGAGTGGGTGGCGCCGACGTTGGTGCCGCCGTTGGCGGGGCCGCGAATGACGATGGGGCAGGCGATCTGGCCGCCGGACATGTAGCGGACGTTGGCGGCGTTGTTGACGATCTGGTCGAAGGCGACCGAGTAGAAGGACCAGAACATCAGCTCCATGACGGGGCGGATGCCGAGCATGGAGGCGCCGATGCCCATGCCGATGAAGCCGGCTTCGGATATGGGCGTATCGACTATGCGCTTGGGGCCATACTTCTCGAGCATGCCCTCGGTGACTTTATAGGCGCCGTTGAACTGGGCGACTTCCTCGCCCATGATGACGACGTTGGGATCGCGTTCGATTTCTTCGGAGAGGGCGGCGCGGATGGCTTCGCGGTAAGTGAGGACGGGCATCTTGAAAAAGGGCTTAAGGTAAGGGAAGTGGGCTGAGTCCGGGGGCGTTGGCGTCGGATTACGGCAGGTTAAAGAAAATGCGGCCTTCGCTGGTGCGTTTGGGTTGGTCGGTCTCCCAGTAAACATCCCTCTGAATGTCGGCGATGGTGGGGAATGGGGAGGCCTCGGCGAACTCGACGGCGCGTTCGGATTCGGCGCGGGCAGCTGCATCAATCTCCTCGATGAGGGCGGGGGTGAGGACTTTTTCCAGGACGAGCTGGTTTTGAAAAACCTGAATCGGGTCCTTTGTTTTGCGGTAGTCCTCGATCTCGGCGCGATCGCGGTAAGTCTTATCTGGGTCGGCGACGGAGTGGCCGCGGTAGCGGTAGGTGTCGATCTCGACGACGGCGGGTTTGGATTCCTCGCGGGCGCGGGTGAGGGCGGCGTCGAGGGTGGCACGGACCTCATAGACGTCGTGGCCGCCGCAGATGTAGAACTTCATGTCGTAGGCGCTGGCACGCTCGGCGAGCCCGCCCGCGGAAGAGCGCTCCTGCGAAGTGCCCATGGAGTAACCGTTGTTTTCGATCACGAAGAGCACGGGAAGATCCCAAAGTGCGGCGAGATTGTAGGCCTCGTGGACGGCGCCCTGGTTGACGGCGCCATCGCCCATGAACGCCATGGCGGCGCCTTTTTTGCCCTGATATTTAACTGCGTAGGCCAGACCGGTGCCAAGAGGAATCTGGCCGCCGACGATACCGTGGCCGCCCCAGTAGTTGAGGTCGGGCGCGAAATAGTGCATGGAGCCGCCCTTGCCTTTGGAGCAGCCGGTGATCTTGCCGTAGAGCTCGGCCATGAGCGGTTTGGTGTCCATGCCGACGGCGATGGCGTGGCCGTGATCGCGATAGGCGGTGATGACGTGATCGTCTTTGCCCATGAGCGAGCAGGCACCGACGGCGACGGCCTCCTGGCCGATGTAGAGATGGAGGAATCCACCGATTTTACCGGAGTTATAGACCGGCAGACAGCGCTCCTCGAAGCGGCGAATGCGAACCATCTTGCGGTAGAGCTCGATGCGTTGCTCGGCGGAGAGTTTGGCGTTGGCCGGTGCTTTCGCATGAAGGCTAACGGCGGGCATTTGGGATTCGGCGGCTGCGCCGGTGGGTTCGGTGGACTTCTTGCTCACGAGGGAAAACTTAGGATTAAAGGACGCAAACGGTAACTGTTTGGCGGGAGAGGAAGAAATCAAGTGCGTTTGCGTCTTCCCTGCGAGAAGGTGGTCGGGGAGATTTTTTAAACGCAACGTCTCACGAGGCGAGTGGCGGCGTGATTTGCTCGATCACGATATTCAAAGGCTGGCCCGGTGCGCAGTCGGCACGCAGGGCTACGAAATGTTCGTGGTGGCGGTCATAAATTGTCCAGAGCGCGGTGCGGTCAGTTTCTGGAAGTTGCAACTGCTCGATTGCGTCGCGGGAAAAAAAGCCAAATTGCCCCTCCTCCATGTCGGCTGGCAGCGCGTTAAGCGGGCGGGTGCAACGAAAGAGAAACAAAAGCCAGTGGGAGGCGCCCTCGTAGGACTTTTCGGCGATCATTGCGAAGAGATGAAGATCGGCGGCGGTGATGGAGTGCCCGGTTTCCTCGCGGGTTTCACGGACGGCGCACTCGAAGGGTGACTCCCCAATGCTGGTTTCGAGCTTTCCTCCGATGGGGGACCAGGTGCCGCGATTCGGGGCTTTGGCGCGAAGCAGGAGCAGATGCTCGCCGCTCGAGTTCTGGACGAAAACCAACACGGCGATTTTGTAGGCCAGGGCAGGCACGGCCTGCGGGACTTTTTCAGTTGGGTGGGCGATGGTGTTCATAACTGCGGGCGGGAGCGCGGGCGGTTCCAAAGATGGAACGCGTTTGAGCGTGACGCATTGTCCTGCATGGACAAGATATCCCTTTTTACCCATGAAATTCGCTCTGATTCCACGTCTTGCTGCAGTTCTTTTTTCTGTATTCCTATTTCAATCACGCGCCGAGGCCCAAGGCGAGCCGGCCGGGTTGGTCGAGGCGGAGGTGAGTTCGGTGAAGTTTTCGGCGGTGAAGTTCGGATCCGATTCTTGGTTCGAGGCCGACGTCGAAGTGGAAGCCAAGCCGGGCGGCAAACTCGCGGCCGGGCAGTTCGTGAACCGGGTTCGGGTCACCTTGAGCATTGGAATGGAAGGCGCCGATGAAAAGGGGGCGAAAACGATTAATTTCTACCGCTCCACCGCCGAGGCGCTCGCCCTTGAATGTGGCAAGGCGAATTTCCGCTTTTACTTCCCGCCGGAGATCGTGAAGCGCGACAAGCTGCGCACGCCGGTGACTTATTACGCTGCAGAAGTGGAGGTTGCCGGTAAGGTCCAAGCGCCCGGCAGGGCGAGTTTTTCGAGCGCCTTCACAAGCCCCGCGTCATTGCAGAATTTCATATCGAAAGCCGCCAGCGAGTCGGTTTCCAACGACGGATTGCTCGTTCCCCAGTTTCTGAGCCCCTTTGCCGCCGACACCCAGCGCCGCGCGCCCACGTTCACTCGCAAAGAAGCCCTGCGCTGAGCAGTTAGCCAAGATTCTGCTTGCCGCGTATTAGCACATCTGAATATCCGTTTTACCCTTTATGGCCTTATCCCGAGTTTTCGCCGTTGATTGCGGCGCTGGTCACATAACCTGCGGTCTTCTCATAAGTGACAAGGCGGGAAACCTGTCCCTTGAGAGACTGGTTTCCGACGCGATCAACCCTGATCCATCCGCTGAAGATGAATGGCTTGCGATGGTTTCGAACTCCCTCGCCGAGGGTTCACGTTCGCAGAAGCTGAGTGGGGTCGGTGTGCTTGGGCTCCCAGGGCATCACATCCTCGGGAAATTCATAAAAATCCCCGCAATTGAGGAGTCGAAGCGGGCTAAAATCGTTCAGTTCGAGGCCCAGCAAAACATCCCGTATCCGCTCACTGAAGTGGTTTGGGATTACGAGTTGGTGGCTGATCCAGGATTGGACCTGGACTTGATGATCGCGGCCGTGAAGCAGGAGCTCGTGCAGGGGGCATGCGATGCACTGTCGAAAAACGGCTTGGGTGTGACGACTGTTTTACCGTCAAGCGTGGCCGTGGCCCGCTGTTTTCGCTATAACTACCCTGAGGTCAAAGGGAGTGTTGTGGTGGCGGATATTGGTGCACGCTCGACCAACCTTATATTCATTGATGCCGGGCGTTTTTTCGTTCGGACGATTCCCCTGGCGGGTAATTCCATCACGCAGGCAATCGCGGAGGAGCTGAAGCTTGACTTCACCCATGCAGAAATGATCAAGGTGCAAGTTCTCTCGGGAGTGAGCGACCTGCCGGTTAACTCGCCGATACGGGGCAGCGTCCAGCAGGCAGTCACCAACTTTATCGGCAAACTGCATCTCGAGATTACGCGTTCGGTGGTTAACTACCGCCGGCAGAGCGGGGCCGACCAGCCAACCAGCCTCTATCTCACCGGTGGCGGTTCAGCATTGGCTTCGCTGCCCGCGCAGTTGCAGGAAAGATTGAAGGTGAGCGTCGAGATACTCGATCCCTTGCGCCGGGTGCAGGTCGGTGCGGGCGCAAGCCGGGCGACCGAGCTCGCGCCATTGCTCGCCAGCTTGATCGGCCTTGCGGCGCCAGATTCTGGCCGGAAGTCCATCAATCTGCTCCCGAGCAAGATGCTTGCCCTCCTCGCATTCAAGAAGCGCCAGCCGCTCCTCATTCTCGCCGCCGCATTGATCGCCCTGTCTCAAGTCCCCCCACTTATCCAGTCGGCGAGGCACCTTGCGGCCGTGCGCTCGGAGGTAGCCGCGCTCAAAGAGGCTATTTTGCCGCTTCAGGTTCTCCAGGACCGCATCAGGTCCAACCGCTCGGCGTTCGAGGCGGCTTCCGCAGAAATCGCGGCGATTCAGAGCCTCGCCGAGTCCAAAAATAACTGGATCAACTTTTTGTCCGACCTTCAGCAGCGTCTGGTCAAGGTCGAGGATGTCTGGCTGGATAGCCTCCAGGTCATCCGGGCTGGCAGTGCCAACTCCGGGGCCTCGGCCGGCGGCGAATTGTTTGGCGCATCGGGGACTCAGGGGCCGGAGCTTAATCCTGACGGCACCCCGGTCAAACCAGTGATCCGCCTTCAGCTAAGCGGTCGCCTCATCGATCGAAATAACCCGGTCTCCCGCGTCTCGCCCGACTCCTACTTGCGCATCAAGAGTCTGCTCGCGAGCTTCGTGGATTCGCAGTTTATCTCAGCGGTGGAACGTGAAAGTTTCGACCCCAACACTCCGGGTATCCTGCGCTTTGATTTTATTATGGTAATCGATCCGGCCCGCCCCCTCTGATCCCATGGCCAGCTTCAAAAATAATCCCGCCTTCTTCACGTCCCTCCTCTTCATCGGGGCCGTCACCGTCACCCAGGTCTGGTTGACTTACAGTCAGCACGCTGAGGCCGAGCGCTTGGTCGGCGAGGTCGAGCAAAAGAAAGTTACGCTTCAAAACTTCGCTTCCGCTAATCCTTTTCCCACTCGGGAAAACGCAGCTGCCGTCGAAAAGGACCGCACCCGAGCGGAGAAAACCTTGGCCGAGATCCGCCAGGAGCTTCAGGCGACCAGCGAGCTCGCCAAGAAACTGGCGGCCGCGAAGGTGCCCGCCATGTCCACTGACGCATTCTTTGACTTGGCTAACTTCGTGGAGCACTTGCGCGAGCGCTCGACCAAGGCAGGCGTGGCAATTCCCATTAATACCTGGTTCGGCTTTGCCACTTACTCGAGCACCGGCCCGATCGGCGAGTTGATCGAGCCCGTATTTAAGCAGCGCCAGTATGTGGAGTATTTGATGGACGCCCTTCTTGAGGCCAAGCCGCGTGAAGTCCGCGCCGTAGAGCGAACCCGCCCGCTCACCGCCGACCAGAAAGCTGCGCTTTTAGCCGCTCCTGGCACCGCGCCCGTCTCGACTACCGGAGCCAATGCGGAGGTTCCCGCCGATTACTTCGTCATTGACCCGCGCACCTCCGCCCAGCTCGAAGGTTTTGTGGCTACGGATGCGTTTCGGCTCACCTTCACCGGCACCACCGACGTCTTGCGCAGCCTCCTTAACGAACTCGCCCTTTTCAAACTTCCGGTGGTCGTTCGCTCCGTTGAAGTTGAGCCCAAGGACAAGGGCGCTTCCACCACCACCTCGTCTCGTCCCCCGGCTGCCCCCACTTCACCCTTTGGTATCTTTGGGCAAGATGCTGCAACCGCTGCGCCATTGGAGGAGGTCAAGCCTCTGATCGATCAAAACGACTCCATCTTCGTGGTCACAGTGGAATTCATTAAACTCGTCGATAAATCCGGGCCGGCCGCCAACACCCCCTAAATCCTCATGTCTCTGCAGGCCAAAGATAAACTCTTTCTAACCATCGGCGGCTTAGCCTTGGTGCTGACTTCTGTCTGGGCATTCTTGGAGCAATCCAAGATCTCGGCCCGTGGCACCCCCCTGAACGCACCGTCCGGAGGATCCGCTTACGAACCGAAGGAGGTAAAGGTCTCCATGCCACCTTCCCAAAGCTGGGCCAAGGCCGGCGCCCAACCAGCGGGGGACAACTGGATATACAACGTCTTCACGCCGCCAAAAATCTATTATAATACCTATAGCAAACAGTTTACGGTGATCCCTCCGGAGCTCTATGTCGCCCCCGTTGAGGTTGGTCCGCTCGTCCCACCGCCGCCGCCTCGCCCCGCGATCGAACTCGCAAGCGTCACTCAACCGCTCTTCCGCCTTCAGCTCGTCGGCTATATTGGCAACGAGGGCAACTACCGCGGCACCTTCAATAACGAAACGACCGGCAAAACCTTCTTCGGCACCTCGGGTCGGAAAATCCCCGAACTCAACCTCGAAATCGTAACTTTCGAGGCCAAGCGCCGCAAGGTCGTCGTCGCCGGTGGTTCGACCATCATTGATGTGACCGCGTTCGCCGAGGTGAAGGATACCTTGACCGGAAAGTTGTATCGCCTCGATCCCGAGAAACGCCTCCCCGACGGCCCTCTCGCCGCCACGATCAAGCTCGTGGACGGCACTGAGAAAACCATCAAGAGCGGCGACACAGTTAAAAGTGCCGAGTTCACTTACGTCGTCGGTGCGCTCACCCTCGATCCTCCTTCCGTCGTCGTCACCCGATCCGGCGGCGCAGAAGCCGAGCCCATCGTGGAAACCCTCACCATTCCGCTCCCCGTCGCTCCCGCCCCCGCCACCCCGGAATCGGGTGGTGAAATGATGTCTGCCCCCCCGGGAATGCCGGCAGAAGTTTTCCCTACCATAAAATAAATCAATTTCGTTTAGTATCGTTTTTACCTGAGACACCCTTTTTAACTTAAAACTTCCCCGAAATGAACCACACCAAGCTCCCGACAAAACTTCTCGTGCTCCTTGCTGCTCCCGTGCTCCTTACCCTGGCCATCCCAGTCGTTAAGGCCCAGAGCCAGACCGAGACCAAGATACGCCTGATGGCCGAGGCCCTCCGCGCTCGCGATAACGGGGACTTGGCGACCGCAAAAACCAATCTCGAACAGCTTCTCGTCCTCGCACCGACCGACGTAACCGTCCAGCGCCTGCTCTCAGGCGTAAACGACGCATTAGCCAAAGGCATAACCGCTGCCGAATTGACCCCCGCGCTTCCCGCGCCGAGCACCCCGACCGATGCGGTTTATAATCCCGACGCCATGGTGCAGACGACTCCTGCGCCCGCCGCCGCGCCCGCTCCTTCGCTCGCCGCCGATCCCGAAGCAGTCGCCACCGTCTCCGTCGCCGACGAGATGGTTGCCGCCGAAGCCGATCGCGTTAAAGACCTGATCTCCTCCGCTAAAGCCGAGAAAAAAGCCGCCCTCTCCCTCGCCAGAAACGGGGACTACGACGCAGCCACCGCCAAGCTGGATGCGGCCTCCCGCACGCTCCCGGTCAACACCCTCACGCAGGACACCCTGACCAGCCTCGACGAGACCAAAAACGAGTTAATGCTCCGGAAGTCCCGCGAATTGCTCAAAAAGGGCGACACCGTCGGCGCTAAAGTCGCGCTTGATGACTATAAAGTAAGCCCGTCCGCCAGC
>CAMDHP010000035.1 GCA_945898185.1 Akkermansia muciniphila | reverse complement strand
TCAAATCAGCAACCTTGAGAGCAAACGCCTCCGAGCAGCGCTGTCAAAACCCTCTGATTGACAAGCAAGGGTCGCCGAAAGCAACCGCGCTTGGCGGGGATCACCCCGAGAGACGAGATTTACAATACTACTTTGTTCAAATACCGCGGGTATCGCGGCGGAGTAACGCCCAGTTGGTTAAGACGGGGGCTCGGTGCGGAATCCCCGACCTGCGCCTAGAAGGTGCTGGTCGCGGGTGACGCGGCGAAAGGACAGACAACAAGTTGCGCAAACCGAACCGTAATAAGCGCGGTATCCGCGCTTAAGCTTCCCTCCATCAACCGTCGCCCCCAGCGCCACCGCGCGCCACGCTGCACAGGCGCTAACCCGCCCAAATCATAAGCGCCTGATCGAACGAACGAAACTTGCCCTTGGACATTTGCGCGGGGAGAGCTTCACTGCGCCTCACTACACCGATGCCCGCGCCCAAGCTCATCGTCACCGTCGGCACCGCCAATATTTGCCGGAGCCCCGTGGCCGAGGCCTTGTTGGGCCACGCCCTGCAAGCCGAGGCCGAGCCGCTCCGCTCCTGCCGCGTAGTCTCCGCCGGCACCCTCTCTTTTACCTACAAACGCGCGGTCGCCACCGGCCTCACCTGCGTCGCCTAAACCACCACCGACCTGACCACTCCGGCCTCTTGGAGCCCCACCGGCGTCACCCAAGGAACCCCCGATGTGAACGGCAACACCACCGCCACCATCCCCTACAGCACCGGCACTCGCTACCTCCGCCTAAGTGTAACCCTCAATCCATAAACCTACTGAGCAAAGCAAAGTCCCGCTCAGCGGGAAGCGCCACCCTGCTCCATAGTGCACCCCTCCACCCGCCGCTCGCGCCTTCCCGCGTAAGCGGTTTTTATGCTCCGCCCCGTGCTTTTTTCTCGGCTCTCCGCACACTTCCGATTCTTTCCCGCACGTGCCTCCCCTCAAGGTCCTCTTCGTTTCCCCTGAGGTTGAGCCGTTCATCAAAGTCGGCGGTCTCGCCGACATGGTGGGCTCTCTGCCTAAAGCCCTCACCGCCCTCGGCCACGATGTCCGCATCGTCCTGCCCGCCTACGGCAGTCTCAAACGAGACTCCTCCTGGCAGCCCCGCACCGATCCGCTCGGCGTGGACGTAGGCACCGAGGCCCACTGGGCCCGCACTTGGGAATCTGTTCTCCCCAGCTCAAAGGTCCCCGTTTACGCGCTCGAACACGAGGGCTTCTTCGGCCGCCCCGAAGTTTACGCCGGACCCGCAGGCAACTTCCCCGATAACGATCTCCGCTTCGCCTTCCTCTGCCGCGGCGCCCTCAATCTCTGTCTCCAACTCGGCTGGATTCCCGATGTCATCCATTGCCACGACTGGACCACCGGCCTGCTCCCGCTCCTCCTCAACACCACCCTGCGCCACACCCCGCTCGGCCAGACCGCCACCGTCTTCACCATCCATAATCTGGAACATCAGGGCTACGCCGACCCGCGCGTGCTCGCCTTCGCCCACATCCCGCCGGAGGAGTTCCGCACCGACAGCACCGAGAGTGGCGGCGCCGTCAACCAGATGAAGGCCGGCCTCTACCACGCCACCAAACTCACCACCGTCAGCCCCGCCTACGCCGAGGAAATCAAAAGCCCCGCCGGCGGCTTCGGCCTCGACCAGGTCGTCCGTTACCGCGCCGCCGATCTGCTCGGTATCGTCAACGGCATAGACACCACCGCGTGGAATCCTGCGATGGACAAGTATTTGCCCCGCCCCTACAACCAGCGCTCGGTCGCGGCCGGCAAGGCAGTATCCAAAGCCGCCCTACAGGCCCGCCTCGATCTCGACCTCGATCCCCACATTGCCCTCTTCGGCGTCGTCTCCCGCTTCGCCTCCCAAAAGGGTCTCGACCTTCTCGCCGAGGCGCTTCCCCACGTGCTGGAACGCATGCACGTCCAGTTCGCCATTCTCGGCACCGGCGATCCCGGCCTTGAACACGTTTTCCGCTGGGCCGCCGAGCAGTATCCCGGCCGCGTCGGCCTCTATGTAGGCTACGACAACTCACTCGCCCACCTCATCCAGGCAGGCTCGGATTTATTCGTCATGCCCAGCCGCGCCGAGCCCTGCGGCCTCACCCAACTTTACGCGATGCGCTACGGCACCCCGCCGCTGGTTCGCAGCACCGGCGGCTTGATTGACACCGTCTCCCAATACGTCGAAGGCCAGCCCACCGGCACCGGTTTTCGTTTCAACGACGCCACCGCCCCCGCCCTTTACAACACCCTCGGCTGGGCCTGCGCCACTTACTACGACCGCCCCGCCGAGTTCCACGCCCTTCGCCTGCGCGGCATGAATCAGGATTTCGGGTGGGACGTCAGCGCCCGCCGCTACGAAGAGCTCTACCAGTGGGCCGTGGACGCCCGCCGCGCCACGCCCGCCGCTTAGCAAGGAGTGCCCAGCAATCCGTTCCGAAGATCACCCTTCGGCGTGGTCATTCCATCCGCGTTCCGATTCCGCCTCCGACTCATTCTCGTTCTCATTCCGATCATTCGTAGCGGAGCGACCGAGTCGTTTCGTCCGCCGCTTCCTCCGGCTTCTCCCTCGTTATCATTCCCATTCTTCCCCGAACCCGCCCCCGAACTGATCTCAATCCGAGAACGAGCAAGAGAACGAAAACGATTTCCCCGAGCCGCCGAGCTCCTGGATCGGCCTCTCGTCTCCCCCGCCCTTGTAGGCTTAAACGTGGGTTCAAGTTCTTGTCCTCCGTTCTTTGCTCGGCCCGCGCTTTAGTGCAAAGCCCCGCGTGGACTTAATATACACCCAATATTTACCATAGAACCCATGCGCGAGCTTGGCGTCGCCCCGCTTTAGGTCATCTTATCACAATGCGTATTTCCCCGCCTCGCTACCCCAGCCTTCCAGCCGGTATTGCCGCCATCAGCCTTCTCGCGTGCCTCATCACTCCGGTCGTCTTCGGCCGCTCTTTCGCGGTCGTTACCTACAACGTCGAAAACCTCTTCGACGCCGATAACGTCGCCGTTTACGACGACTACCAGCCCGTAAACTACACCCCCGCCCATCTCGCGGTCAAAATCGCCAACATCGCCAAGGTCCTCGTCCGCGTAAACAAGGGGGCTGGCCCCGAGGTCGCGATGTTCAACGAGATTGAGCTCGACCAGACGCCCGACTCCACCGTCAAAGACTACGATAAATGGCTCGCCTCCGTCGCCGGCACCACCGCCGACGCCATGCTCGCCCAGTCGCCCCTCCCCGCCGAGCTCGCCGGCCTTCCGTCCGAGGCCTGGCTCCTCAAAGCCTGCGCCGACGCCGGCCTCACCGGCTACCACGTCGCCACCACCGACGAGCGTCCCGGCAACCACGAGGACGGTCGCAGCCTCGCCATTCGTAACCTCGTCTTCTCCCGCTTCCCCATCACCGCCGTCCGCTCCCACCCCACACCAAACGCCCGCGCCATCCTTGAGGTCACTCTCGATGTTGACGGCTACCCACTCACTGTTTTTCAGAACCACTGGAAGTCCGGCGCCGGCGACCCCGAGACCGAAGTCAGCCGCCGCGAAAACGCCAAAACCCTCCGCGGCCTGATCGACGGATTGCTCAAAGCCGACCCCAACGCCGACTTCATCATCGGCGGCGACCTCAACTCCCACTACAACCAGAAGCAGCGCTATCGCGCGATGCGCACCACTGGCATCAACGACATCCTCGGCGCCCAGGGCAACGAACTCGCCATCCGCGGCAAGGACCGCGATCTCTACAACCTCTGGTTCGAACTCCCCTCCGATCAACGCGGTTCCGATATCTACAAGAACGAGTGGGGCACCCTGATGCACCTCATTCTCGCCCGCGGTCTCTTCGATCAAAACGGTGTGCAATACGAAGATGACTCCTTCGCCGTCCTGAAGTTCTCAGGCCTCAACGCCGATGCCTTCGGCCGCCCCAATCGCTGGTCGCGCGGCAAAATCCCCGCCGGTTTTTCCGACCATTTCCCCGTCTACGCCCGCTTCAAAACAGTCGATACCAACGCCCGCGACAAGTGGATGCCGCTCAACCGCCCCAGCACCACCGAGGAGGGCAGCGGAGTGGTTATTCCGGTCGTCACGTCAGCCGTTAACCTCTTTGCGACCGCCCTGAAACCCGCCGATCTTCCCACTGGCACCGACATCCGCGACGGCACCTACAACGGCCGTATTTTCCTCATCGAGGAGCCCTGCTACGTGAACGAAAAAGGCCACGTAAAAGTGAAAGTTGGCGACCTCGAATACGACGTATTCAGTCACAATAAAGATTTTCGCAGTGCCCTCCGTGAACGCGCCCGCACCGGAGCCAAGCTCCGCTTCTACGGAGAGCTCGGCCAATTCAGAGGCACCTGGCAATTCGTCCTTCAGGACAAGAACTGGCTGAAGTAAGCCCCGCCCAATTCCCCGTCCCCGTAGGCTTGAATGTGGGTTCAAGGATTCCGGTCACACGTTGCGGAACGACGGAGTCGTTTCGTCCGCCGCTTCCCCTCCCGCTCCGCCCTCATCCTCGTCCTCATTCTCGTTCTAATTCTCGCCCGAACCAGCCCCCGAACGGATCTCAACCCGAGAACGAGAACGAGTAAGAGAACGAGAACGATTTCCCGAACCGCCGAGCTCCCGCCTTCGACGCCTCCGACTCTGCCCTCCGAACGTGGGCTTGAACGTGAGTTCGAGAGTTCGATTCCTGCCTATTCGCTTCGCCTAAATACCCCCTGAGCAGACCGAAATCCCGCCCGCGCGGGCTTAATCCAGCGCAGCCTCGCCGCGCTTGTTCCACTCCACCAACTCCGCATAACGCACCCCGCGCCCGCCAAAAATATCCAGCGCGCTCCCCACCGTGAGATCGAGCGCCCCGCCGCTCACCCGGTCCACCAAGCGCACATCGTCCATCGTCGCAACCCCGCCCGCATAAGTCATCGGTTTCCCCGCCCAGCCGCCGAGCATCTTCACGAGCTCCTCGTCAATCCCGCCGCACAGACCCTCGACGTCCGCCGCGTGAATCAAAAACTCTGCGCAACTCCCCGCCAGCGCCTCCAGCGTCGCCGGCGTCACGTCCAGATCTGTCAGCGTTTGCCAGCGATTCATCGCCACCGTCCACCCCGCCGCCGTGCGCCGGCAGCTCAGGTCGATCACGAGACGCTCCGCACCCACTCGCGCCCGAAGCAGTTCCAACCGCTCCGGTAAAAACCGGCCCGCCGGATTAAAAAGCCACGAGGTCACGATCACATGGCTCGCGCCCGCCGCCAGCCAGTTCTCGGCGTTATCGCCCGTGATTCCGCCGCCCACATGCAAGCCGCCCGGCCACGCCGCCAGCGCCGCGCGTGCCGCCTCATCGTTACCCGCGCCGAGCTTGATTACGTGTCCGCCGCTGAGTGCGTCCACCCGATACATCGCGGCAAATTCCCCCGCACCGCGGTCGCTCACGAAGTTCTCGCGCAGGCCCGCCCCGTCGTCGCGCAGCGAACCGCCGACGATCTGCTTCACCTTGCCATCATGAAGATCAATACAGGGACGAAACCGGGTCATAAAACGCGACGCTACGCCGCCACCGCCTCCACGCAATCCCTCTCCCCGCCTCCCCCTCCGAACTCTTTCTCTCGATTCTTTCTCTTACTCTTTCTCTTTCCCGCTCCGGCTTATTCGTTGCGGAACGACGGAATCGTTCCGTCCGGCGCCCCCGCCCCGCCAACCGCTTATCGTTCTCGTTCTCTGGCTCGTTCTGATTCTCGTTACGTTTCCCTTTCGTAAAACCGTCCCCGTTCGCCGAACTTCCAATTCGAGAACGCGAACGATCTCAAAAACGCCCGAACCACAATGCTCACCGTTTATACCTACAAATCCTGCGACACCTGCCGCCAGGCCGTAAAGTGGCTCGCCGCGCAAAATATCGCCTTCACGGAGAAACCCATCCGCGAAAATCCTCCGTCCTTCGCCGAGCTCCGCACCATGCTCGCTCACTTAGTCGGAGAGCGCCGCCGCCTCTGCAACACATCCGGCAAAGACTATCGCGACCAAAAGCTCGGCGACATTCTCGACACCCTTTCCGAGCCCGACTTCCTTGCGCGGCTCGCCGCCAACGGCAACCTTATCAAACGCCCTTTCCTCCTACGGGCGACCCCGCCACTGGGCCTCGTCGGCTTCAACATCCCCAGCTGGCAAGCCGCCCTTAGACCGAAGGCTTGAAAGTGAATTCAAGGGCTTGATCCCCATTTTTTCGCTTCGTCCAAAATTCCCCCTGAACAACGCGAGCTCCCGCCTGAGCGGGATTAAACCAGCTCGTCGGCGCGATTCGGCGGGCGACGCCTACCGCCCCGCCGCCCTCGCCACCCGCAGCACCGCCCCCGTGATGAGCTGCCCCGCCGGCCCGTGCAGATTGGCCTCGCCCGCGTGGGTCGCCCACGGCAACCGCACAAACACGTGAGGCACCCCCGCCCGTTCCAGCGCCGCCGCCAGACGCTCGCTGTGCCGGCACCACACCAGTTCATCCAGCGCCCCGTGCATGATCAGCGTAGGCGGGACCCCAGCATGCACCAGCTTCTCGGCACTGCCGCTGCGATAACGTTCCGCCCCATCCACGCCCTCCGGACCGCCGCCCATATACTGTTTCATCAACTTATCCGAGTTGAGCGAATCCGTCTCAGACCGGATGGACCACACAAACTCCAGATCATAACACCCATAAAGCGCCACCACCGCCCGCACCCCCGGCAACGCCTCTCCATACGCGGTCGCCGCCGCGATCTGCGCGCCCGCGCTGCGCCCGAGTAATACCAGCCGCTCCGGGTCCACGCCAAGCCGCTCCGCGTTTGTCCTTACCCACTCCACCGCCGCGCGCACGTCGTCAATCTGCGCCGGCCACCGATGCGCAGGCGCGAGCCGGTAACTTACCGCCGCCACCGCCACCCCGCGTTCCGCCAGCCAGTGGTTAAACGCCGCCAACTGCGACCGGTCCCCGCTATTCCACCCGCCCCCGTGAACCACCACCACGCACGGCGCAGCCCCCGGCACAAAGTAACCTAACAGGTTACTTTGATCCTGCGGCTGCGCCCGATAAAAATCTACCGGCATCCCGCCCGCGCCCGCCTCCTTCGCACCAAAAGTCTCCACCGGCCCGCGCCGCACCGCATTTGGCCAGCGCCAAAGCCTGCGCCACGACCACACCCCGTCGCACCTCGCCGCGCCCCCGCCGCCAAACACTCTGACCAGCTCCGTCTGCACCCGCC
The DNA here is from genome assembly GCA_945898185.1 of Akkermansia muciniphila. Classification (GTDB taxonomy): domain Bacteria; phylum Verrucomicrobiota; class Verrucomicrobiia; order Opitutales; family Opitutaceae; genus IMCC26134_A. The sequence continues at coordinate 14,962 of CAMDHP010000035.1, read as the reverse complement.
CGCTCATCCGCCAAGCCGACCACGCCGGCCGCGCAAACAAACCTGCCGCCACCAACGTTAGCCCCGCGGCCAGCCCCCCCGCCGCACCTCCGGCCCCGGCCTCCGAAGCCACGGCGAAGGAGGCCGTTCCGCACGCGACACCGAGCGCGCCCACTGCCCAGACGTGCCCGAGCTCGGTCGCCACCAACGCCACCCACCACGCGCGATAAGTCCGCGCCGGCCGCACGCAAAACCGCGCCGCCGCCAGCAAACCCAAAGCCACCAATAACCAAATCGCACCCATTCCCCCACCCCACCGAACCCTCCACTCGCCTTCAAGCTTTACCCTTAAATTCGTCCGCCCACTTCGTCTCACCCTCTTTCTCATTCTCATTCTCAGCCTCGTTCCCGTCCCAGCCCGCCCCCGCACGGATCTCGACCCGAGAAAGAGTAAGAGAAAGAATCTAGAGAAAGATTCCCCCGATCTCCGACCCTCCGACCGTAGGCTTGAACGTGAGTTCAAGGGCCCGACTCCTATTTCACCCGTTCCGCCCTCCGAACTCTTTCTCTAGATTCTTTCTCTTACTCTTTCTCTTTCCGGCTCATTCGTAGCGGAACGATGGAGTCGTTTCGTCCGACTCCGTTCCGCCCTCATCCTCATTCTCACCCTCGTTCTCCTCCGAGCCCGCACCCGAACGGATCTCAACCCGAGAACGATTTCCCCGGACCGATTAGCACGATCCGGAGGAGCGGAGCGCTTTCGCCTGAGCGACGCGTGAGCCACGAAAGGGCGCAGCCATTCCGCGATTAAAATCCCCTGGAAATGTCGAAGGTCCTAAGAAATCCCCGCGAAGCTCACCAAACCAGCAACCCACCAGCGTAGGTCAGGCCGGCACCGACCGAGCAGAAGATGATTTTATCGCCCGACTTAAAAATTCCCTCTTCGGCCGCCCAGCCGAGCGCCATCGAGACCGACGCACCCGAGGTATTTCCGTATTTGGCGATGGTGACGACGAACTTCTCAAAGGGGATACCTACACGTTTGCCGACCGCGCGCAGGATACGTTCGTTGGCCTGATGGGGCACGATCCAGGCGATATCGTCGGGCGCGAGGCCGTGGCGGGCGATGGCCTTCTCGATCTGGTCGGCGAAGGCGACGACCGCGTTTTTGAACACGGCGGCTCCATCCATTTGCAGATAAAAATCCGCGCGATCACTGCCGTCGGCACAGGGCACGGGGCGGGTCGCGCCGCCGCCCGGACGCTGGATGGCATTAAAATGCGCGGCGTCGCCGGAAAGCGCCATGCGGTGCAGGCGGTGGCCGCCGGGCGCATCGGTTAAAATCGCAGCACCCGCGCCGTCACCGAAGAGAAAAGCAGTCTCATGATCCTCGGGATTGGTGATGCGGGAGAGCAACTCGGCGGTGACGACTACGATGGTCTTGGCCGTGCCGCCGCGAATAAAAGCGCGACCGACCTCGAGAGCGTAGAGCCAGCCCGAGCAGGCCGCGTTGACATCGAAAGCGAGGGCCTTGGGGCAGCCGAGAAGCTTGGCCAGCGCGCTCGCCATCGAGGGCACGGGCTGGTCAGGGATGATGGTGGCGAGGATGATGCCATCAATCTGCGCAGGATCGATGCCGGCCTGTTTGAGGGCCTGGCCGACCGCGGTGGCTGCGAGGCTGGTGGCGGACTCGTCGGCATCGGCGTAGCGGCGTTCGTGGATGCCGGTGAGCTTATGCATCTCGGCCTCGGTGCGACCGGGGAAGGCTTTTAAAATCTCGCTGGTGGGGCGGATGTTTTTTGGCACCGCGTAGCCGATGCCGGCGATGCACACGGTCTCGTTGCCGGTGGCGGCCTTGGGGGCGGACGCCGGCGCCGGAGCGGCGGCGGCGGGGGCGGCGGCCAGACCAGGGTTAGCGGCCAGCCAATGAGTAAAATCATCACCGGAGATGCGCCCGCCCGGAGCGGTGCCGGTAATGCCTGCGAGCGCGGCCGGAGCGAGGCCGGCATCCTGCGCGAGCTTAAGCGCGCGCGGCGTCCAGAGTGAACCAGCGACGGGGGCGGGCACAGGCGCACCGACTTCCGCCTTAGGATTAAGAGGTGGAGATTTCGGGCTTACGTCGCTCGCGGCGGCGATTTTGGATTTCGAATTTACGCCGCTCGTGGCGGCGAGGTGCCGAAGCGATTCGTCGGCGGTCTCGATGCTGATAAAAAGGTCCCCGGAGCGAATGATGTCACCCGCTCGGCAGTGCACGGCGCGGACCGTGCCATCGCACGGGGATTCCCACTCGAACACGGATTTATCGCTTTCGAGTTCAGCGGCGATGAGGCCTTTTTTCAGGACGGTGCCGACGCTGACCTTCAGATCAATGACGGTGAGTTCGTTGACGGTCGCGCCCATGGAAGGAACGGGGACGTCTATGAGGAAGGTTTCCATCGTGTGTATAAAGGGAGCGGATATTGCCTTGGCGAAAAGTGTTAACTTCGGCGGGCGAGGGTCAACGGACGATTACCGCTGGAAGGCGATCGTAAGCGGACGCGACACGTTTCGCTTAAGCGGCGCGGGCGAGGCGCCAGAAAGCGAGGCACTTCGCGAGCAAGGCTCCGAGCTCATCGAGCGGCACCATATTCGGCCCGTCGGAAAGGGCGTTGGCGGGATCTGGGTGGGTTTCGATGAAAAGGCCGTCGGCCCCGGCCGCGAGAGCGGCGAAGGCGAGGGTGGGCACGAACTCGCGCTGGCCGGTGCTTTTGCCACCGCCTCCGCCCGGGAGCTGCACGCTGTGGGTGGCATCCAGAATAGTCGGGTAGCCGTTACGCGCCATGATCGGAAAGCTGCGCATGTCCACGACGAGATTATTGTAGCCAAAGGTGGCGCCGCGCTCGCACTGCCAGATCTCGGCCGCGCCGCCGTGGGCGAGTTTGCCGACGACGTGCACCATGTCGCTGGGCGAGAGAAACTGGCCTTTTTTAACATTAATAACCTTGCCCGTGGCGGAGGCGGCAAGGAGCAGATCGGTTTGACGGCAGAGGTAGGCGGGGATCTGCAACACATCGCACACGGCGGCAACGGCGGCGCATTGATCGCTCTCGTGGACATCGGTCACGCAGGGCAGCCCGTAGTCCTTTTTAACCATCGCGTGCAAGGCGAGACCGGCCTCAAGGCCAGTGCCGCGCCCGCCCGCGATGGAGGTGCGGTTGGCCTTGTCGAAGGAACCTTTAAAAACGAGATTTAATTCGGGATACTTGGCGCGCAGAGCCACAAGTTTTTCGGCTACCGCTCGCACCACGCTCTCGTTCTCCAGCGAGCAAGGACCAGCCAGAACGAGGAGTTTTTTGGGATCGAAAAGTGGCATGAGCGGCGGATAAAAATACCGATGACGGGGATTTAATGACGAATGACCAATGCGGCGAAGCGGCGCGTGGTTTTAAGCCCTCTTTTTCGCGGGCCTCGCGGCTTTGCGGCTTTGCGTTGAAGGCTTGGAGGCCTTCGCCCCGGCAGCCTGCGCCTTCGGTTTCGCTTTCGCTTTCGACTTCGCCTTTGCGGACTTGAAGGGCTTGCGCTGTTTCAGCGCCGCCGCGACGAAGGCAGTGAAAAGCGGATGCGCGTGCAGGGGCTTCGACTGAAACTCGGGATGGAATTGCACCGCAAGGTAGAATGGGTGGTCCTTCAGCTCGACGATTTCGACGAGATTGCGGCGGGGGTTAATACCGGAAACGGTGAGGCCGCCGCGCTGGAGCTGGCCGACGTAGGCGTTGTTAACCTCGTAGCGGTGGCGGTGGCGCTCGCGGATGCTTTCGGCCTTGTAGGCCTTGGCGGCCTTGGAGCCGGAGGTAAGCGCGCACTCGTAGCTGCCGAGGCGCATGGTGGCGCCCTTATCAATAATTTTTTTCTGCTCCTCCATCATGTTGATGACCGGATGCGGCGAGGCGGCGTCGAACTCAGTGGAGTTGGCACCCTTTAACTTAAGAACATTGCGGGCAAACTCGATGACGGCGATCTGGAGACCGAGGCAAAGCCCGTAGTAGGGGACCTTGTTCTCGCGGGCGTAGCGGGCCGCGATGATTTTACCCTCGGTGCCACGGTCACCAAAGCCACCCGGCACGAGAATGCCGTCGAGCCCTTTCAACAGCGCGGTGCCTCCGCGTTTCTCCAAATCCTCGGCGTCTACACGCACCACCTCGACCTTCGCATTGTTGGCGATACCGGCGTGGGTGACTGACTCATAGACGGATTTATAGGCGTCCTGGAGCTCGATGTATTTTCCGACCACGCCGATGCGAACGGTGTGAGCGGGGTTGTTGATGCGGCGGGCGAGCTCGGCCCAGACATTGCGCTCGGGTTGCGGTTTGTTGAGGCCGAACAGTTCAACAACGAGTTGGTCGAGGCCCTCCTGCTGCAGGGCGATGGGGAGCTCGTAAATCGAGTCCACATCCCGGCACTCGATGACGGCCTTCACCGGCACATTGCAGAACATGGATAACTTGTCGCGCACACTCGCATCAATCGGCTTCTCGCTCCGGCAGACCAACACGTGCGGCTGGATGCCGATCTCGCGCAACTTCGCCACGGACTGCTGGGTGGGCTTAGTCTTTAACTCCCCGGCGGCCGCCAGATAAGGCACCAGCGTGACGTGCAGGAAAACGACGTCGCGCGGCCCCTGCTCGAGGGCAAACTGACGCAGCGCCTCAAGGAAAGGCAGCCCCTCGATGTCACCCGTCGTGCCGCCGATCTCCGTGATCAAAATATCCACATCCTTCGCCGCGACAGTTATGCGCTCCTTGATCTCGTTCGTCACATGCGGGATGACTTGCACCGTCTTGCCGAGGTAGGCGCCGCGGCGCTCCTTCTGGATCACGCTTTCGTAAACCTGGCCGGAACTGAGACTGTTGATCCGGGAAAGTTTTCCACTCGTGAAACGCTCGTAATGACCGAGATCCAGATCCGTTTCCGCGCCATCCTCGAGCACATAAACCTCACCGTGTTGATAGGGGCTCATCGTGCCCGGATCCACATTGAGGTAGGGGTCGAATTTCTGGATCCGCACGGTCAGGCCGCGCATCTCCAGCAGGGCGCCCAGCGCCGCTGCCGTGAGGCCTTTACCCAAAGAAGAAACCACCCCGCCAGTCACGAAAATATACTTCATCTCAACCGGATATGAACCGCGCGAAAACCCTTACAAGAAAATCCCTGCCACGATTCATTTTTGCCACCCACACTTCCTTCTTTCCCCCCGCCCCGCCGCCGCCCACGATCATCGGCTTACCATGATGAACACGAAACCTCAGGTTCTCTGCTGGCTCATGTGCGACGGCGTCCACGTCGACCCCGCCACCGGCAAACACACCCTGCTCGGCGTGTTTTCCGCCATTCGCGGGCGCCAGTTTCCCCTCACCCACCCGTTCATGATCTGGTTCCTCAGCCTCAGCGACGTCCCCACCGGCAAGCATAAGATCCGCATCTCCTTCGGCCTCGACCATGCTTCGATGAACATTCTCCTAGACCGCGAATTTGAATCTCAAGGTCCCCTTCAACGCATCAACCTGATCAACGATGTCCGCAATCTCACCTTCCCCGCCATCGGCGATTACTCCATCGTCATTGAGGTGAACGAGGATCCCTTACTCGCCACCACCCTCGCCGTCTCCGGCTAGGCAAAACTGCCCGCCCCAACCACCGCCGCGTCGCCACGCACCCCGCCCTCTCCTCCTTCCATTCCTACATGTCCCACTCCACCTCATTCGATCTCATCGGCATCGGTTCCCCCATCATGGACCTCACGGCCCCCGTGCCTGAATCCTTCCTAGCCCAAGTCCGGGGCGACAAGGGCGGCATGGTGCTAGTGGACGCCGCCGAGATGGATGCCATCATCGCCCGCCTCCCGTCCCCTCCGACCCTCGAAAACGGTGGTAGCGCCGCCAACGTCGTCCGCACCGCCTCCGGCCTCGGCCTGCGCACCACCTTCCTCGGCAAACAAGGCCACGACGCCACCGCCGCCGCTTACCGCGAACGCGCCTACGCCGCTGGGGTGGATGTCTCTCGCTTCAAAACCGCCGCTCTCCCCCACGCCCGCTGCCTCGCCCTCATTACACCCGACGCCGCGCGCACCATGCGCACTGACCTCGGCGCCGCCCTCACCCTCTCGCCCGAAGAGCTCTCCGCCGGCGACTTCGCCGGCGTCCGCCACGCCCACATCGAGGGCTACCTCGTCTTCAACCCCGCCCTCGCCGACGCCGTGCTTTCCCACGCCCGCGCGTCCGGCGCCACCGTCTCGCTCGACATCGCCTCCTTCGAGGTGGTCAACGCCTCCCGCGACTGGCTCTTCACCCAGTTCCGCCAAGGCGGCATCGGCATCGTCTTCGCCAACGAGGACGAGATCCGCGCCCTGTATCCGAATTCCGGTGACGACTACGCCGCCCTCGCCCTTCGCCTCGCCGCCGAGGGCGTGATCGCAGTCGTCAAGGTCGGAAAAGACGGCGCCTGGATCGCACAGGGCACCGAGCTGCACCGCATCGCCCCCGTGCCCGCCCCGCAGGTCATCGATACCAATGGTGCGGGCGACGCCTTTGCCGGCGCCTTCCTCCACGCCCACCTCCATGGTTGGTCTCTCCCCGCTGCCGGCGCCCTCGCCGCCCACGTTGGCTCCGAATCCGTGCGCCACTCCGGTCCCGCCATCCCCGCCCATCGCTGGCCCGAGCTCCGCGCCACTGCCAAATCCATCGCTCCGACCACCTGAAAGTCACCCTTCGCACCTCGCTCCATCCAGCCCCGGCCCGCGATCCCGCGTCCGGGGCTTTTTTATACCCAGCCGCCATCCTCACCACCACTCGCCACGCAACCGCAAGCAACCCCAGCTTGCGCTCGCCGCCCTCGCACTTCTCCTTAAATTAAGCCTTTCCTTTTAAACCCCCTCCCGTCGCGCCATGTCCGCCGATCTCGCCGCTCTCGTCACCTCCATAGCCGTCCGCGCTCGCGCCGCCGCGCTCTTCCTCGCGACCGCTTCCACGGAGCAAAAGAACGGCGCCCTGCTCGCCCTTGCCCGCCTCATTCCCGCCGCCGAGGCATCCCTCCTCGCCGCCAACGCCCTCGATCTCGACGCCGCGCGCGCCGCCGGTCTGCCCGACGCCCAGATCGATCGCCTCACCCTCACGCCAGCCCGCCTCGTTCACCTCGCCGAGTCCGTTGCCCAGGTCGCCGCGCTCCCCGATCCCGTCGGCGAGCCCCTCGAGTCCATTACCCGCCCCAACGGTATCGTCATCCGCAAGGTCCGCGTCCCCCTAGGCGTCATCGGCATCATCTACGAGGCCCGCCCCAACGTCACCATCGACTGCGCCATCCTCTGCCTCAAATCCGGTAACGCCTCCATCCTGCGCGGCGGCAAAGAGATTTTCCACACCAACACCGCCCTCGCCGCCCTCGTCCAGCAGGCCCTCGCCGAGGCCGGTCTGCCCACCGACGCCGTCCAACTCATCCCCACCACCGACCGCGCCGCGCTGAACCATCTTCTCACCCTCGACTCGCTCATCTCCTGCATCATCCCGCGCGGCGGCGAGTCTCTGATCCGCTTCGTGGCCGAGCACTCCACCATTCCCGTCATCAAGCACTACACCGGCGTCTGCTTCGTTTACATGGACAAGGCGGCCGACCCCGCCATGGCCGAGGCCATTATCCTCAACGCCAAGACTCAACGCCCCGGCGTCTGCAACGCTGCCGAGCAACTCCTCGTCCATGCCGCCATCGCCGCCACCGCCCTCCCCCGCCTCGCCGCCGCCCTCTGCGCAAAGGGCGTGCAGCTTCGCTGCGACCCCGCTTCCCTCGCGCTCCTCGCCGCTACCCATGGCCTGAAAGCCATCGCCGCCAGCGAGGCTGATTTCCGCGCCGAGTTCCTCGATCTCATCCTCGCCGTCCGCGTCGTGCCCGACCTCGAGTCCGCCATCGCCATCATTAATCGCGACAGCTCCGCCCACACCGACGCCATCATCACCGCCGACCAAGCCGCCGCCCGCCGTTTTCAGGCCGCCGTGGACAGCGCCGTCGTCCCGTGGAACGCCTCTAACCGCTTCAATGACGGTTTCGAATTCGGCTTCGGCGCCGAGATTGGCATCAGCACCGACCGGCTCCACGCCCGCGGCCCCATGGGCCTCCGAGAGCTCTGCACCTACAAATACCTCATAGACGGCAGCGGCCAGGTCCGCGCCTGAGTTCGACCCGTTCCCTTGCGGCCGCCTCCGCGGTTCGCTCCAAATCAGCGAGTCGGGGGTCAAAGCGCTCCACCTCGAGCGCATAGTCCGCTCACCGCGCCAGCAACTCCGCGACGATCGCCGCCCACTCCGCCTTGAGCGCAACGCCCTCCGGCCAACGCCGCCCCGCCCGCGCATACCAATAGCGCGCGTTCCCCGCGTCGCCCTCCGCCCGGTGCAGATACCCGTGCACCCAATCGCCCTCCCTCGTGCCCGCCTCCTGACAAAGCGTATGCGCTCGGTCCCAGTCTCCGCGCTCCGCCCACCACAGCGCCTGCAACTCCAGCGCCAAGGCACCCGCGTCATCTAACTTCTTAAAATCCTCCACGTTCATACCACCACTTTTTCTATCCCTCTTCCCATCGCAAGATCTCACAACTTGCGCTCAAAAACACCTGCTTAGCCGCCGCGTGGCTCTGCTCGTCCTTCGCCTCCCTTCGCGCCGCACACTTTAAAGCTGCGCCTTTCGCTTCCTTCCCGCCCGGGCCTCTGCCAACCTCTCACCGCCCCACCGCTCGCCTCACCTTAATCTTCCGCCTCAATCTCAACCCTCATTCTCGCCGCGCCCCGCGCGACGCCGCCGATGCCCGCCGCCCTCGACCGCCTCCTCCTTCGCCTCACTTGGGACGACCTCGATCTCGCCTACCTCCGCCGCCTCGTCGAGCTCGCCCGCGATGAGGATCTCTCCGGCCTCGGTCTCCGTCAAAAACCCGCCTGCACCGGCGACCAGTCCACCGCCGCTCTCGCCGCCCCGCCCCGCCTCGGCCGCGCCCACCTCGTCGCCCGCACTGAACTTGTGGCCTGCGGCCTGCCGCTCCTCCCGCTTGTCCTCTCCGCCTACGGCCCCCGCCGCGCTTCCGTGCAGACCCTCGTCCGCGACGGCCACCGCATCGCCCCGGGCCAGATTCTCGCCACCCTCGAAGGCGACCCGCGCACGCTCCTCGCCGCCGAGCGCGTCGCCCTGAATTTCCTTCAACGCCTCTCTGGCGTCGCCACCGCCGCCGCCGCTCACGTCGCCGCGCTCGGCCCCGGCCGCACCCGCCTGCTCGACACCCGCAAGACCACCCCCGGCTACCGCATGTTGGAAAAATACGCCGTCGCCTGCGGCGGCGCGTGGAACCACCGCCTCGGCCTCTTCGATCGCGTCATGCTCAAGGACAACCACCTCGCCCTCCTCGGTTTCACCGGTCGGGAAACCGCAAACTTAAAATCTAAAATCCCGGCCGTCAGCGCGCTCGCCGCCGCCGTGGCCCGGGCCAAGAAGGCCGCGCCAGAGCTTCCCGTTGAGGTCGAGATTGATCGCCTCGACCAGCTCCCCGAAGTGCTCGCCGCAGGAGCCGACGTCATCCTCTTAGATAACTTCCCGCCGGCGCGTATCAAAAAAGCCATTGCCGCGATCGCCGGCCGCGCCTTCACCGAAGCCAGCGGCGGAATCACGTTAAAAACCCTGCCGCGCTACGCCGGCCTCGGCCTCGACTTCGTTTCCACCGGCGCCCTCGTGCACCACGCTCCCTGGGCCGATATCGGCCTCGACTGGCAGACCTAAGAAAAGACCCAAAACTGGCTTATTCGACTAAAACCGGCGCAAGTTTAAATAGAAGGCCGCGATTGGAGTCGATGAGCCGCCGCAAGATGTCGGAGCAAATGGCATGGGTTACGATGCCATCCCCGGCTCTTTCGCGCATCAACTTTTCGGGAAACCAAACGGGGAATTCAGACAGGCCACCAAAGGACGAAGGCGGTGGCACTGAAATGGGCACTTAACCAAAGTGAACAAAAAAGCCGCGCAGCCCAAGGCTGCGCGGCGTGTGAAGGTTTTACCGAAGGCGGAGCGGTTGGAGATTGAAGCCCACGCCGACCGACCAGAGGAACGCGCCGCCGTTGAATTTGTGGGTCGGGGACTTGGAACCCTTGAACGACCAGGCGAAGTCCGCGATTGCCAAGAGGAAGGTCTTGGGGAGCACGTAAAACTTGAGCCCACGCTCGATCCCGGCGGCTCAAATGTCGCTGGTGTTGTCGCCATAAAGCGCCCCAACGTTTAATCCGACGAAAGGACGGAAGCGTCCGGTTCCGAAATACTGATCGACCGCCAGGAATGTCGAGGCGTCGTAGAGGGCCCCACCGCCGCCGGTGGGATTCGAATAGTTCACGGTTTGGCGCGCAGCGACTTCGAGGGTATTCGTAAGGAAATATCCGACCGAAAAATCCAGGCCGCCGAGGGAGTCGTCCATCTCTTTGCTGCTTGTCCCAACGCCGCCCAACGTGAACTCCCAGTCGCCGGTGCGAGCACCGTAGTCGTCCATGCTTCGGATTTGAGTCGTGGAGAGATTGGTGTCGCAGCTTACGCTTTGAGCGGTCACTGGGGGTATCGGGCGATCCCTGACCAAGATCATGCACGGGGAGCAAAAATGGCTGACCAACCACGGTGCGAGAACACGATAACGAGAGCCGGCGCACATACCCACGAAATTGGATTAAGCGCTCAGTAAAGTCTGGGTTGCCCGGCGTCCGCGACCTAAACGACCGGGCCGTTCCACATCGCGATCCCTTATCCTGAAGCGGGCGTTCTTGCCCGATTCCTTGCACCGGGTGCGCGCTGGCGTGGTGACATTGGAGGCCAGCGGGGCCGGCCGGGGGGCCAGCGAGGCGCTTGATCTGCACACGACCCTGACGGCACCAGGACGGAGCCCCGCCGACACAGTCCCGAGCCGGAAAGAGCGAGCCACTGGTGGAGAATTAGCGATGTTTAGCCGCGGCCTTCACATGGACGCATTGATACGAGCGGCGCCACTTGGCTCGATGGAACAGACGGGCTTCGCTCAGCCCTTCGCGCCGGCCTTGATCTCGATGACGTCGTGGGGCGCGGCTTCTTTTTGGCCAGCGGGGGACACGCGAATGTAGCGGGCTTTCTCACGCAGGGCGGCGAGGTCCTTCGCACCGAGGTAGCCCATACCACTTTGCAGGCCGCCAACCAGATTGGCCAACACATCGTCGGCGCTGCCGGATACCTCCTTGAGTGCCTCGATGCCTTCCGCGGTGAGCTTGCGGGTCTTGTCGGTCTTGTCGTGGCCGTAACGAGCGGCACTGCCGGCCTGCATCGCGGCGAGCGAGCCCATACCACGGTATTGTTTATAGACCTTGCCGTTGATCTCCATGATCTCGCCGGGGGCTTCGCGACAACCAGCGAGCAGTCCGCCAAGGATGACGGCGTCGGCGAGAGTGAGGGCTTTGACGATGTCGCCCGACTTGGTGATGCCGCCGTCGGCAAGGATTTTGACGCCTTTGGCCTGGGCGGCACGGGAAGCGACGTAGAGGGCGGTGAGCTGCGGGATGCCAACACCGGCGACGATGCGGGTGGTGCAAATGGAGCCGGGGCCCTGACCAATCTTGATTACATTGGCGCCGCGATCAGCGAGGAACTCCACGCCTGCGCCGGACGTGACGTTGCCGGCGATGATGGTGAGGTGCGGGAAGGCGTCGCGAATCATGCGCACCATGTCGCCGACACCGGCGGTGTGGCCATGCGCGGTGGAGATGGCGACGGCGTCAATAGCTTCGTCCACAAGGTTGCCCACGTGGGCGATGATCTGGTCGCGGTCAAGGGTGCCATCGGGCAGGCGGACGGGGGCGATGGCGGCACCGACGACGAGGCGGAAATCGGAATCGCGGGCGGGTTTGCGACGGGATTTCGTGTCGTTCATGATGCGATCCACGTCGGAGAAAGTGACGAGGCCGCGGAGCTGATCGTGGTCATCGACGACGAGCATTTTGTGGATGCCCACGTGTTCGGAGAAGAAGGTGTCAGCGGCCTTGATGGGATCGGGCTTGAGAGCGCGGGCGTTGACGGTAAGGAGGTCGGCCCGCGACGTCATGGTCTCGGCGACGGAGCGGGTTTTGTAGCGCTCGCGGACGGCGGATCCGGGAAGAAGGCCGATGAGTTTCCCGGCGGCATCGAGCACGGGGAAGGTGCGAAATCCGTATTTTTTGGCTTCAACGAGTTCGAGGATGTCGCCGATGTGGAGATCAGGAGAAACGGTGATAGGGTCCTGGATGAGGCCATGGATGTGGCGCTTCACGCGGGCCACTTCCTTCACCTGGTCCTTGGCCGGCATGTTGTAGTGGATGAGACCGAGGCCGCCATTGAGCGCCATGGTCTTGGCCATGCGGGACTCGGTGACGGTGTCCATGTCGGAAGACACGACGGGGATCGAGAGCCGAAGCTGTTCGGAGAGTGCGGTGGACGTGTCGGCGTCCTTCGGCAAAATGTCGGAGTAAAGCGTCGCGAGCGATACGTCGTCGAAGGTGAGGGCGACGGGCAGATTTGCCGGGAAGAACTGCCCGGCGGGCTGGTAGAAATCGGCGTCGGCGGCGCAGGCGGGAGGGATTTTGCTCGAGGCGGTGGAGGACGTGGCAACCGTGTTCATGAGTTGCCATGAACGGAGTAAGGCGCGGAGGCGGGAGGGCAATTTGATTTTTCCCCAGAGTTGGCGGCTCAGCCCTCCGCGCGTTTTTGGGCGTCAGCCTCGATCAAGGCCTTTACGCGGTCGAGTTCAGTCTTAACCGCAGCTTTGACGGCGGGCAGATCTGCGGCGGACTTCACCGGGGCCTTGGCGAAGACGTAGAATTTCATCTTCGGCTCCGTGCCAGAACCGCGTGCCGCAAAGGTGTAGCCGTTGGCCAGGGTGACGACGTAAAGATCCTGCTTCGGCACCCGTTCGCCGTCGGCGTCGAGGATGTCCATGCGACCGAAGTCTTCGAACTTGGTCACGGCCACTTCGCCGAAGGCTGCCGGCGGCGTGGCGCGGTAGCCGTCAATGATGCGCTTGATTTTCGCCGCACCACTCGCGCCCTCATAATAGAGATTCACCACGCCCTCAAGATAGTAGCTGGTGCGAAGGTAGATCTCGTCGAGATACTCGGGGATCGTGAGCCCGCGACCCTTCACGTAAGCGCACACTTCAGCGAGCATGAGGCAGGCGGAGTTGCCGTCTTTGTCGCGAACGAGGTCGTTGGCGAGGTAGCCGTAGCTCTCTTCGCAGCCGAAGGCGTAAAAAGTTGAAAACTCCTGGAGGAGCTTCGCGCGGCTGGCGAAGGGCGTGGCGTTGTAGTCAATGGCGACGCCGTGCTTGGCGAGGTAGCCGGCCTTCAGCTTGTCCTCATAGCCGCGGATCTTGGCCGCGATCCACTTGAAGCCGGTGAGGGTGTTGATGACCTTGACGCCGTGGCTGCGGGCGATCTCGTCCTGCAGCGCGGTGGTCACGAAGGTTTTTACCAACGCGACGCGATCGGAGCCGGCCTTGGGGATGACGCCAAGTTCCTTGTATCGGGAAAGACGATACTCGGTCATCAACGCGCCGATCTGGTTGCCGGTGATAAGGTGCATCCTGTCGTCCCTGCCGCGCACTGCCGCGCCCATGCGGTCGCAGTCAGGGTCGGTGGCCATGACGAGGTCGAGCCCCTTTTCCTCGGCCAGCTTGATAGCAAGGGAGAGCGCGTCGGCGTTTTCGGGGTTGGGCGACTTTACGGTGGGGAAACGCGGATCGTGAATCGCCTGCGCGGGCTCCTCGTGCAAATCGACGCCGACTTCCCGGAGCAGCGGAACCGACATGATGTTACCCACACCGTGAATGGAAGTGAAGGCGACCTTGAGGTCGGCGGCGGCGAAAACCGAACGATCAATTACCGCCGTGGCGGCGGCGGCGCGATAGGCGGCATCGGCGGAGGCGCCGAGGGTGACCACGCGGGCGAGATCTTTAACCAAATAGACGGGGAGATCGCCGAGCGGCACCTTGCCGACTTCGGTGACGATGCCCTTATCGTGCGGGGCCACGACCTGCGCGCCGTCGTCAAAGTAGGCTTTAAACCCGTTATCGTGAGGAGGATTATGACTGGCCGTGATGACCACGCCGGCGTGCGCGCCAAGCCAGCGCACGGTGAAGCTGAGCTGGGGCGTCGAGCGCGGACCGTCGAAGATGTAGGCTTGGCCGCCAAAGCGGGTCCAAGTGGAGGCGGCGAGTTCGCAGAAGTGACGGGAAAAGTGACGGACATCGTGGGCGATCACCAGCGCGGGCAGGCGCGGGTCTCCCTTGGCCGAGAGGTAGGACGCGGCGTGGCGAAAGAGGCCGATGGTGGCGCGGACGAGCGTGTAGTCGTTGAGGATGTTGCTGCCGATGGCGGCGTGCTCGGGCGTGCCCAGCGGGCCGACCCGGCCCTTTTCGGCAGCGGTGGAGACGGTGCCGATGGTGCGGCCGCGCATGCCGCCGGTGCCAAATTCGAGGTCGCGGTAAAAGCGGTCATTGAGCTCTCCCCAGGCTTGCTTGGCCACGAGCTCATCGATGCTTGCGGTCGCCCAAGCGGGGAGACCGGCGGCGAGCCAGGTCTCCAGATTTTTAAGTGCGGAGGGAAGGAGGTGCCCGGCTGTGCCCGCGGCTTGAAGAGAGGTGAGTAGACTCATGGGAAACTTTGCGGGAGTTTAATGAATTCAGTTAGGAAAGCACGGTGCCAGCGACGATGGCAGGCTTCGGGGCGCGGGAGGCCCAAGCGGATGCGAAGCTGTCCTCATCGTATCCAAAAAGCGGCGACACCTCGAAGGCGAAGGGCGGCAGACCAGTGGCATCCACCGGCACGGCGGCACCGTGGGCGTTGGCCCAGCGGGTAAACTGGCGCATTTGGTCCTCGGCGCAGGTCTTCGGCGAATCAACGCCCTCTGCGTTTTTAACAGGTGAGAAATCGTCGGCGCGGTCGGT
>CAMDHP010000034.1 GCA_945898185.1 Akkermansia muciniphila | reverse complement strand
CTGCTGACGGGAGGTGCCGAATTGGCAACCGTCAACACGCCGGTGCTCTGCTCGAAAGCGAAGGTCCGGTTACCGCTCGTGGTGGCGGCATTACCAGCAAGGGAGCCGGAGTAACCGCCGGTAAGCGTGACCGAGCTGAAGCTGCCGGACCCAGTCACACCTGAACCAAACGTGATAAGGTTATAAGTGCCTGCCGCAGCAGGGGCTGCTACGTCTAAGATTAGACTACCATCAAGTGCGACCGTATTGGTGAGCGCCGAGCCGGGAGGAACCGCAAAATCCACCGCATCATACCCGCTGCCTTTGGTGGCGCCGGAAATCTGGAGCACAAGGTTTGAGTCGGGCTTGAACGTCGTGCTCGCATTGATCGCAAGCGCACCGCTCGGTGCGAGTGTTCCGAATACATCTACCGTGCTAGCCAAATAGACCGGCGTGGTAGGCGCGACCAAGTTCTCTGAAGCGCTTGCCGGGTTACTGTCCACCCAAGGTGATGAGCCCGTAAAGGTTCCATTCCCTGAAACCGTGGCGGCAGCCTCAATGTAGAGGCGCTCACCGCCCATACTGCCGTTAATGACCAAGGTAGCCGTATCCGTGACCACAACCCAGTCAATTATCCGGGTGGCATTGCCGCCGATGACAAGGGTGCCGTTTCCACCAACTCCCACCCAAGTGGGACTCAAGGAAGTCAGGCTTGTGGGTCCAAAATAACCGGAGAGGGTCGTGGTATTGGTCACGTTTACAAGGATATCACCGCTCGCGCCTGTCGCGTTGAAGAAGCTACTGTTTCCTGAGAGGGTCAGATTTCCACCTGTGATGGTAGGTTCCGAAATCGAGCCGCCGTTGCGGCCACCTACGGAAAGCCCAATCGTTGAGGTGAGATCGCCGATCAGTTCCAGTGTGCCGGAGTTGAATTGTAACTGTGCTCCGCCAAGGGCGGCGGCATCATCTATTCTCACCGTGCCACCTTCAACCGGGCTGCTGCCTTGGACGCCGATACGATACGCGCCTGAAGTGGGCGTAGTCGTGGTAACTGCGGCGGAGGTCATATCGAGTAGGCCGCTTCCGGTTTTGATGATATAACCGCCAAGCGTCACGTTTCCGTTGAGCTGTAAAGCGCCTCCGCTGACTAACACCGGACGTGTTCCGGCAAATGTGCTATTGCCGTTGATTGATGTGGTGCCGCTGCTTTGATTCAGCGTGAGCCCAGAAGCACCGACTTGCAGGTCGCCTCCGGTGACGTTGATTGCGGTGGCCTCGGCAAGCGTAAGCCCGGTGAGCGAATTAGTTGCACCTTGGAGATTGAGGGTTGTTGCACCCGATAGCGTGAGAGCACCGGCAGAAACAGGTCCGGCGATGCTTAATGTGCCAGAGGAGGGCAGGGAAATCGTGCCCGAACCGCTAATCGTGCGATTCGCTCCCAGCGTGAGGCTGGATGCGCTCGAACTGAGCGTGCCGGAAAGAGCGACATCGTTGTCCGCGTTGCCGAGGGCTGCATCAGACGGAATGACGAGTGTGCCACCCAAAATGTTAATCGCGCCGGTTACAGTATTGGCACCGGTAACGGTGAGGCTACCTGCCCCAATCTTTTGAATGCCGCCTGTGCCCGCGAGGATGCCTGAAACAGTAGCGCTTACGCCGTCATTGACCGTGATAGCTCCGGTCAATGTCAGGGAGTCACTGGCCGTGCCAGCCAAGGTATAGCCAGAGTTTGGAAACTTGAGCGCCATGGCTTGGACGGCTCCAACCAAAGTGATGGTCTTAGCCGAGCCATCAAATACGGCGGTATCTCCAGAAGTGAATCCGGCACCGGCAAAGCTGCTCGGGGTAAAGGTATCACCCGACCCGATGGATACATCTACGCCATTGGAAACCAGCGCGGAGAAATTAAAATTATCGACTGCGAGACCCGAGTCGTTGCCGCCATCGTCCGCATCAGCCCAACGGATATAAAAGGATGCGCCAGCCGGAACCGAAAGGCCTGTAATCGTGGCACTCACCGGTGCTTGGTTGGCAGGTAGATTTCCATCCAGCGCACCATTGGTCGTTACCGGAGCCGGACCGGTAATATTCAACGACGCAAACGCGGTCATCGCAGTGGATGTCAAATAATTACTAGAGGTGATCGTTCCTCCGCTGACCCCGTATGAAAACGGCATTATATTCTGAGCTGTCGTCGAAGAGCGCCAGAACTCAGAGGTGAAGCTGATCGTGACCGCAGTGATCGTGCCTCCTGTGTTGTTAGTAAACTCTGCACCGATGGACAAAATATTAGAACGAGAGGCAATCGTTCCAAGCGCACGGTCAGACGATGCAGCGGCTCCGTAGCTATAAAGGCCACCGGAGTTGCTGTTGCCTGCATCCGCAAAAAAATTCGCCGCAGTAGCGCCATTTCCACCTGTCTTAACGGCGGACCAACCCGCGAGTGGAGCAAGCACCGTCGGAGCAGGGACGCCTACTTGCGACCCAATCGTCGAGGGCACAACTAGGTTAATAGTTGCGGTGGGCAGTGTATCAAAGTTTTGCTGATAAGTGCCCGAGACATAGGATATTTGTGCGTTGGTGCTTGTGATCGCAACCAAGGCCGCGATCGCAGCGAGAAGCGGTTTGATAGAAGGTAACGTGAGTTTCATGGAGTAGCTTTTGGTGATGAATGAATTGTGTGCAGAAATGATTATATAATGTGGGCGGATCACTGCTATTAGCGTGGGTCCCAAATGGGCCCGCCTTTAGTGCCCTTTGTGTCAGCTTCCTGGGCCAAGAGGTCTGACTGTGGATAGGAACGGACGCTCCCATCAAAAAATGAGAGAATACATTTATTTCCCCACCTAGAGCCATTTTTGACGGCGGTTTTCTCCCCAAGATACTTCGGATTGGCGTTGCTGAAGCTGCCTGTTTGACCTGGAGCGTGGTTGGTCGTTTCGGCAAAAAGGACAGTGCGAGAGGGCTCGTTTCCTGCGAGACGAATATTGGCAAGTTGCCCGTTTTCGCTCAGCCATTTATTGGGCCCGTAGCAGGCCCAAGCGGGTGCAGAGCTGGTGGAATTCACCGTAGCGTTGGGGCAAATAAAGGGATGGTTGTCACCGAATTTCGGCAAAGGCATACGATTCGATTCTAAATAGTAGAGTTTCGGGACACTCATGTATTTCGGCAACTCGTTCCACCAAGGTGCAGCTACTCCCTTAGGTGTAAACTGATCTGTCCGATTGTTCGAAGCGGTCATGGTGCCGTCACCTTCGCTCGGAATCCAACCTTTGTTTTCATCTGCGAAGAGCAACGATGCGCGTGCTATTTCCCGCAGGTTGGCGGCTCCTTTGGCGAAACGTGCGGTCTCCCTTACCTTGGTAACGGTGGGAATGATGATCGCTGCCAGAATGCCGATGATGGCGATGACGGTGAGCAGCTCGATCAGGGTGAAGCCGTTCTTCGGGCGGACTTCACGGAGGGTTATTTTAGCGCACACCATCAACTGCATAACGAAGCCTAGCAGGCTGCGGGCCAACCACTGCAAGCCACCTGTGTGCCTTTTAGGTAACGAATTAGATAAGTAACGATACCTATTAATTATTTCGATTAATAACGAAAGAATCCCTTAAAATCATATTTATCAACAATTTTTGACTCGTGATTTTTAATAATTATGCTCAGAACCCCTTTTATTGCTGGCCCGCTTTCTTTGCTGCTGTAAGATGCCTGAGCAGCTTTTTCCATTTTTTGGGGTGAACCCTGCGCCGAAATCGACCCGCATCAGCGCCGAGCCTGCGGGCGGCTCTCTGGCAACGCGAGGCGGCGCAGGTTTAGCAGGGGCGCGACAGTCGCCCCTCGTAGCCTCAAACTCGCTCAGTTTCGAACGCGCTTTACAGCCGCGAGCCGGCTACGGCGAGGCTGCGGCCCTTGCCGTGACCTCCATCGCGCAAGCGCAAGGCACCGTCCGGAAACACCTCCGCGATCGCTACCGGGACGACCCCATTTTGCCCACCGACGTAGCCGTATCCACCAACTGAATTCAAGATTCGAACATGCCAGTGCTCGGCGCGTGGCGACCTGGGCGTCCCTACCAGAGATTCCGCCGGTGGTGCCTGGAGTAATCGACCTCACATCAAAACGCAGACAGACTTGGTTCGGCGCAGCAGCGTCCCTGCACGCGAGAGAGGGCAATTGGGGCGAAAAGTTTAGCGGTCAACAACCAGTCTCGGAATCGCGTGCAAGCACGCTCCTGCCTCGGCAAACAAGAAGGACCGCCGAAACGAGCGCCGTGCACAAACTCCTTCACCCGCCTTGCAAAGGCCGTCTCGCTCGGTTCGTTTGACCGGTCCTTCCTTACCGATGTCTGCCTCGCTCGCGCTTCCCGGCCTCACCGCCTGTCTCGAAAAACTCGTGTATCACCACGGGGGGAAGTGCCTGCCTGCTGACCAGCCGCACGCGTTCGTTTACTTTATTTCGATCCGAAACACGTCGGAGCACACCGTCACTTTGCTCGGTCGCAAGTGGGTCCTCGCAACCGAAGACGGCTGCCGTCGCGTGATCGAGGGCGATAAAATCGTCGGTGAAACCCCGCGCATCGCTCCCGGCGAAAGTTTCTCCTACAACAGCTATCACGTGGCCGGTTGCGATGCGGTCGCTCAGGGCAGTTTTCACGGGGTGGACGAAACGGGCCGCGCCGTGCATGTGCTGCTGCCGGCCTTCGCGATGCGCATCCCGCCGGTGGTTTCGGACCTGAGGTAGCGCGGCACAAAAAGCGGGACGTATCTGCAATCTGCAGAGTTTTAAGTAGAGCGCGGGGCCCCATTCCGCTTACCTTTGACGTCCAGCCTTTGACGCTGCCAAGCCGCGGGCTACGCCATCATTGACGCGGCCAACTTAGGCGCTTTCTGTGGTGGTTTAACCGTGCGACGGTGCCTGTGACCCGCCGCTCGATCTCCCCATCACGGACTCCCGTCAGCGAACCCCGTCAGCACCGCATCTCCTATGGCAACCGTCGTCATCTCCAACCTCGAGAAGGTTTACAGCGAAGCAAAAGGCCCCGGCGTCAAAGTCGTCCACGGGATCAACCTGGAAATCAAGGACCGCGAATTCATGGTCCTCGTCGGCCCCTCGGGCTGCGGTAAATCCACCACCTTGCGCATGGTCGCCGGCCTCGAGGAAATCTCAGGAGGCACCATCTCGATTGATGGCACGGTGGTGAACAACGTCCTCCCCAAGGACCGCGATATCGCGATGGTTTTCCAAAACTACGCCCTCTACCCGCACATGTCGGTGTATGAAAACATGGCCTTCGGTCTCAAGCTGCGGAAGTTCCCCAAGGCCGAGATTGACGCCCGCGTGCGCGAGGCTTCCGCCATGCTCGGTCTCGACGCCTACCTCGACCGCAAACCCAAAGCCCTCTCCGGCGGCCAGCGCCAGCGCGTTGCCGTCGGCCGCGCCATCGTGCGCAAGCCCAAGGTTTTTCTCTTCGACGAGCCCCTTTCCAACCTCGACGCCAAGATGCGCGTCTCCACCCGCACCGAGATCTCCAAGCTCCACGCCCGTCTCGACGCCACCATGATTTACGTGACGCACGATCAGGTCGAAGCCATGACCATGGGCGACCGCATCTGCGTGATGAAGGACGGCCGCATCATGCAGGTCGCCACTCCGCTCGAGCTCTACAACAAGCCGGAAAATGTCTTCGTCGCCGGGTTCATCGGCAGCCCGCCCATGAACTTTTTCAAGGGACGCCTACAGAAATCCTCGACCGCCGCCGGCCTGCTCGAGTTCACCGAAACCAACGACAAAGCCGCCCCGGTGCGCGTGACTCTCGACGCCGCGCTCTCCGCCAAAGGCGCAGCCCACGCCGGTAAGGAAATCATCTTTG
Source organism: Akkermansia muciniphila (assembly GCA_945898185.1). GTDB lineage: Bacteria > Verrucomicrobiota > Verrucomicrobiia > Opitutales > Opitutaceae > IMCC26134_A. The sequence continues at coordinate 16,714 of CAMDHP010000034.1, read as the reverse complement.
GCGTTCGGCCCGAAGACGTGCTCGATACCGCCACTTCCGCCTCGCCGAATCCGGCCCACACCGCCGAGGTGAAAGTTGAGGTCTCCGAGCCGATGGGTGCGGAAACTTATCTCTACCTCTCGACAGGCGTCACCAATTTCATCGCCCGCGTGCGCCCGACTGACCGCTTCGATGTCGGCCAATCGGTCAAGGTCACGTTCAAGATGGAAGCCGCGCACCTCTTCGACCCCGCCACCGAACATGTGCTGAAGTAATCCGCGCCCTGCCTTAAACCCGCCCGAAGTAGCAACAAGGAGCATGCTTGCACGCGACGGTTAGAAATCCGCCGAGACACTGGTCGTCGCTTGCCGGCGATCGGTGCTTTGACGTGACGGAACCCGAATCGCGCGCAAGCACGCTCCTACCGCAGACATTCAGGCCGACGGATCAACTTCGTGTCCCAGCTCGGCGCGTGTATCCACCCAAGGCCTAGGCCAACTCTTGTCCCGGCGCGATTTCCAAGGCCGCCGCGCCCGCGTTTAGTGCTTGAAACCGCACCTCGGGATCCGCCCACGCGGCGAAGGCGATCATGCCCGCGTTGTCTCCCGTGTGTTTAGGCTCCGCGGCAAAGAGCGGCAGGCCCCGCTTGCCCGCCAGCGCGCCAAGTGCCTCGCGCAAGTTGCGATTATTGGCCACTCCCCCCGAAAGCCCAATACTGCGGAAACCACCGCGCTGAATCGCCGCGCCCGCCTTGCGCACCAAGGCATCCATCACCGCTTGCTGGTAGCTCGCGCAGAGGTCGGCCTTGCGCGCTTCAATCTCCGGCGGCGTCATTTTTTCCAGTTGATAACGCAGCGCCGTCTTCAGTCCCGAAAAACTAAAATCTAGCTCCGCCTTCGGACCAAGGCCGCGCGGAAAATCATACGCGTCCGGCTTCCCGCCCGCCGCCAGTTTCTCCACCAGGGGACCGCCGGGGTAGCCGAGACCAAGCAGCTTCGCGCCTTTGTCCAGCGCCTCCCCTGCCGCATCGTCGCGCGTTGTCGAGAGCACCGTGATACGCCGTGCCTCGTCGAGTGTGGCGAGCAATGTGTTGCCGCCCGACACCACCAGCGCGAGATGCGGCAGCAGGCCCGCGAGCTCCCGGTCAAAGGACTCCGGCGCTCGCGCATGGAGCGCGATGAAAGGGGAAAAGACGTGACCGCGCAGGTGGTTCACCCCCGCCAGCGGTTTGTCCAGCGCGAGCGCGAGCGCCTTGGCTGACGCCAGTCCGATTGCGAGGCAGCCCGCGAGTCCGGGGCCGTGCGTGACCGCGATTTGCGTCACTTGGGAGAAGTTATCCGACGCCTCCCGCGCCCGCTCCAGCAGCGGCTCCAGCGTGCGCAGGTGCTCGCGCACCGCCAGATCCGGCACCACGCCGCCGTGGCGTTCATGAATCGCGATCTGGCTGTGAATCCACTCCGCCCGCAGCCCGACTGCCGGGTCAAATAACGCGACCGCGCTTTCGTCACACGAGGTTTCGATCGCGAGAATCATTTCGTCGTCTCCTGTTTTACTCCGCTGAGCTTCTCGCGCACGACGCGATAAGCCGCCTCCAGTTGCAGGTCGGCCGCCAGTTCGACGCCGAACTTGGCCTTGAACTCCGCCGCGTCTTTTAAATCGGGCCGAAGACGGCTTAGGAAAACCGCTTTCTCCTCTTGCTTGGTGAGAGTGACCACGACATCGGGCTCGATGCCTTTTTCATGAATGACCGCCCCCGAAGGCGTGTAATACCGAGCTGTGGTGAGGCGCAGGGCAGCATTTTCTCTCAGGGGAAAAATCGTCTGCACCGACCCTTTGCCAAAACTCCTTTCGCCCACGATCACCGCTCGTTTCGTATCCTTGAGCGCGCCGGTCACGATCTCGGCCGCACTCGCGCTGCCACCGTTGATCAACACCGCCATCGGCACCGCCACGCGGGGGCGCCGGCCTTTAGCCCGATACTCACGTCTGTCTTCGGTCTCTCCGCCTTGCGTGTAAAACACCCGGTCGTCGCGCTCGAAAAACGGGTCCGCCACCTCCTCCGCCGCCGTAATCAGGCCGCCGGGATTATTGCGCAGATCCAGCACCAGCGCGCGCATTCCCTTTTTCTCCAGCCCGATCAGGGCCAGGTTAAACTCCTCTCCCGTGCGGTCGCCAAATTGCGTGAGGCGAAGGTAGGCCACCCCGTCCGTCCCGAGCTCGATGTCACGCACGCTGTCCACTCGTATGACTTCGCGTTTCAGCGCGAACTCTACTTCCCGCTCGGTCGCGGCTGCTCCCACCGCCCGCCCTTCCGAACGCAGCATGGTCACATTCAGCGTGCTACCCGGCTCGCCGCGCAGGCGCCGCACAAGTTCGGTGAGTTTTAAGTCCGCCACACTCTCGCCATCCACTTTCGCAATCACGTCGCCGCGCAAAATCCCTGCCCGCTCCCCAGGTGAGCCCGCAATCGGCGCCACCACGGCGACACGTTTTTCAACTTGCTCGACTTGCACGCCAATGCCGCCGAACTGATTTCCAATGTCTTCTTCGAGCTGATGATACGACGTCGCATCGAGATACTCGGTATAGCGGTCCAGCGGTTCCAACACGCCCGCGATGGCGCGCGCGGCGAGTTCGTCGCCTTTGACTTTGTCCGCATCGACCGAGTGTTTATTCACCAACAACATGATCTCCCGCACCCGTGCCGCCGCGTTTTGCGCCTCGCGATTCGGCAGCAGTCCCCGAGCCGAAACCACCTCAAGGAGGCCCAACGCCACAAGGTAGCCAAGCACGGCGCAGAAACCGAGCGTGAAAATCCGTTTGAACATGCGCGGACTGTGGCCATCCGCTTCATTTTGTAAATGGGATCATCCACCACACCGCCCCGCCCCACCGCCGCTCCGGCCACGACGCTCGACCCGGCCTTTCGCGCCGCCTTTGATCGCGAAGCTGGCATGGAGGGGATTCTGCGTTTCGACCGGTTCATGAACCTCGCGCTTTACGATCCGCGCGCCGGCTACTACCGCCGCAACCGCCCCCGCGTCGGGCGCTCGGCTGGGAGTGACTTCTACACCGCCACCAGCCTCGGCTCGATTTTCGGTGAACTCGTCGCCGCCGCCTGCGCCCATCTGCTCACCGCCGCCGGGCTTGACCCCGCCGCCCACACCTTCGTCGAGCTTGGCGCCGAGCCCTCGGGCGGGGTGCTTTCCGGCGGCGCGGCCCACCCTTTTCGCGCGGTAAAAAACATCCGCGTCGGCGAACCGATCACGCTCGCCGGCCTTTGCGTGGTGTTCTCCAACGAGCTTTTCGACGCCCAACCTGTCCGCCGGTTCATCCGCCGCGCCGCCGCCTGGCACGAGCTGGGCGTCACTCTCGCCGCCGATTCTTTGCAGGAACACGACTTCGGCCCGCTCGGCTCGAAGGATGATGCGTTCGCTTTTCTTCCTCCCGCCGACACCACTCCAGAGGGATACCAATTCGACGCCCCTGTTGCCGCCGCCACCCTCGCCTCCGACATCGCCCGCCAGCCCTGGCATGGTCTTTTTGTCGCTTTTGATTACGGCAAATCCTACTCCGCCCTCGCCCACGAAACCCCGCAGGGCATCGCTCGCGCCTACCATCTTCAAACCCAGCACAACGATTTACTCGCCCACCCCGGCGAACAAGATCTCACCGCCCATGTTTGCTGGGACTGGCTCGCCGCCGCTCTTAGCGACGCCGCTTGCCGCGAAGTGGGCGTCGTTTCACAAGAATCGTTTTTCGTCCACCACGCCGGACCCTGGATCGCGGCGTGCCTCGCGCGCGAGATCTCGGCCTCTAGCCCGCGTAAACGCGCTCTCATGCACCTTCTCCACCCCGCCCAGATGGGGCAAAAGTTCCAAGTGCTCCACGCCCTCAAACCCGCCTGACCAGCCCCCGCCGCAGGCAACGGAAATTACCGCTGCGTTCCCGGCCGCCCCGCCCGACATGACGCTTGCCCGTCCGCCTGCCGACCCGTTTTGATCCCTTCCTCTCCACGCCATGTGCCAACTACACTCCGCCACGCCCCGCCCCCACTCTTCCGTCGTCGTTGATGGTAACGACCGCGCCCCCGCCCGCTCCATGCTCCGCGCCGTCGGGTTCACCGACGAGGACTTCCAAAAGCCCCAAATTGCCGTCGTTTCCAACGCCAGCGACATGACGCCATGCAACGTCCACCTCGGCGACCTCAGCGACCACGCCCGCAAGGGTGTCACCGATGCCGGCGGCAAGCCCGTTTACTTTAACACCATCACCGTCACCGATGGCATCAGCATGGGCACCCTCGGGATGAGATACTCTCTCGTTTCGCGCGATGTCATCGCCGACTCCATCGAGACCACCGTCGCCGCCGAGGGTTTCGACGGCATCATCGCCATCGGCGGGTGCGATAAAAACATGCCCGGCGCGATGATCGCGATCGCGCGCCTCAACCGCCCCGCCGTCTTCATCTACGGCGGCACCATCCTCCCCGGTTTCCTCACTTCGGACACTGAGAAAAAGAAGCCCCTCGATATCGTCTCCGTCTTCGAGGCCGTCGGCAAACACGCCAAGGGCGAGCTCGACGACGCCGGTCTCAAAGAGGTTGAGAAGTGCGCCATCCCCGGCCCTGGCTCCTGCGGCGGTATGTATACCGCAAATACGATGGCCTCCGCTATTGAGGTCCTCGGCCTCAGCTTGCCCAACAGCAGCGCCCAGCTCGCCGTCGGCAAGGAGAAGCGCGATGATTGCGAACGCGCCGGCGCCGCCGTCATGGCCATGCTCAAAAAAGGTATCAAACCCCGCGACATCCTCACGCGAAAGGCTTTTGAGAACTGCATCACCGTCTGCACCGCCCTCGGTGGCTCCACCAATCTCGTTCTCCATCTCCTCGCCATCGCCCACTCCGCCGAGGTCCCGCTCACCATTGATGACTTCAAAACCATCGGCGCCCGTGTTCCCCTCCTCGCCGACGTTAAGCCCTTCGGCAAATACGGCATGGCCCACCTCATCCGCATCGGCGGCATCCGGCCCTTGATGAAGATGCTCCTCGACCGCGGTTTGCTCCACGGCGACTGCCTCACTGTCTCCGGCGAGACCTTAGCCGAATCCCTCGCAAATGTCGGGGCCTACCCGTCTTATCCAGATCAGCAGGACATTATTCACCCCTTCGATAAGCCCATCAAGGCTGAGACCCACCTTCGCATCCTGCGCGGCAACCTAGCCCCGGGCGCCGCCGTCGGCAAGATCACCGGCAAAGAAGGCCTCTACTTCAAGGGTCCCGCCAAGGTTTACGAGAGCGAGGAAGAAGCCCTCCAGGGCGTGCTCAGCGGCGACGTGATCAAGGGCGATGTCGTGGTCATCCGCAACGAGGGCCCCGTCGGCGGCCCGGGCATGAGAGAGATGCTCTCGCCCACCAGCGCCATCGCCGGTCGCGGTCTCATCAAGGATGTCGCCCTCATCACCGATGGTCGTTTCTCCGGCGGCTCGCATGGTTTTGATGTCGGCCACATCACACCCGAGGCAGCCAAGGGCGGCCCCATCGGCATCGTGCAAAACGGCGACTTGATCGAAATTGATGCGGCTGAAAACACCATCAGCCTTCTCATTCCCGACGTCGACTACGCCGCCCGCATGGCCGCCTTCAAGCCACGTCCACCCAAGGAAACCCGCGGCGTGCTGGCCAAGTATGCCCGCCTCGTCGCCACCGCCTCCGAGGGTGCAGTGACGGATAAATACCTCTAAGCCCGAAATCCGAAATGGGAATCGGCTATCTGCCGCAACCTGCTGGGCAGCTGATCGTTCGCTCACCCAAAGCGGTGCACTTCTAGTGCACCGCTGAGTTCGCTCACGATGATCTGTTGCGCCCGGTATCGCCCGCATGGCGGGCATCCATAACGGGCGGCCCTGCGGGCCATCGCATACGCGATGCCATCTACGCGCTACAGCGCTTCGTCCAGCATCTTACGAAATCTTACCGGTTCCGATTCCGGATTTCGGGCTGAGCCCGACTGGCGACGTCGTCCTGCCCGCACTCTCCGAAATTGCTCCATTTTGGGCTTAGTCATTTGGATCTTCGCTGTTTCCAGCGGGTAGCCCGATAGTGGGAGAGCGCAGATTGCGCTCCTGCCTTGAGGTTTCCGTTGGTCCGGGGAGCGCCTGCGTCCCGCAGGCTGCCTTCGGCGTCTCGCCGAAGACCTCGCTGAGCGGAGCGTCGAGCGAGACGCTCAATGCAGCACACGGAGACCGCAAAAATCTAGCGCGGCTCAAGCATCTAAGCCGGAGTCTGCAAACCTGCGCGGGCTTTGGCAAGGTCTGCGAAATTGGTGATTTTTGTCCGAAAGAAGAGCGAGCCCGAGAAGAAGCTCGCGGCGGTTCTCGCGGGGCGGCCACGCTCCGCGGAATGAGTCTGAAAATTAAGTGGAACGATGACCGGGTCAAAGGGGCTGCGACGGCAGTCGTGCTCATCACTCGTTTCCGTTTGGCGCAAGGGCACTGGGGCGGTTTGATCCAGGCTTCGCTGGTCGAATACCGCGAGGACTACGAGGGATATAAAGCAAGGCACCCGACCCGCACTTTGGCGGCGGCGAAAGACTCCAGCGGGCTGGTCAACGCCCAGCGCCGCGAGTTTTACGAAAAACTTGTAGCGGCGGTGGAAACTTTGCTTGCGAGGGTCGAGCGCAACCGAACCCGTTTCAGCAGCCTGATTGAGCTCGATAATTATCTAGCGTCGCAGCTCAAGAGTTTCGAGTAACCGCAGCGCACCCAGCCTCACGCTCCAATGGGGTGCCAAGTGGTCTTGAATTCGAGGGTGTCGCGGATGGCGTAAACGCTCTGGGCGGTGTCGGCGAACCAGTCGGGTTTATCCTCGGTTTTGAGCAGATGAGTGCGTTTCACGCTATCGGCCGCACCGAGGGCGAGGGCTTTGCGCTCGTCAGCGTTCACCACGCCGCCGAGAGCGCGGAGGTGCGTGTGGGTTGCGAAGGTGGAGATCATCTCCTTGCGGAAACCGGTGAGAATATTGACTACACCGCCGGGGAGGTCGCTGGTCGCCAGCATCTCACCAAGCAGAATGGCGGGGTAAGGCTGGGTCGTCGAGGCGAGCGCCACCACGGTGTTGCCGCTAGTGATGGCGGGGGCGACCAGCGAGATCAGCGCGAGCAGAGGAGTGGAGTCGGGCGCGATGACGCCGACGATGCCCATGGGCTCGGTAACGGTGAAGTTGAAGTAAGGCGCGGCGACCGGGTTCACGTTACCAAGGACCTGTTCGTATTTATCGGTCCAGCCGGCGTAGTAAATGAGGCGGTCAACCGACGCGGTGACCTCGCGGGCGGCGGCGGCGGGCTTGGCTCCGCCGAGGACGAGAGCGGCGGACATCTCGCCGCCGCGGGCCTCAATCATCTCAGCGAGGCGGTAGAGGATCTGGCCGCGGTTGTAAGCGGTGCGTTTGGCCCAGCCGGGCCCCGCCTTGGCGGCGGCCTCGACGGCGTTGCGCAGGTCCTTGCGGGTGCATTGCGGGATATTCGCGTAGAACTCGCCGGCGGCATCTTTGAGAGGGTAAACGCGCGCGCTCTCGGAGCGGATGAACGCGCCGCCAACGTAAACTTTCGGGGTCTTGGTAATAGGAAGTCGGGACATGACGCGAAATGGTTGGGCGGTTAAACGAGTTTGCAGTAGTCGAGCAGGCCTTGGCGGCCGCCCTCGCGGCCGAAGCCGCTTTCTTTGTATCCGCCGAACGGTGACGTCGGGTCGAACTTGTTGTAGGTGTTGGCCCAGACCACGCCAGCTTTGAGCTCCGTGGACATCTTGAGGATGCGCGAACCCTTATCGGTCCAGACGCCGGCGCTGAGGCCGTAGGCGGTGTTGTTGGCCTTCTCGATCGCCTCATCCACGGTGCGGAAAGTGAGGACGGATAACACGGGGCCAAAAATCTCCTCGCGGGCGACGCGGCTGCTCATGCTCACGCCGGAGAAAATCGTAGGACGGAAATAGAAGCCCTTCGCGGGCAATTTGCAGGCGGCCTGGAACATCTCGTTGCCCTCTTTGACGCCAGCGGCGACGAGCTTGGTGATGCGATCGAGCTGCTCGCGGGAGTTGATGGCGCCGATGTCGGTATTTTTGTCCATCGGGTCGCCGACGCGAAGGGTGCGAATGCGGTTTTTGAGTTTCGCGAGGACCTTTTCGGCGACGCTTTCCTGCACCAGCAGGCGGGAGCCCGCGCAGCAGACGTGGCCCTGATTGAAGAAGATGCCGTTCACGATGCCCTCGACGGCCTGGTCGAGCGGAGCGTCATCGAAGACGATGTTGGCCGCCTTGCCGCCGAGCTCCATGGTCATCTTTTTATCAGTGCCAGCGAGGCCGCGCATGATGATTTTTCCGACCTCGGTAGAGCCGGTGAAGGCAATTTTTGCGGGCGTGGGATGGTTCATCACGGCGGCGCCGACTCCCCCGGCGCCGGTGACGAAGTTGACTACACCGGGAGGCAGGCCGGCGTCCTGGAATATCTCGGCGAGCTTGAGCGCGGTGATCGAAGTGGTCTCCGCCGGTTTGAGCACGACGGTGTTGCCCATGGCGAGGGCGGGAGCGATTTTCCACGCGCACATGAGCAGCGGGAAGTTCCACGGTATCACTTGGCCCACGACGCCGAGCGGGGCGACGCTCCGGCCGGGCGCGACGTAATCGAGTTTATCGGCCCAACCGGCGTGGTAGAAAAAGTGAGCGGCGGCCATGGGCACGTCAAAGTCGCGCGACTCCTTGATGGGCTTGCCGCCATCTAGGGTTTCGGCGACGGCAAATTCACGGGCGCGGTCCTGAAGGAGGCGGGCGATGCGGAAGAGATATTTGGCGCGCTCGCGGCCCGGCATCTTGCCCCAGACACCGTCGTAGGCACGCTGGGCGGCGGCGTAGGCGGCATCTACATCGGCGGGAGTGGCGAGGGCGATCTCGGCGAGCTTCTGCTCGTTGGCGGGATTGATGGAGTCGAAGTATTTGCCGCCTTTGGGAGCGACAAACTGACCGTTGATGAAAAGATCGTAGCGCGGCTTTAGCTTGGGGTCGGCGGTCTCGGGCGCGGGATCGAATTCCCAAAGGTCGCCGAAGATAAGCTCGGGGGCGGAACGGCCGGGGCGGGCGGCGGGGCGGGGAGATTTTTTGGCGGCAGTCAAAGCAGGCATGGTAGAAGGCGAGGAAAGAGGTTAACCGCGGATTCCGCAGAGGAGGACAAATTCACACGGATGCTGGAGGCGGCGGTAAATAATCCGTGTGTATCCGTATTCATCCATGGTTGATAAATTAATAGGATTCGGCGGCCTCACTGAAATAGTAGGGAGCTTGGTAGGCGCCGGTGCTTTCCTTTTCGAGCTGGCGGAGGAGGTCGTTGAGCAGGGAGCTGGCGCCGAAGCGGTAGCGGGCGTTGTTGAGCCAGGCGTCACCGAGGGTCTCTTTGACCGCGATGAGAAAGGTAAGCGACTGCTTGGCGGTGCGGATGCCGCCGGCGGGTTTCATGGCGATGGGGATTCCGCTATCGAGGTAAAAATCGCGGATGGCCTCGAGCATGACCTGGTTGTTACCGAGGGTGGCGTTGAGTGACGTTTTGCCCGTGCTGGTCTTAATGAAATCGCCGGGGCGGATGACGCGCATGGCGAGGAAAGAGGCGGCGCGGATGTTGTCGTAAGTCTCGAGTTCGCTGACCTCGAGGATGACCTTAAGCGTGGCGGAGCCGCAGGCGGCGACCACGGCGGCAATCTCATCCTGCATAAGGCCGAACTCACCGGCGAGAAAAGCGCCGCGGTTGATGACCATGTCTATCTCGTCGGCGCCGTCGGCGACGGCGGCCTTGACCTCAGCGAGGCGGGTTTTGAGCGGGGCCTGGCCGCTGGGGAAAGCGGTAGCAACCGAGGCGATGCGCACCGCGGTGTCGCTACCGAGGGCGCGGCGGGCATGGCGCACCATGGCCGGGTAAACGCACACGGCGGCGACCTGCGGGACAGCGGGATCGTCGTGCGGGCGAAGCGCTTTTTGGCAAAGCGAGGCAACCTTGCCCGGGGTGTCTTTGCCCTCGAGGGTCGTGAGGTCCACCATGGAAACAGCGGTTTTGAGACCCCAGAGTTTCGCCCCCTTCTTGATCGAACGCGTGCCGTATTTCGCGACGCGCTCCTCGATGCCGATCTGATCGACGGGACCGACTTGGTCAAAAAGCCGCTGAAAGGAGCGTCGAGATGAACGAGCCAGCATCTTGCGACAATCGCCGCAGTCGTTTCCGAAAACAAACGGAAAAGACCTTCGCGCTAAAATGATAATGGAAACCCGCCTCGCACGGGGGCGTGCTCAGTCGGGTCGTCTATCTACGGGTGATCGGGCTCACGCACGCGGCAAAATACGAGCGGGCTTTGCGGCGGGTTGAGAGCGCCAGGCCAGAGCGCCAATAACGCCGAGGCCGAGCCAAAGGCTGAGCGTGCCGATGATCTCATGCATGGCATGGTAATGGCCCGGAAAAAAGGGGGCGTTGAGAGTGATGAGCATGATACGAAGAAGATTAACAGCAAAGCCTATGACCATGGCAACGGGCACCAGAACCAGAGTGCCGAGCCAACCGCGCTGGCTGATGCCGGCCGCCAGCAGCGCAAGTAAAGCCCCGGAGGTGATGAGGCCAAAGCCATTGCACTCGGTGGCGACATGGAAAACCTGACTTCCCACCGTGAGTAGCAACTGAGGCTCGGTCGCACTTCCTGCGAGGGTCAGGTGCGGCGTAATGTTGCATGCCGTGAGCACGCGCGCCGCTTCGATGCCGGCAAGCTTGCGCAAGGGCCAGTCCAGCAGGGGGAATGCAATGATCATAACAGCGAGCGCGAGCACGCCGACGACCAAGGGCTTCAGGAACCGGTAGCCAGTCGGGCCAAAGAGAGCTTGGAGCGCGCCCGCGAGTCCGAATGCAAGTCCGGGCAGCACCATAAGGGGCCAATTGAGCAGGCGGGCCGCTCCGACAAAGGCGAACGACACCCCAATCAATGCGAGAGTGCGGTTACCTAGATCGCTGCTGATTCGAAAATCGCGGCGATGCCGCCACGCCACCAAGGCCGCAGCGGCGGCCAGCATGATGAGCGACTGCCTGATCTGTTGACGCGTGGCAGTTTCACGAAGGATCCACAGTGAAACTGGAGCGAAAACCGCCATCGTGAACACAACGAGAAGCCATGCCATCCAGGTCTGCCCACTCCGCATGGCTACGGCATTGTCAGTGGAGTCGGGAGTTTTCGCGGAGGATGGAGCTTTAAGCATAGTTTTCGTTGAACTTCAGAAAACAGAGACGGGGCAAGCACACAAGCACAGGCACCGAGCGAAAGCGCCGGCACCTTCGGAAATAAGCAAAGGAGGGGGCGGCACGAGTCCCGCTTATGCTGACTTGCTCCGAAACGTGAGGCGTCCACATTTCAAGGCACCATGAGAAAGACCGAGTTCGGCCACGTTCTGAGCCTCGCAGTTGCCCTGCTTCCGGGCGTCTTCTGCCTCACCTGGCTCAACGCCGCCGAGCGACCGTTATCAGCTCCGCCCGCGCCGGTAGTTTTGCCTGCAGAGAACCCATCAGCCGTGCACGCCATCCTTATGCAAGCGATCGCTAATCGGCGCGTGTTAACATTTAACTACAAAGGGCACCTTCGAGTCGTCGAGCCCCATGCCTACGGGCGCAATACCAAGGGCGACGCGGTGCTGCACGCCTTCCAAATTGAGGGGTCGAGCGCTTCGCGTCCGCTCCCCGGTTGGCGGACCTTTGCGGCCAGTGCGATCGAAGCTCCGATGCTCGGCACGGGGTCCTTTACCCTGGCTCGCGATGGCTATTCGCCCAACGAACTTCGTCTCTCGCCCCTTTGGGCGGAGGTTCCCGCGCTGGTGGTCGAGGAGTGAACGGAAACGACGAATGCTTTGACTGCGATTGAAAACACCCTCGACAAAATCATCCCGGTCGTCCCTTTTTTTGCCCATGAACTCCCGTCGATTTGCAATCGCGATTACTCTCGCCGTCCTCCATCGCGGGCAGGAAATCACCGCGTAACGATCTCACGAAACGCCGCCTATTTTCCTGAACCCCGGGCGACACTGCCTGGGGTTTTTGTTTTTTACGCCCCGCCCGAACCAACTCACACGCTCCCTTTCATCCGTTCCAGCTACCCCTTTCCCCTTTCTCCATGAACACCGCTGTTAAAATCTACGACACCACCTTGCGCGATGGCACGCAGGGCGAAGGCATCAGCTTCTCCGTGACCGACAAACTGCTCATCACCGAGAAGCTCGACCTCTTCGGCGTTGACTACATCGAGGGCGGCTTCCCCGGCTCAAACCCGCGCGACATCACCTTCTTCAACGAGGCGAAAAAACTCCGCTTAAAACACGCTCGACTGGCCGCCTTCGGCTCCACCCGGCGCGCCGGCGTAAAAGCCTCCGAAGACGCCCAACTCGCCACCCTCCTCGCCGCCGAGACCCCCGTGCTCACACTCGTGGGCAAGACCTGGACGCTTCACGTCACCGAGATCATCCGCACCACTCTTGAGGAAAACCTTGCGATGATCGAGGACTCCATCCGCCACGTCACCGGGCAGGGCCGCGAGGTCGTTTACGACGCCGAGCATTTCTTTGATGGCTTCAAGGCCGACCCGGATTACGCCCTCCGCACCCTCGCCGCCGCAATCAAGGGCGGGGCCAGCAACCTCACGCTCTGCGACACCAACGGCGGCACGCTGGTGGATGATTTCAAGCGCATCGTCTCCCGCGTCGTAGGCGAGTTCGGTGCCGACAAGGTCGGCGTGCATTGCCATAACGACTCCGGCCTCGGCGTCGCGCTCACCCTCGCCGGGGTCGAAGCCGGAGCCTGCCTCGTGCAAGGCACCGCCAACGGTTACGGCGAGCGCACCGGCAACGCCAACCTCTTCACCGTCCTGCCCAGCCTCTTTCTCAAAATGGGCCGCACCGCCCGCTGCGCGCATAACCTCGGGCAGCTCCGCGAACTGTCGCTGACGTTCGACGAGCTCGCCAACCTCAAGCCCGACACCAAGACCCCTTACGTCGGCGCCTCCGCCTTCGCCCACAAAGGCGGGCTCCACGCCAATGCCGCGCAGAAGGTCAAATCCTCCTACGAGCACATCGATCCCTCCCTTGTCGGCAATCGCACCCGTGTGCTTGTTTCCGACATGGCAGGCCGCAGCTCTATCGCCATGAAGGCGAAGGAACTTGGGTTCGAGCTCGACGAGAAGGCGCCCGAGATGAAGACGCTCATCGAGCAGTTAAAGGACCTGGAATTTCGCGGCTATGAGTTTGAGGCGGCCGATGCCTCTCTCCAACTGCTCATCGCCCGCACGATGGGACGCGCCCAAACCTTTTTCGAGGTGGATGGATACCGGGTAATCGTTGAGCGCGATGCCGCCGGTCAGCTCGTCGCCCAGGCCACGGTGAAACTTCGCATCAACGGCGAGACCCGCCACACCGTCGCCGATTGCAGCGGTCCGATCGGCGCGCTGGACAAGGCCCTGCGTCTCGCCCTCGAGCCCGCGTATCCGCAACTCCGTGATGTCACCCTGCGCGATTACAAGGTCCGCATCCTTGATGGCCGCAACGGTGCCAACGCCCGCACCCGCGTCCTAATCGAAAGTGGAGTCGAACATCGCGTCTGGGGAACGGTCGGAGTGAGCGACAACATCATTGACGCCTCTTGGGGAGCCTTGGTGGACGCGGTAAACTACAAACTCGCCCTCGGTTAAGCGTCCCGAGGGATAGGTTCTTCGATATTTTCGGGGTCGTAACGAGCGAGCGGCAACTCCAAGGCCGCAGCGCGCCGAGACGCTTGCGTAATCTGTTATAGGCCGCGATCTAGTGCGCTTTATTGGGCATCTGCTAGTTCGTGCACCGACCTCGACGCACTCTAGCCGCCAGCGGGAAGCCCACGAGTTCACTCACAGTCAGCGACCCAGTATCTTGCTCCGTAGCATCGCCGCCGGCGTAGGCTTGCAGGCTCACAGCAACAGAAAGCACCCTGCCATGATCAAGGTCGGCAAGAGCGCGGCGATTGCCAATTTAATCGGTGACAAACCCTCGGGGAAAAATCGCTGCAAGATCGAGAGACCGGCGGGATTCGGCGCATTGGCGATTACCGTGAGTCCGCCGCCGGCCACCGCCCCGGCAACGACCGCGTATTTCGCCGCATCGGAGAAACCAGGCACCAAGGTGGCTAGGTAGGTGATGGCCGCGTTGTCGTTAAAAGCAGTGAGCAGCGTCGCGCCCCAAAACAACGCGGTCGGCTCAAGCCCGGAAAGCACCGGCGCAATCCACCAACCCTGCAGTCCGCCGTGAATCACCAGACCCGCAAGAAAGAAGCCTACCAGCACCGGTCCGCGCAGGTCCAACTTCGTCTGGTGGTGCGCCGTCGCCTGCAAGAACGCCGCGAAGAACAGAAATCCGCCGATGAAGAGCACCGGATAATGCGCCGCCCAGACCGTCCAGGCCAGGAAGCCGAGATGCACAATAACCACCCACGCCGGCACCGGAGCGTCCCCGCCATCCACCTCGGTCGAACCGGTGCGTGGTTGGCCCGCGAGCGAGCCCAGTTCTTTGCGGAAATAGAAACCGTAAAGTGCGGTCGCCACCACGATCCCGATCAGCGCCTTCCAGCCGAAATTCGCCAGCATGTGGCCGAATCCCCAGCCCCAAGGCCCCGCCACCATCAAGACCGGCGGCGCAGCGAAATGCGTGAGCGTGCCACCGACTGAGATGTTGACGAACAACAAGCCGAGCGTGGCGTAGCGCAATTTCGCGCTCGGCTCGAAGGCGTAAAACTGCCGCGCCAAGAGCAGCGCGCCCACCGTCATGGCTGCGGGCTCGGTGATGAATGAGCCCAGGACTGGTGCCAGCACTAGCAAGGCCACCCACCACGCGAAGGGCGTGCCGCCACCCACCGCCGCGACACGCTTTAACCCCGCCTCAGCCAATCGCACCACTGGACGCGTGGCCGCCATCGCCATAATCACCACCACAAAGAGCGGCTCGGTGTAATTTACGCCCGAGAGATAGCCAATGGCTGTTTGGGTGCCCGCGTGAACGGCGATCACCACCGCAAGCGCGAGCGCCCACAGGCCAAACACGACCTCGATCTCACCAAAAAAATGCAGCACTTGGCCAAAAAAACTCACCTCATCGGGCACACCGCCGCAGTTACGATCCCGGTCAGAGTCCTCCGTCGCCGTCCCCGATTTCAAACCTGCTGCATGGCGCTCTTCAACCATGTGACCCCAGTGCCGGATTTTTCCAGCGAAGAACGTGTGCACAATCGCCAGCAAAAAGATTCCCGTCGCCACGAGGTTGAAAGGCTCCGCCTGCGCCCGTGCAGCCAACGTGGACCAGAGGCCCGATGCGGCGGTCTCCGCATAAGAATTCAATGCGCGGGGAAAAATATCGCCACTTCCGGCGACTTGGTTGGCGGCGGCTAAGAAGACTGTGTTCATGCGATCAATGCGGGGATCTCCGCCAGTGAGAATGCGAATGAGCGGGACTGATTCCGGACCTTTTCACGCGCCACGTAGCGGCCAAACCCGATGAAGAGATCCACCTCGGACTGCGTCTCCAAATCACTTACCCCGTCACCCACCATCACGACCCGGGCGGGTCGCAACTCGGCTTTGAGCGCGCGAATGACCTCGGGTTTGCCGCCGGAGCGGGTCGTCGGGTAGCTCTGGTCAAAACCGGAGTAGTTGCCCGCCGCGTCAAAAAATAGATCCACCGCCTCGACGCGCGCGATGCCGAGGTAGTCGGCTAGCGGACGGATGGCGTTACGAAAACCTCCGCTGAGAATGAGCGGCGTCCATCCTGCGGCGCGCAAGGCCGCAAGGGTGGCGAGCGCCGTTGGCTCGACCGTGTCGATGTAATGTCGGCCCACTGCCGCCACATCGGCGGCGCGCGGCTGGATAATCCGGAGGCGCTCACCGAAAACGGACTCGACAGAGATTTTGCCGTTCATCGCGTCGTGGGTCATCGCCTCGACCTGCGCAAACACATCGGGCCCGCGCAGACGGCCAAGTTCGTCAATTCCTTCGACGGCGCTTAACGTGCTGTCGCAGTCGAAGATGATCAGATTAAACGGAGTGGACATGAAACGATTGGTTGAGCGTTCCCGCCCGGCTGAGGGCGAAGCAAGCTTGGGTTTAGCCGAAACACGACGAGCATCGGAAATCCGGGCACAAAAAACCGCCGACCCTTCGGGCGCGGCGGTTAAGAAAAGCAGAAGCGGGCGCGAGGCCTTACTTCTTGGCGGCGGGAGCGGCTCCGCGGCGGAACTTGGTGGTAAACTTCTCCACGCGACCAGCGGTGTCCACGATGCGCTTCTCGCCGGTGTAGGCAGGATGCGAGTCCATGGTCACATCGCGAAGGGCGACGAAAAACTCGACGCCATCAATCATCTCTTTGCGAGCGGTTTTGAGGGTCGAGCGGGTGAGAAAACGTTTGCCGGAGGAAACGTCGAGAAAGCAGACGTTGTTAAGAACTGGATGGCCTTCCGATTTCATAAAATTAGGGAGTGGGTGCGGTTAACGATATAAGGCTCAACCTTGGCGTGCTTTGTAACGCGGGTCGGTCTTGTTGATCACGTAGATGCGTCCCTTGCGACGGACAACTTGGCAGTCAGGGTGACGCTTCTTGGCGGATTTGATGGAGGAAACGACTTTCATAAAAAGTAAGAAAACAGCGATTCGACGGGTGGGGT
>CAMDHP010000033.1 GCA_945898185.1 Akkermansia muciniphila | reverse complement strand
CGCCCCAGCGGGCAGAGTCGCTCCTTGCGTCCTTTGCCAAGCACGCGGGCCACCCCGCTTTCAAAATCAACCCCGGCGTAGTTGAGCGCCACTACCTCGCTCACGCGCAAACCGCCGCCGTAGAGCAGCTCCATCACGAGCCGGTCGCGCCACGCGATAAAGGCTGTCTCCGTGCCGTTCTCCAGCAGGCGCTGCGGGCCGAGCAGCAGAAGTTTCATCTGCCCCTCGGTTAAAAACTGCGGCAGACGTTTCTCCAGCTTCGGGAGCATGAGACCGACGAGCGGGTTCTTCGCAACGCGCCCGCGTCGTTGCCAAAACTTATAAAACGCCCGCAATCCGGAAGCATGGTTATGAAGAGTGCGGCGACCGAACTCGTGCTGCGCTTCGATCACGAAATCGCGCATGATGCGCGGCGCGAGGCCGTCGAAGGTCCCGTGCCAGTGTTCGCCGCGAACCAGCCAGCCCGTGAAGTGTTCAAATGCCTGGCGGTAGTTGCGCAGGGTGTAGGCCGAGTAGCGCCGCTCGAGCGAGAGGTGGCTCGCGAACGGCAACCACCAGTCCGCCAGCATGGTCTCGTTGATAACTGACGCCGCCTCTGGCTCGGACTTCGCCTTCGTGGTTGGGCTGCGCTTTTTCATGCGTCGGCCCGACTCGCCCCGCACCACGTCCCCTCGGACTGGCGCGGGACTGGCATCAGATGTGGATCGCCTCGTTAGTCGTCGCGGCGGCCGCCTCGGCGAGAGCCTCGGAAAGCGTGGGATGGGCGTGGATCGTGTGGTGCACATCCGCGACCGTCGCTTCAAGACTGATGGCCAGGCCATATTCAGCGATGAGCTCGGTGGCGTCGCTGCCGACGATGTGTGCGCCGTAAATCTCGCCCGTCTTGGCGTTGGAAATCACCTTCACGAATCCTTCGCTGTCGGCGGAGGCCACAGCTTTCCCTGAGGCAGTGAACGGAAACTTGCCGACTTTGTAATCGAGTTTCTTTTCCTTGGCGGCCTTTTCGGTCAGACCGGTGGAGGCAACCTGCGGCTGGCAGTAGGTGCAGCCAGGGAAGCCGGTGACGCGCTTCGGCGTGCCGTGGCCGAACATGCCGTTGGTCGCATTAACCGCCTCGAAGGTGGCAATGTGTGCCAGCCAGGGCGGACCGATGATGTCGCCGGCCGCATAGATGCCCTTGATGGATGTCTCGTAATTATCGTCCACCTTGACGTAGCCGCGATCGAGCTCGAGCTCGGCACCGCGACCGAGCAGCCCCTCAAGGTAAGCCGTGACGCCGATGGCGGATAGCAGCACCTCGGACTCGATTTCCACCCGCTTGTCACCCTCGACGAGGTCAACCTTCACGCTGGCTTTGCCGACGCGGAAGTTTTCGCACTTGGTGTTAACGTAAATCTTGATGCCCTGTTTCTCGAAAGCTTTCTGAATAGTCCTGGATGCGTCCTCGTCCTCGACCGGGAGGATGTTGGGCAGCATTTCGACGAGGGTGACTTTCGTGCCGAGGGCGTTGAAGAAATAGGCGAACTCCACCCCGATTGCGCCAGCCCCGACGATGGTGATGGACTTGGGTTGGACCTTGAGATCAAGGGCCTCGCGCGACGTCATCACGCGGACTCCATCATACTCGAGACCCGGGATGCGGCGCATCTTGCAACCGGTGGCGATGAGGATGCGTTTTGCCTTGAGAAAGGAGCCTTTTTTATCCCCGGCGGTGATCTCGACCATGCCGGCGGCGGGCACGTGGGCGTGGCCGACGATGTAATCGACCTTGTTCTTGCGGAAGAGAAACTCGATGCCCTTGGCCATCTGTTTGGCGACGTCGCGCGAGCGCAGCATGATGGTCGCGAAGTCGAAAGAGACCTCCTTGACGATCAGCCCCATGGTGTCGGCTTTTTTGATCTTCTGGTAGAGCTCGGCGCTCTTGAGCAGTGCTTTGGTGGGAATGCAGCCCCAGTTTAAACAAATGCCGCCGGCGCGTTCCATTTCGATACAGGCCACTTTTTTGCCCAGTTGTCCGGCGCGAATCGCGCTCGCGTAGCCAGCAGGCCCGCCGCCAATAACGATGAGGTCGTAGTCCGTAGTAGAGTCAGCCATGATAAGATCAGAAAAGGGGTCCTAAATTAGAGAAAGGCAAAGGTTCACCCGCAGGTTTTTCTCCCGCAAGGTGAAAACGGTTTCCAGCGCCGCCGCCGGCCAAAGCATCAAACGTCAATCACGTCAGCGGCCGGCTTGCGCGCCTTCCCAATGCGGCCGCTTTCGTTAGTGTTGTCCCCGCCGCCAGCCGAGCCGCCGCCTGCTCCGGGAGGCTTACCGATAAACGCCGCCATGATGATATTAGTCACCCCAACGATTAGTGCGCCCCACAGCGCCGGCCAAAATCCAGCGACGTGAAAGCCGTCCACCAAACGCCCCACTAACATGAAGAGCAGCGCGTTTATGACCACCAGACCCAGGCCCATGGTAAGAAGGATAAAGGGCAGGGTAAATAAAACCAGAATCGGCCGCACCACCGCGTTAAAAAAGCTCAACAAAACCACCACGATCATAAGCGTCGTACCATCATCGCACGCAATGCCGTCCACGATCTTGGTCGCCAGCGTTACGCCGAGCGCCACCACGAGCCAGCGCACCAGCAGAGCAACGAACTTATTTTTCATCCCGCGCACTTTTCGCCCGTGGCGCCGACCCGCAACGAAAAACCTCGCCGCTGTGTATTTGCCTTCCGCCTCGGCATGGACTTCGTGCCCGCGTGGCTCGTTCAACTTCCCCCTATCCCGCCTCGTCAAGCGCTCCGTCGCCTATTCGCCCCAACGCGCCCTTGGCCGGCGGAGCCTCGGCAAAGCAGGCCGAATGCATCCGCCTGCGCGGAGTGCGCCAGAACAACTTGAAGGGCTTCGACCTCGATCTTCCCCTCGGACGCTACATTGTCGTCACCGGTCCCAGCGGCGCGGGTAAGAGTTCACTCGTTTTCGATACCCTCCACGCCGAGGGCCAGCGCCGCTACGTCGAGACGTTCTCCGCGTATACCCGCCAGTTCCTCGACCTCCTCGACAAGCCCAAGGTGGACTCCATTGAGAATATCCGCCCGTCTATCGCCATCGAGCAGACCAACACGGTCAAAACCTCCCGATCCACCGTCGGCACCATGACCGAGCTGACCGACTACTTTAAGGTCTGGTTCAGTCACGTCGCCACCTGCTTCGATCCTGCCACCGGCAAACCCGTCGAGGACGACACTCCTGCCACAATATGGGAAAAGGTCCGCGCCACCCGGGCTGGCGAAACCGTAGTCGTCGCCTTCAAAATCTCCCGCCCCGCCAACCTCACCTGGCCTGAAATCCTTACCAGCCTAAAGGGCCAGTCCTACGTCCGCGCTCTGATTTCGTCTCCCGAGGGCTCGAACCATCGCCCGAGTGCGTCCGCCCACCGCATAGACGATCTCATCGCCGACCTCGCCCCGCTTGCCGCCACCACCCACCTGTTCGTCGCGCAGGACCGGATTACCCTAAATCCCGACTCCCGCATCCGTTTTCTCGAGGCCGCCGAACAAGCGCTTCACTTTGGCCGCGGCGAACTCCACCTCTTTGCCCCTCCCGCCAGCGGATCGCATTCATCTTCATCTCCTCAACTCGATCTAATCCCCGCAGGGCACTTTTCCCGCGGCCTGCACTCTCCCGAGACCGGCCGCACCTTCCGCGCCGCCACCCCCGCGCTGTTCTCCTTCAATTCCCCGCTTGGCGCCTGCCCGCGCTGCCGTGGCTTCGGACGTATCATCGAAATTGACACTAATCTCGCCATCCCCGACCGCTCTCTTTCCATTGCCGACGGCGCGATCAAGGCGTGGCAGGGAGAAACCTACGGCGAATCCCTAAAAGACCTCATTCGTTTCGCCAAAAAGGTCGGCCTTCCGGTCAACGTTCCGTTTGCCGATCTCTCGCCCGCCCACCAAAAACTCGTTCTCGAGGGCGAGCCCGACTACGGAAAGGCTGGCCGCGAATGGCCCCACGCCTGGTATGGCCTCAAGGGCTTCTTTAGCTGGCTCGAAAAAAGCACCTACAAAACCCACGTCCGCGTCTTTCTCTCCCGTTTCCGTTCCTATAATCCCTGCCCCGATTGCGCCGGTTCCCGCCTTCAACCCGACGCCCTCTGCTGGAAATGGCGCGGCAAAACCCTCCCCGAACTCTACCAACTCCCGGTCGCCGACCTCCTCGATCTCGTTGGCTCACTGAGGAGCGAGCTTCCGCGCGATTCCGTGGTCTCTGACTCCCGCTCCGCCTCGCTTTCACTCGATTCTATTTTAACCCGCCTGCGTTATCTGACCCAAGTCGGCCTGGGTTACCTCACCCTCAACCGCACCAGCAAAACTCTCTCCGGCGGTGAGACCATGCGCGTCGGCCTCACGTCCTGTCTCGGCACGTCGCTCATAGATACCCTCTTCGTCCTCGATGAGCCTTCCGTCGGATTGCACCCGCGCGATATTGATCGCCTCATCGGCATCATTCGCACCCTCGTTGACACTGGTAACACCGTCGTCGTCGTCGAGCACGACGAGTCCATGATCCGCGCAGCAGACCACGTCCTCGAGATCGGTCCCGTTCCCGGCGCCAAGGGCGGCCACCTCGTCTTCCAAGGCGAGATTCCCGCCCTTCTCCGCGACCACGCTTCTCTCACCGGCGCCTACCTTTCCGGCCGCAAATCCATCACCGCTCCCTCCGCCCGCCGCCCCGTCCCCGTTGCGCACCCGCGCCTCACGTTCAACGGTGTCACAAAGCATAACATCGCCAACATCACCCTCTCGCTCCCCCTTCACCGTTTCGTCGCTGTCTCAGGCGTTTCCGGCTCCGGCAAATCCACCCTTCTCGAAAAGGTGATCCACCAGGGCCTGCTCGCCAAACGCCGCCAACTCACCGAGGACGCCGCTCAAATCGCCTCAATAACCGGCGACGAGCTTTTTACCGAAATCGTATTGGTTGACCAGTCGGCCCTTTCCCGCACCCCGCGCTCCAACCCCGCACTTTACACCGAAGCCTGGGACCTCATTCGCGATCTGTACGCAAAGACCCCCGCCGCTCAGGCTGCCGGATTCAGTTCGTCTTCCTTCTCCTTCAACGCCGGCGACGGCCGCTGCGACCACTGTCAGGGCCTCGGCTACGAAAAGGTGGAGATGCAGTTTCTCTCCGACGTCTACGTCCCTTGCCCCGTCTGCGAAGGCCGCCGCTTCAAGCCCGAGGTTCTCGCGATCAACCACCAGGAAAAATCCATTTCGGACCTCCTTAACACCTCTGTCTCCGACGCCCTCGTCCACTTCGCTCCCCAGCCCGCCATCCGCGCCCGCCTCGCCGTGCTTGACGAGGTCGGCCTCGGCTACCTCACCCTCGGCCAGCCTTTAAATACCCTCAGCGGCGGCGAAGCCCAACGCCTCAAACTCGTCAAATACCTCACCGGATACACCGACTCGCCGAGCGCATCGGTATCTCAAATCTCAGATCTCAAATCTCAAATTCCAGCAGGAGCATTGCTCCTCCTCGACGAGCCCACTACCGGCCTCCACCGCCACGACGTTGCCCGCCTGCTCATCGTCCTCCAGGCCCTCGTGAATCGCGGCCACAGCCTCATCGTCATCGAGCACAATCTCGATGTCCTTAAATCCGCCGACTGGCTCATCGAGGTCGGCCCCGACGCCGGCTCCGGCGGCGGGCGCATCGTCGCGGAGGGCACGCCCGAACAGGTCGCCCGCACCCAGACCGCTACCGCTCCCTACCTCTTCGAAGCTCTCCTCCCCGTCCACGACACCAGCGCCGATCTCCTCGCCGCCGAATCCAAGCTCAGGTCCCAGGTTTTAGCATTCAGTCCTCCGCCGCAGAGTTGTCTGCGGCTCGAGGGCGCCCGCGAGAACAACCTCAAAAATATATCCCTCTCCATCCCGCACCGGCAGCTCAACGTCGTCACCGGCGTCTCCGGCTCGGGCAAGAGCACCCTCGCCTTCGACATCATCTTCGCCGAGGGACAGCGTCGTTTCATGGACTCCATGAGCTCCTACGCGCGCCAGTTTGTGGAGCAAATGCCTCGTCCCGCCATTGACCGCCTCACCGGCATCCCGCCCACCGTCGCCATTGAGCAACGCATCACCCGAGGCTCCCGCAAGAGCACCGTCGCCACCATCACCGAGGTCGCCCAATATCTCCGCCTCCTCTACGCCCGGCTCGGCATTCAGCATCACCCCGACACCGACAAACCCGTTGAGCCGCTTTCCCCCGCGCAGCTCAAGCGCCTCCTCGCCAAAATACTCGCCACCCCCGCCGCGACGAAAGCCCGCCACCTCTACCTCTGCGCCCCGCTCATTCGCGGACGCAAGGGCCACCACCAGCCCATCGCGACCTGGATTGAGGACCACGGCTACGAACTCATGCGCGCCGACGGCCGTGTCTTCCCCGTCTCCGCCTTCGTAAAACTCGACCGCTACTCCGAACACGATGTCGAGGTCGTCGTCGCAGACTTAAAATTCCCAGCCTCCACCAAATCCTCCTCACTCGCCAAGTCCCCGGCGAAGCAGGACGAGCTCGATCAAGCCCTCAAACTCGGCCAGGGCGCCTGCTTCCTTCTCACCGAGAAGGGCACCGTGCTTTCCTGGTTCTCCACCACCCGCACCGACGCCGACTCCGGCGAGAGCTTCCCCGAGCTCGACCCCAAGCATTTCTCGCACAACTCCCCGCGCGGCTGGTGTCCCACCTGCCGCGGCCATGGCCGCGTTTTCCCTTGGATGCTCATCCCCGACGAGGACGCCAAGAACGACGATGATCCCGCCGCCCGCCTCCGCGCCTTTGGCATAGATTCCGAGGACGACATGGCTGACGCAGGCACGCATTGCCCCGAATGTCACGGCCAGCGCCTCGCCCGCATTCCCTGCGCGGTAAAACTCCACTTTACCGGCAAACACGCCCCGCTTTCCCTTCCCGCCCTTCTCGCCCTCACTCCCGCCGATCTCATCGCGACCCTCGACCGCCTCGTCCTCGACGGGCGGGGCCGCGCCATTGTGCAGGACATCATCCCGCAGATCCGCGAGCGGCTCCGCTTCCTTGACCACGTCGGCCTCGGCTACCTCAGTCTCGATCGTCCGACCGACACCCTCAGCGGCGGTGAAGCCCAGCGCATCCGCCTCGCCGCCCAGCTCGGCACCAACCTCGCTGGCGTGCTCTACGTCCTCGACGAGCCCTCCATCGGCCTTCACGCCCGCGACAACGACCGCCTCATCGAGACGCTTCAATCCCTGCGCGACAAAGGAAACACCCTCCTCGTCGTTGAGCATGACGATGAGCTGATGGAGCGTTGCGACCGCTTGATCGACCTCGGCCCCGCCGCCGGCATCCACGGCGGCGAAATCCTCGCTGAGGGAACGCCCGCCGAAGTCAAAAGTATCGAGAAATCACTTACAGGCCAGTATCTCACGCGCGGTATTCGACACCCGCTGCGCGGAGAATACCGCACCGCCGGTCTCCGTGAGAGCAAGCTTGCTCGCGATTCCGGCGCCACCCGCACCGCCAAGACTTCGTTTGCAAGCAAGCTACCGCCCAAAGGCGACACCGCTTTCCTCACCCTTACCGGTGCCTCCCTCCGAAACCTCAAAAACTTCGACGTCCGCATCCCCCTCGGCCGCCTCACGATGGTCTGCGGCCCCAGCGGTGCCGGCAAATCCACCCTTTTCCGCGACCTGCTTTACCCGGCCGTCACCCACGCGATCAAAACCAAAGCCGCCAAACTCACCGGCAAAGCCTACGCCAACGCCACCGGCCATGCCTCCGACTCCATCCCCTCAGGCCTCAAGTCTCGGCCCTCAGGTCTTCCGTTTGAAAACCTCAGCGGCGCTCAGGTTTTTAAACAAGTGATCGAGGTAGACCAATCCCCCATCGGCAAAACCCCGCGCTCCACTCCCGCCACCTACCTCGGCGTCTTCGACCTCATTCGCACTTTCTTCGCCGGTATCCCCGAGGCCAAGATTCGCGGCTACACCGCCGGACGCTTTTCCTTCAATACCGCGGGCGGCCGCTGCGAAACCTGTTCCGGCGCCGGGCGTATCAAGCTCGAGATGGCATTTATGCCTGACAGTTATCTTCCTTGCGACGACTGCCGCGGCACCCGCTACGCGCCCGAGCTCGCCGACCTCACTTGGAAAGGGAAAAGCATCGGGCAAGTCCTCCAGCTCACCTTCGAGGAGGCGGTGTCCTACTTTGATTTTCACAGCCAGCTCAGCCAGGTGTGCCAACTCATGTGCGACTGCGGCCTCGGCTACCTTACGCTCGGCCAAAGTTCACCAACGCTCTCCGGCGGCGAAGCCCAGCGGCTCAAACTTGTGACCGAGCTTACCCACGGTCTCGCAAGTTACCGCGAACGCAGCCGAAACATCGGCTTCCAGAACCTCTACATCCTTGAAGAGCCAACCATCGGCCTGCATCTAAGCGACTGCGAAAAGTTGATCCACGTTCTCCAATCCTTGGTGGATCAAGGGCACACCGTGATCGTGATCGAGCACCACTTGGATCTCCTGGCGGAAGCCGACTGGATACTAGAGCTAGGCCCCGTTGGCGGCCCCGACGGCGGCGATCTTCTTTACCAAGGACCCATCGCCGGCCTTCTTAAGCAAAAGAATTCCCCCACCGCTCCCTACCTCCGCGCCAAACTAAAGCTATAGCCCAGAGCTCCTCTCCGGGTTCGTCATGAAGCGCAGGCTTGATGCCTTCATCTTCCGCAAAACGCAGACGGGAAGGATGCGCCCGTTCAGGCTCCTCATCTCGCCCCAGAGCTTCGCTTCTGCTTCCCCTGCTTCTTCGCACCGAGATGGGACATTATCTGTCTGGACCTTTCCGCCATCCTTGCCTCGGTCGTTGCGTTTGGCGCGACAGCGCCCACCGTCTCCCCTCCTTCTTCGCCACGCGACGCGGCTATTCCATGCCTATCTCTTCTCTCCAGCGTATCAGCGTCGGTTTTTTTTCCGCTCTGAGACGCGGGCTCAGGCATTGCGGGGACTGGCTTCACGAACAGCCGAAACTCGCCGGCTGGTTTTATCCGCCGCGCGACGATGACGCGGTGGAGGCGAACTACCGTGAGTTTAATCTGCACTACTTTGCCGGATTTGGTGAGCAGGAGAAGATGTTGGCTGACCGTCCGCGTATGGACTTTTACCACGCCGCCATCAGCCAGCTTGTGCGTCCCGGCGACCGGGTAATAGATCTCGGCACTGGCACCGGCATCCTGGCCGCTTTCGCCGCCCGGCGCGGCGCCGCCAAGATTTACGCGATAGACCATTCGGGCATCCTCAAACACGCCCAACGCCTCGCGACCGCAAATAACATAGAGACAGTGGAGTTCGTTTCGACGCATAGCAAAAACTTCACCTTGGCGGAAAAAGTGGACGTAATCCTCCATGAGCAAATGGGTGACTACCTCTTCGACGAGGCGATGGTGCCCAACGTGCTCGATCTGCGCGATCGCTTGCTCAAACCAGGCGGACTCATTGTGCCTAGCCGTTTTGAGTTTTACTGCGAGCCGGTGCAGATCGACGACCGGAGGCGCATCCCTTTTATTTGGGAGCTTAAGGTGCATGGCTACGACTACGCCTGCCTCGACCGCAGCCGCCCGCAAGATTCCGGATACTACCGGCACACCAGCTGCGACCTCGGCGTGGTGGATCATTTTCTTGGCGCGGCAGAGCCGGCGCTGACCTTCGATCTGCAAACCCTTCAGGCGGCCGATCTGGCGAAGGAGATACGGATCACGCGCAACGTGGTCAAAGCCGGGCGGCTGGACGCGTTTGCAGTGTTTTTTCGTGCCAGCACGGCAGCGGGGCTCAGCCTCAGCTCAAGTCCGCTGGATGCCGGCCGCGCGCCCCATTGGGGATTCAGGATGCTGCGCACCGAAACCGCTGAGTATAAGGTCGGCGAGGTGGTAGACCTCATCCTCAGCGTCGGCCAGTGGGCCGAACCGGATAGCTGGCGCTGGCGCGTGGAGAGCAAGCCCGGAGGCTAAGACTAACGGCCGATTACAGAGCAGGGTTTGAGCCGCGGCTTCCCGCCACGCCTGCCTGCATTCGGCTCGGCTGGCCAACCGGGTATCCACCTCAACCTTTCGACCGCTTGGCACACGGTATGACTTATGCGTTCTGCGCGTAAATTAATTCTTGCGATTGTGTGTAGATTACCTAGACCCGTAATTGCGTTAATCACCCCTAAATGAATTAGTTGAACGAGAATATTTTTCACGTCAGCCCAAACTACAAACCAAATATTATATGCCCGCTAACCTCACAAAACGCGAAATTGTCCTCGAAATCTATGAAAAGACCGGCTTTTCCCAAAAGGAAATCGTCAACACGGTGCAGATGACCCTCGACATCGTGATGCGCGCCCTGTCCGAAGGGCGTAACGTCGAACTCCGTAACTTCGGCGTGCTGGAGGTCCAGAAACGCAAGTCCCGCATCGGCCGTAATCCCAACAAGCCCTTGAACAAAGTCGTCATCCCCGAGCGTGCCGTTGTTAAATTCAAGTCCGGCAAGATCCTGAAGCAGATGCTCAAGAAGCTGGATATTAGTCAGCTCTAAAATTCGCGGCTGAGCGGAAAACGATTCCGTATTGTCGGCAAAGACCGGTTGGCCTGAGGCCAGCCGGTCTTTTTTGTTTTTGCAGTCGCGCGCAGGCCTCGAAACCAGCCAAGTTCGGCGGTTTCCCGCTTCCAAAATCCCATCCCTTTCCCAACATGGCCCAATTCCAATCCCTGCCCGGTTTTCGCGAGTTCTATCCCGAGGCGTTCGCGCGCCGCAGTCATATTTTCCGGGGTTGGCGCAGGGCGGCTCATGCGTATGGTTTCTCCGAATACGACGCGCCCGTGCTGGAGCCGCTTGAGCTCTACAAGCGAAAATCGGGCGACGAGATTGAGGCCCAGCTCTTTGCATTTACGGACAAGGGCGGCCGCGAGGTGGCGCTGCGTCCCGAAATGACGCCCACGGTGTGCCGTCTGGTCGGAGCGAAGGCGAACGCGTTGAAGCGGCCGGTCAAATGGTGCAGCATCGGCGAATTTTACCGTTACGAGCGGGCGCAAAAGGGGCGCGAGCGGGCGTTTTTCCAGTTTAACTGTGATATTTTCGGCGAACCCGGACCCGAGGCGGAGATCGAGTTGATCGGGCTTCTCGTTCAGTCCATCGCCGGCTTCGGTCTCGGGCCGGAGGATTTTTATGTCCGCCTGAGTGACCGGACTTTATGGCTCCATTATCTCGCTTCGCTAGGCCTGGATGAAGGTCAGACCAAGGCCATCCTCGGCGCGGTGGATAAATTCGAAAAGATCGGCGACGCCGCGTTTGCCGATTACGCCAAGACCTACGGCGAGTTATCCGGCGCCGTGAAGGCGAAGGTGCTCGCGTTCCTCGGCATCAACAGCCTCGCCGCCCTGGAAGCGGTTCTCTCCCCGCTCGGGGGCGAGGCCATGATCGCGCGTCTGGCCGACTGGCGGAAGCTCCTCAGCGGCCTCTCCGCAATGGGCCTCGCGGAGTTTGTGGAAGTGGACTTCGGCGTGGTGCGCGGCCTGGCTTACTACACGGGTTTCGTTTTTGAGGCCTTTGATCGCAAAGGTGAGCTGCGGGCGATCGCGGGCGGCGGCCGCTACGACGACCTCGTGGCAAAGCTCGGCGGGCCCGATTTTCCAGCCGTGGGTTTTGCGATCGGCGATGTGACCATGGGGCTCTTGCTCGAACAACGCGGTCTGATGCCCGCGTTTGGGCCTACAGCGGATATCTTCACCGTAATCGGCGGCGAGGCCGAGCGGGCGTCGGCGTTTGCCGATATTCGCGCCCTTCGAGCGGGCGGTTACCGCGTCGAGTATCCGCTCAAGGAGGTGAGCTTTGGCAAACAGTTCAAAGCCGCGGCCGACTCCGGCGCGAAGCTTGCGTTAATCTATGGCAGCGAGGAACTCGCCCGCGGTGTAGTCAAAATCCGCGACCTCACCGACCGCAGCGAACACGAGGTGCCGCGCGCATCGGTGGCCGAATCGGTGCGGGATTATTTCTCCGGCAGCCAGTCGGCCTAATCCCGAAAAGCGTCGCGGCGGACCGGTGGCATGAAACCCGATTACACTTAAGTTTACTCTTGCGGCGGCGCGGAGTGGCGGGCGACTCTCACCGTTCGCGACATTTTCTTTGGTCCGGCCGGTGTTCGTCGCGACGCTCCCATCGGCCTTTCAACGTCAGTCAACCATCAACCCGCGATCCGCAAGGATCGTTTACGGGCAGGTGACGTTCTCGGAGCGAAACGACGCCAGGCCCCTAGTCCCACACGCACATGAGTTCTATCATGCAACAACTCCTCGCAGAGTCTGGCATCAGCCAGCTTGCTGAGGGTAAGATCGTATCCGGTGTCATCACCGAAATCCGCCAGAACGAAGTCGCCGTTGATATCGGCGGTAAATCCGAAGGCATCATCCCCGCCAGTGAGTTCATCGACATCGGTGATCTCCAGATCGGTTCCACCATCGAGGTTCTCATCGAGAAGCTCGAGACCAAGGACGGCTCGCCGATCCTTTCTTTCGACAAGGCCGAGCAGAAGAAAAACTGGGATAATATTCTCACCAGGTTCCCCGAGGGCTCCATCGCCACCGGTCGCGTCAAAGCGAAGGTCAAGGGCGGCCTCATCATCTCCATCGGTGTCGATGCCTTCATACCGGCCTCGCACGTGGACATCCAGCCACCCAAAAACCTCGATCAATACGTCGGTCAGACCTACGATTTCAAGGTCATCAAGATCGACCAGCTCCGCAAGAACGTCGTCCTCTCCCGCCGCGAGCTCATCGAGCAGCAGCGCGGCGACAAGCGTCGTCTCCTCCTCGAGAGCATTCAGCCCGGCCAGGTCCGCAAGGGTATCGTCAAGAACATCACCGATTTCGGTGCGTTCATCGACCTCGACGGCATGGATGGCCTGCTCCACATCACCGACATGAGCTGGGGTCGCATCGCGCATCCAGCCGACCTCCTCAAGCAAGGCGAAGAGATCCAGGTCATGATCATCGAGGTCAATCGCGAGAAAGAGCGCGTCTCCCTCGGTCTCAAGCAGACCACCAAGAATCCTTGGGACGAGATCGAGCACAAGTTCCCCGTCGGCACCAAGGTTCACGGCAAAGTCGTCAACCTCGTTCCCTACGGCGCGTTCCTCGAGATCGAGCCCGGTGTCGAAGGCCTCGTCCACATCACCGAGATGTCCTGGACCAAACGCATCACCAAGCCCTCCGAGGTCCTCAAGGTCGGTCAGGAACTGGACGCCGTGGTTCTGGGTATCCAGAAGGACGACCAGAAGATCTCGCTCGGCATCCGCCAGCTTGAGGCCAATCCGTGGGACATGGTTCGCCACAACTACCCAATGGGCGCCCGCGTCCGCGGTAAGGTGCGCAATATGACCACCTACGGCGCCTTCATCGAACTCGAAGAGGGTATTGACGGTATGGTGCACGTCTCCGACATGACCTGGAATCGCAAGGTCAACCACCCGTCCGAGTTCCTCAAGAAGGGCGACGAAGTGGACGCTATCGTTCTCGACGTGGATCCTTCCCAGCAGCGCATCAGCCTCGGCATGAAGCAGCTCGCCGAAGATCCCTGGTCGGACATAGATTCGCACTTCAAGATTGGCGACGTCGTCAAGGGCACCGTGAGCAAGATCACGACCTTCGGCGCCTTCCTCGAGTTGAAGGACGGCATTGATGGTCTCGTGCACATCTCGCAAATCAGCGAGGAACGTATCGAGAAGGTCAAAGATCACGTCAAGCCCGGTCAGGAAGTCACCGCCCGCGTGGTCAAGATCGACCGCGAAGAGCGCCGCCTCGGCCTCTCCATCAAGGCTGCCAACTACAGCACCGACCAGCTCGCCGCCGAGACCGCTTCTTTCGAGGCGCTCAACCGCGACAGCTCCAGCGATATGATGAACCTCGGCGACATCCTCGATGCCGTTTCCGACAAGAAGTAAGCACCTGCCTTCGCCGGCACGCCCTTCGCGTTAACCAGCGCCCGCCCTCGAAAGAGGTCGGGCGTTTTTTGTGCCCGAAGCGCCCGGATAGTGCGGCGCTTGAGGGATGGCGCGACCGCTGGGCACGCCGCGTCGAAGTAGTGAACGACGGGGGCCACGGCCCGCCCATCCGATCCCTGCGCGCCAGCATTTACGTTGAAGGTAATCAAAACGCGCTAAGCGATGCCAACGCTCGGATCGAGCAGCCCTACAACACCGCAAGGTTATCGCGATGGATGACTTCGAGGTGTTTACGAGCAGGGAAAAGCGGTTTTACCCTTTCGCTGGGCATCCCGGCGATACGCGCTACATCGGTGTCATCGAAGGTGCTTTCGCCGCGGGCGATGAGGGCATCGCCGGGGCCGATGATGTTAACAATGTCACCAGCGACAAAACGACCCCGCACGCCGGTCACGCCGACGGCGAGCAGGCTGCGTCCCTGATCGCGCAGCACGGGGACGGCGCATTCGTTGATCAGGATGCTGCCGGCCGGGCGCTGGTAATGGGCGATCCAGCGCTTCTTAGACTCCAGCGGGACGCCCGCCGGAACGAAGTAGGTGCCGGGGTTATCGCCGGAGAAGAGGCGGGCGAGGATGTCGGGCTCGGCACCGCTGGCGATGAAGACGCCGCAACCAGCGCGGAGCGCGATCTTGGCGGCGGTGATTTTTGAAATCATGCCGCCGGTGGCAGTAATGTCGGTGGTGCCCCCAGCCATGGCTTCGACCTCGGGGGTGATTTTCTCGATAACCGGAAGGATCCTCCCCGTGCCCTTCAGATCAATCAGGCCCGGCGCGGTGGAGAGAATGACGAGGTGCTGCGCGCCGACGAGACCGGCAACGAGGGCGGAGAGAGTGTCGTTGTCGCCAAACTTGATCTCGGCGGCGGAGACGGTGTCGTTTTCGTTGATAATCGGGATGACGCCGTAGCTAAGGAGCTCTTCGAGGCAGTCCTTCACGCCGAGGTGACGGGCGCGGGAGCGAAGGTCTTCGTGAGTGAGCAGAACCTGGGCGACCGTGGCCTTTTGGGGGGCAAAGGCGGCCTGCCAGGTCTGCATGAGCAGGGACTGGCCGATGGCGGCACAGGCCTGTTTACGGGATACGTCGGCGGGTTTTTTCTTAAGGCCAAGGCGACCCATGCCGAGGCCGACGGCGCCAGACGAAACAACGATGACCTCGGTGCCCGCACGCCGCAGCGCGGCGATTCCGGCCGCGAGAGCGGCGATACGATCGGTATTGAGTTCGCCAATACCGTGGGTGAGGACGCCGGTGCCGAGTTTGACGACGATCCGGCGGGAGGCGGGGATGGAGGCCTGGGCGGGCACAGCGGGGGAGGGCGCGGGCTTGATCAGCCGACCGTTAGCAGATCTTTTTCTTTCGAGGCGAGGTGCTTGTTTATGTCCTCAATGGACTTGTCGGTGAGAGTCTGGATGTCCTTCTCGGTGCGCTTGGCGTCGTCCTCGGGAAGTTTGGCCTTCTTGACCGCCTCCAATACATCGCGACGGACGTTGCGGACGTGAACGCGACCTTCCTCGGCCAGACGCTGGGCGACCTTTACAAACTCCTGGCGGCGCTCGCGGGACATATCGGCGAGGGGCACGCGGACGACCTGACCGTCAACAGACGGATTGAAGCCGAGGTTGGCGATCTGAATGCCTTTGGCGATAGCCTGAGTGAGGCTGCGATCCCAAGGGGTGATGAGAATCATGCGCGGATCGGGCGTGCTGATCGCGGCGCAGTCTTTGATGCGAGACATGGCCCCGTAGGCCTCGACCATGATGCCCTCAACCATGGACGGGCTGGCTTTGCCGGTGTGGATATTGGAAAACTCGTGGAGGGTATGGTCCACGGCTTTTTTCATGCGGGCTTGGGCGTCGGAGATGAAGGGAGATGACATGGCGGAAATGGGTGAGCTGGAAGCGGTGTCGGGGCGAGATGGCGCGGGCTGAAATCAGCTATGCACGAGGGTGCCAACTTTCTCGCCGAGGGCGGCTTTGCGGATGGCGTGGGGATCGTTGAGATCGAAAACAAGGATGGGCACGTTGTTATCGAGGCAAAGAGAGAAGGCGGTGGAGTCCATCACGTTGAGGCGCTGGCGAAGGCAGTCGACGAAGGTGAGTGACTCGTATTTAATGGCATCGGGGAACTTCTTCGGGTCCTTGTCGTAAATCCCGTCCACCTTGGTGGCTTTCATGATGACCTGGGCGCCAATCTCCGAGGCGCGAAGCGCAGCGGTGGTGTCGGTGGAGAAGTAGGGGTTGCCGGTGCCGGCGGCGAAGATGACGACACGACCCTTTTCGAGGTGGCGAATGGCGCGGCGGAGGATGAAAGGCTCGGCCACCTGATTCATGGGAATGGCAGATTGAACGCGGGTAGAGACGTCCATTTTTTCCAAACCGTCCATGATGGCGAGAGCGTTGATGACGGTGGCGAGCATGCCCATGTAATCGCCGGTGGTGCGATCCACGCCGCGTTGTTCCCCTTGCAGGCCACGGAAAATATTGCCGCCGCCGATCACGACACAGACCTCGACGCCCATCTCGTGGATTTCCTTCACTTGCGAACACATGCGGCTGAGAACACCGGAATCAATGGGTTCGCTGGATTGTCCGCGCAGCACCTCGCCGCTTAATTTTAAGATGATGCGTTTGTATTTAACAGCGGAGGGAGCCGGAGAGGTTTCCATGGTGCGAGAGGAAGCGCGCACGTTACGAAATCGTCAAGCGCGGCGGCGGGTGGGCGCACGGTTTGGGGGGCGGGAACTCCCCCTGAACCGGATGGCAGGACTAGGTCTCGGGCGACTGCCGAATGCGAACGTGAAGCGATTCAGGATTTGATTTTGTTCGCCTTGACGATGGACGGGGCGACCGCGGGTTCGCCGCCGAGCGTGCCGAAAAGCGTCTGCGCGTAGCCGGGGTCGTTGGCTGCGTGCATGTTCGCCAATACGCGATCAAGGCGACCTTTGATATTAAGCTGCAACGCGACGTCGGCGTAGTTGGCGCGACGGAGAAACTTCTCCAAGTAGCGGGCGTGCGCATCCCAGGAGGCGGCGTCGATCTGGCGCTTGGCTTCAAGGCGGGCCAGATACCAATCGCTCTTGAGCATCTCTTCGCGATCGAAGAGCCGGCGGAACTCAGGGGCCTCGGCGCCGTATCCCTGCCAGATGCCATCGCGCATGATGTGAAGCAGGGCGCGAAGAGGAGGGCAGGCCTGGTCAATTGAGCCGTCGGAGAAATAGTTGGCGGCGGCATCTCGCATCGCGGCGACGATGTTGTCCATGCCATCGGCGAAAATGTCGGCGCCTTGAAGTTCGGGACGGAGCAGTTCCTCGTCGAAGACAGTCGAGGGATTGCTCAGCACGCGGCCAAAGAAGGTTTGAACAAAACGTTCGGTGATGCGCCAGCCGAGGCGGGAGGAAAGCACGGGCTTCCCCTCGTGGACAAGGTCGGTGCAGCGCTCCAGATAGCCGTGGGCGATGAGGAATTTTGGGTCGCGCTCCGTGCGGGACATACGGCACCAAATCTCGGGCACGAGCAGGGAAACGTCGTGGTCCACGCGGAGCTTGGGGCCGACCCAGCCAGCGGCGGTGGAGAAGGCCGGCAGATCTGTGATGATAAAAGACACCAGCGCGGCGTTTAGATCGTAGATCGGGGGAAGGGAATTGAAGGGACCCTTCGTGAGGGCACCCTCCGACCCCGCGCCGGTAGTGGAGGGAGATTTGCCGGTGAGGCTGTCAATGAGGTCCATGAAGGCCTCGGGCAGGTCCTGATAATGACTGGGGCTGAACACGGCGAGGGGACGCACGCCCTTTTCTGGCGGATTCTGCCGGCGTCCCATGAGCACGGCGCCGACCGGAAAGACGACCGGGGCGTCGGCGGGGATGCGACGGTAGAGCCGGGCGCCGATCTGGGCGAGGGTAGTGGCGCGAGGATCAAGCAGATCGGGACGCACTTGGAGGTAGCGCGGGTTCTTGGTGGGTTTTCCGTCTACGATTCTCGGGTGCGAAGGGGTGACCAGGAACGATGCGCGCGGGTTGGACGCAAAGTCACGGAAGAGGTTTTTAACCGGCTCGGTGTAGGCGTCGAAGCCCACAGTGTCGTCCATAATTTCCGCAGCGACGGCGGCAGAGAGCGGCTCGTAGTTGGAGAAGAAACTGCCTGTGCCTGAAAAATCGCGCTCGGCGTGTTTATCGTATCCACGGATGATGGCATCATCGGGGCGCTGGAAGAGGCGGGTCTCGCAATTGTGAACGATTTTAACCGAGGCGGCTCCGCGTTCGGGCTCGGGAAGGCCTTTGACCACGCGGCCGGGTGCAACGGCGGACGCCGTAATATCGTCCTCGGCCTGTATCTTTACCGCCGGCATGAAGTCGGCGCGAAGGGAGAAGGTGCGCCAGCCGCCCTCCGGGGTGTATCCGATCCGGAGGAACTGGGTGGTGGAGCGCACGCCGTGGTATTTTAGCTCGTTTCCGGGGCGGCCGTTGATCGTATCCACCGAAAAATGACGGCGCCAATCGGTTCCCCACTCGGCGCGATGGAGACGTTTGACGAGAAGGACCAGGTCGCGGACGTAGCGAGGGATGGTGCCGAGCCAGACATTAAACTCGTCGGAGTAGTCCGAGCTGCGGGAGAGCAGTTTCACGACCGACCCGAGGGATCGTTCGGGGGAAAGGAGGGGGCGGCTCTTGCCCGCGGCCTTGTTGCGCGAGGGGTCGCGATAGCGGGTGGTGTAGTCGCGGTGAAGGATGGCCTCGACAAGTTCGAGATCCTTCGCGGCCTCCGAGACGAAGACCGGACCCGAGAACGTGGCGTCGGCAATGGACTTGGATATCTCGGATTTTCCGCCACCGGAGACGGTGCACGGCTTGTGGCAGAGAAGGCCCTCCGCGGTAGTGCCGCGCAGGCGCCAGTGGCCGACGGACCCGGAGCGAACCATCTCAACTTTGTAGCCGGAGGGCAGCAGGTAAGTGACGTCCGGAAGAAGCTTCAGGCTATGCACCGGCGCCTCAACCGGCCCCCAAACGATCCGTTGACTGCGCAAGTCGAAACGCGCGTCCGATGGGACGTAGTAAATATTCGAATACTCGCGATCTCGCGCCCATCCACCGGGCTGCAAGTCGGCGCGCGCCCCGAGCAACTGGATTGCGTCTTGAAAGTCGTGGTTCACGACCGGATTCAAGACTGAGAGCTGGAACTCTTCGCCCAAGTCGTAGCTCGGGAAAGCAAGCGCACCTCCAGCGTGTTCTTCTTCCGCGTTGCCGAGGAGATTCGCAGAAAAAGAGAGCTGGGTTTTGACCTCTTTTTTGCAGTAGCCGAAATAGTTGTCTGAGATGACCGTGATGATGATGCCCGAGGCGTCGCGGCAGGTGATTTTAAAGGCGACGCCGTCGTTGTAGGCCTCGTTCTCGAGTTTCCAGCACATGCCGTCCCGACGCTGACGCTCGGTAGCATCCGCCCAAGCGGGCAAGCCCAGTGACTTTTTAGTGAGGCCATTCAGGTGCGGTGCAAGAACGACGCAACCGGTGTGGCCGGTCCAAGACTCGGGGTCTAGGGCGGAGTCGAGGGCGGGCAACGAGGGGTCGCCAGCATTGCCAAAAATGCTCTCGACGAAGTCCAGATTGGCGACGAGCGCTCCGGGGATGAAGAAGCGCGTTTCCATGCTGCGCGCAGGAGCGAAGCCGGGGACGGCGGGCACCACCACCGGACGAAGGTAGAGAGAAACGAAGGTGTGGGCGGGTTTCACCTCGGCGGCGGTAAAAGGAAGGGCGAGCAACTCGTCCGGCGGGCTGAACGCCTTAACCAGAAGGCGGGCGAAAACGGCGGCGGGCACGGCCTTTTTATCGTCGGGAATAGGCAGGCCGCCCTCGGCGACGTGGAAGATACCCTGGGTCGTCCGGCGATCGGACTTGGGGTTGTGGAGAATGCCGTTGTGGAGGCGCGTCGAGGTGAGGATAGAGCTCTTGTGCTCGTCGGCGCACGGAGGCAGGGAGAGAGCGCGTGCGAGGCCCGGGCGATCCAGCACGAGGGTTGCAGTCGGCATGCGCGGAACCTCCGCGTGCTCCTCAAGGACGGAGTAGAGAAAATTTTGAATACGCTGATCAACCGGACAAAGATGCTTGGTCAGGAGACGGTCCTTTTCCCGACCGATGGCGAGGAAGTGATCAACCAGATCGGCGAGACCGGCCGCGTCTGTCGCTGGAGCGTCAGAGGGCAGCGTGACACCCGGTTGGCCGATCTCGCGAAGTTTGAGATTTAGGTAGGTGAGCAAACGCGGGTCGCGCGGGTCGGCCAGGGCCGGCAGAAGATTGGTGGCATTTGATGCCGGCGATGAAGGAAAGGAAAATGGGACTTCTGTAGTCATGCGAAGCAAAGGTTACGGCGCTGCCACGACGAAAATCAAGGCGATGTAGAAACCTGCGCGAACGGGATTCAGGATTGTGCCTGCCCGCTGCAACTGTCGAAAAACTGCTCGATTCAGGTTAAGCCTTTCCTTATCTGCGCCCTTCCGCGTTATCCGCGGCTAACAACACCCGCTCGATGCCTCTCCTCCGCCCCTTCACCCGCCTTCTCTCGTTCGTTGCCGCGCTCGTTTTTTTCGCCGCGTTGCCTGCCTGTTCGCCGCCGCCGCCAGTTGGCGCTGCGGCTGCCGGCCTCCCAGGCTCCAGCATCCCCGTCCCGCCAGAGCTCACCGCCGCGCTCGCGGCTTACCGTGCCGGCGGGCCCAAGGGCTGGGCCTTCACCCAAACCACCAGTGGGCCCAAGCTGAACCTCGTCGAGCGCTTCGACCCTCGCGTGCGCGGCACCGACCGCTGGACGCTGCTCAGCAAGGATGGCGCCACCCCACGCGAGGACGACTACCGCTCCTATCGCGAGACCAGCGCCGCCAAAACCGACTCCGACAACGCCTCCAGCGTGCGTGATCAACTCAATCTCGCCACTTGCACGCTCGCCGCGTCCGACGAGGGCACCTCCACCTACCACTTTGCGCTTCACCCTTCATCGAAAAAGGACACCGCCGCCGAGCACATGCGCGCTGTCTTCACTTTGGATCGCTCTACCGGCGTAATCGTCCGCGTCGAGCTATTCACCTTCGAGCCGCTCAGCCCGGTCTTGAGTCTTAAAATTGACGAGGCCCGCACCGTCATGAGCTACACCCTGCCGGCCGACGGACGTCCCAGCCTGTTGAGCGAAATCTCCATGAAACTTCGCGGTCGCCGCCTTTGGGTGCGGCCTTTTGCCGAAGACATGACCATTAGATACACCGACCAGGTGAACGCCAGCGTCGACAAGTAGCGTCGTTGTTGTCCGATAGCGTGGTGCGTTTCGGGTGTCTAATGGAGCGGCAGATGAGCGCATGAGCTTAGATAACGATGAGCTATTTATGCGCTCCCAGTCCTGATCGCTGACCTGATCTTTCTAGAGGCAGTCGTCGAAACCGTATCAATCCGCCACCAAGAGGGCACGCACTTCGTCTGCGCTGACGCCCGACTCGCGGAGGGTGCGCAAAGCGAGCGCGTCATGGCGTTTCGCGAGGCGGGCGCCTTTCTCGTCGAGCATGAGCGGGGCATGGGCGAAGTCTGGCGCGGTCGCGCCGAGCGCGCGTAGCACGAGGAGTTGGCGGAAGGTCGAGCGCACTAAGTCGGCTCCGCGCACCACCTCGGTGATTCCCAGCGCGGCGTCGTCCACCGCGCAGGCCAATTGGTAGCTCGGCAGGCCGTCTTTACGCCACACCAGGAAGTCACCAAAAACGCGCCCCGCGACGGCGGATTGCGGTCCGGCGACGGCGTCGTTGAAGGTGATCGCTTCACCATCGGGCACGCGGAAGCGCCAATTGAGCGTGAAACCGGCGGCGTCGAGCGCGGGCAGGGGAGCGTCCGGCGCGGGGCGCCACTCCACCGGGTAAAGCGGCTCGTCGTCGGCCGGCGGACCGTCAACGAGCGGCTCGTGCGGAGCCGAGAGCGCGCCAGCGAGGTCACGCCGTGAGCGGTGGCAGGGATAGATCAACCCGGCGGCGTGGAGCCGGGCGAGGGCCTCGCGGTAGAGCGGGATGCGGGCGGATTGAAAGTAAACTGGCGGCTCGGTGACGAGGCCCAGCCAGCCGAGGTCTGCGAGCGCGGATTCGACGTAGGCGGGGCGGCAGCGGTCGGTATCGAGATCGTCGATACGCAAGAGCAACCGGCCGCCGGAGGCGCGGGCGCGGGCGGCGGCGATCCAGAAAGTGCGGGCGTGGCCGAGGTGGAGATGCCCCGTAGGCGAAGGCGCGAGCCGGCCGACGTAAAGGCGGGCGGAAGGAGGGTTGACCACGTTAGACACGGTGAAGGCAGGTGAAATCCTGTTGCAGGAAGTTAATACCCACCACGATTTAGGCCGATTGCCACGGATAAAGACCGTTCGAGAAATCGGATTCCCAACCGGGCTGCGCGTCGGTAGAGCCCGGTTGAGTGGATTACCACGGATTAAAACGGATTAGAGGAAGGGTCACAGAGCCGAGCCGGAGCGCTGACACGGAGAGCACAGAGAACAGGCACCGATCCGGCTAACCGCGAAAGCTCGCGAATAGGCGCGAAAGATAAATCTGATCAAGCACGGCAGGAGTTAACCACGGATTCACACGGATAGACGCGGATTTCGCAAATCAAGACAGAGGTGGCGGAGCCCCGCGGATGTGAAGGGCGAAGACTGCACGGTCCCTGTGCTGGAGCGCCCGTATATTTTTTCCGGCCATCCCCCGTCCTTGCCCGACCC
>CAMDHP010000032.1 GCA_945898185.1 Akkermansia muciniphila | reverse complement strand
ACCACCGAGGCCATGCAATCCCTCGCCGCCGGCGTGCGCCTGCCCGACCACGCCTGCCTGCCTTGCACCGTGCAACGCCTCGACCCCGCGCTCACCACTGCGCTGCCGCCGCGCAATCCGCCGGTCCGTTTTCGTAAAAACGTGCCCGATGCTTGGCTCA
The DNA here is from genome assembly GCA_945898185.1 of Akkermansia muciniphila. Taxonomy (GTDB): domain Bacteria; phylum Verrucomicrobiota; class Verrucomicrobiia; order Opitutales; family Opitutaceae; genus IMCC26134_A. Next base: position 22,651 of record CAMDHP010000032.1, on the reverse strand, counting down.
GCCTCACTCTCACCGAAGGTAAGAACCGCCAGGTTCGCCGCATGACAGCCGCCGTCGGGCACCCCACTTTGCGCCTTTTCCGGATGCGTATCGGACGTCTCACCCTCGACGAAATCAGCCTCCTGCACCGTCCCGGCGCCTGGGTCGAACTCACCGCCGCGCAACGCTCCGACGCCTTTTCCGAGTGAAGGGCGGCGGCTTAATCTTGAGCCCGATTTTCTGAACGGCCCGCCGCGCACGCCTTTCCCATGTTTTCCACCGCCATCGAAAAGCAGCGCCGCCAGCTCTACGCCCAAACCGTGGCGGAGATGGGCCGGCGTCTTCCCGCCACCGCCGAACCCGCTGGCGTGATTGCCGCCTTGCACTGGGGAATGCTGGAGATTGACCGCGCCTACGACGACACGCCGGCCAAGATCAAATCGTCGGTCGCCTGCCGTGCCGGTTGCAGTCATTGCTGCTCGACGGCGGTGGACGTGCAGGCGCATGAGGTTTTTTTCGCCGCCGAACACATCCAGCTCACCTTTTCACCCGAGGAACTTGCCGCCATCATCGAGCGCACCGCCACCCTACGCGCTCGCATCGTGCCCGACGCCGCCGATTCGCGCTCCCGTCCCTGGCAACCCTGCGCCCTTCTGCGCGACGATAGATGCTCCATCTACGCGAGCCGGCCCGAGGCGTGCCGCGTGCACCACACAAGCGACGCTACGGCGTGCGCAGCCCACGCCGCCGACCCGGCGGTTGATCTCGATAGGACTTACATTCCGGCGCTGCGGGCGCGCCTGTTTGCCGTGATGCTCGGAATGGATGAGGCGCTGGAAAGCGCCGGGTTTGACGACCGCGCCTACGACTTCAGCTCCGCGCTCCACGAGGCGCTGACCAACAGCCTCTGCCGCGCGCTCTGGCTGCGTCACAAACCCGCTTTTCCCGACTCGTGCCTCTCGCCGGTCTAACGCGTTTTAAGTAAAACGGTGGCCGTAATAGAATACGAGGAAGTCTATTCGACGTGGGGCACTTCGTTTTCCCAACCGATCTTCACCTTCGAGAGAAACCAGGATTTCCCATTGTCCGCATTGCCTTGATAAAAGAGGTAGGTTTGCCCGTCAGTGTCGGTAAAAGCGCCCGGATGGCCTGACTCGCTGGAGTTCCACGCGTCGGGCTGGCCAACCGCGAGAATGGGCTGGTCGGAAACGCGTTTCCAATTCACCGCGTCCGTGCTCACCGCACAGCCGATCTGCTGGGGCTTGTTGTTGTAGGCGCCGGCGTAAAACATGTAGAGCATCTTGCCGCGGCGCACCATCGCGGGCGCCTCCAGGCAGTCCTGCTCCCAAGCGAGCTCGGGCTTCAGAATCGTCCGGTCAGCGAGCTGCGTCCATTTATCGCGGGCCCAGTCGGAGTTGAGCGGAGCCGATGCCACGCCGACGAGTTGGATTTTGTAGCTGGGATCACGGCTGGCGAAGTAGAGGAGCAGCCGGTCGCCGTCGGGTATGACCTCGGCATCTATCGCGCGCCCGCAAGTCCAGCCTCCATGGGGGTGAAAAATGGGGTTGGTAGGCTCGCGGGTGAAGGTCACGCCGTCCTCCGACCAGGCGTGGCAGATGGCGTCTTTTTCGCGGTTGCCGTAAGTCTGGTAAAAGAGATGCACCTTGCCGCCGAGCACGATGGCTCCGGGAGCGCAGAAGCCATTCGCTTCACTCGGGTGCGCGGGCTCGAGGGTGGTGAGCCTCTCCCAAATCAAGAGGTCCTTGCTGGCGGCCACTCCGATGCGCCACCCCTGCAGGCCGCCACCGGTCGGCACGGAGTAATACATGAGGTAGCGTCCGTTGAACTTTACCACCGAGGGATCCTTGGCAAAGGGCGGCCCGCCCTGGGAGGTATCGCCATACATCATGATGCCGCGATCGGTGAACGATTTGACGTTCACAAAATCCGCTGAAAATGCGCTGGGGGCACAGGCGCAAAGCCAAGGAAGAGCGAGCAAAAGCAAGCGACCAAGATACATGGAGTTGGGGGAGAGGTTTTGAAACAAATTTAAGTTACAAACGTGAACAATAGTTGTATCTTATAAGATAAATCGATAGAAATAGCCTTCCAGAACCAATTTTTTCAATTAATGTGCAGGTCTTTTATATGCCCCGTATCTATTCTGAGTTGGTGCGTCTCATCCCGCTAAAACCCTTCTGGCCGTGTCTGGCGGTCTTCTGGGGCTGCCTTTCGGCATCATTTGCCGCGACCGCCAGCGGCGGCGGCGCCGTGCAGTCTCTGGCAGGCACGTGGGATGTCCGACTGGACCCCAAGGTGCTCGGGGTCGGGCAAGGCTGGATGGACCCGGACGTAAAATTTGACGAGTCGCTGAGTCTGCCCGGCACGACCGACCAAGCCAATATAGGTATCCCATTGGTGAATAAACCGATAGTGAGTAAAGATGGGCTGGCCAGACTGCATCGCAAGTTCTCTTATATCGGGCCGGCATGGTATCGCAGGACAATCGAGATCCCGGCCGCGTGGAAGGGGAAGCGGGTAGTCCTTTCGCTGGAGCGTGTGCTCTGGGAAAGCCAAGTCTGGCTCGATGGAGTCGAGATCGGAAAACAGAACTCGCTCAGCGCGCCCCATGTTTTCGATCTCACCGCCCAGGCAGTCGAAGGTCGCCATGAGCTCGTGATTCGGGTCGATAACCGGCAGCAATTCGACATTGGACGTTCGCACGGTTACATTGAGGACACGCAATCGATTTGGAACGGCATTATTGGAGCACTTGAGTTACGCGCAACTCCCTTGGTGTGGATCGAGAGTATCCAGATCGAACCGGACCCTGCCAGAGCCTCTGCCAAGGTGAAGATTGGTAATCGCACCGGCCAGGCAGGCGAGGGACGCCTTCAGGCCAAAGTGACTGGACCGGGTCTGGCGTTCGAAGCCGAGTTGCCGGTTCGCTGGACGACGGAAGGTGGCGAAGTGACGGTTGATTTAAAGAGCACGCAGGCCCTGCCGCTGTGGAACGAATTCCATCCCGCGCTCTGCACCTTGAGTCTCACGCTGAATCGACCCGATGCGGAGCGAGATACCAAAGAGCAGATTTTCGGCTATAGAAAAATCACGGCATCGAGCGGCGGCATCACCCTTAACGGTCTCCCGATTTTCTTACGGGGCACGCATGAGGGCGCGTCGTTTCCGCTGACCGGTTATCCGCCGATGGACACAGAGGAATGGCGCCGCTTATTCCGAATCCTAAAAGAATGGGGCCTTAATCATATGCGCTTCCACTCCTACTGCCCGCCCGAGGCCTGCTTCGCGGCGGCGGACGCGGAGGGCATCTACCTCCAGGCGGAGCTGCCGCTCTGGGCCGGCGACCTCGGAAAACCAGGTGACGCCGGTCGTGTCGCCTGGGTGCGGGCGGAGGCGGCACGAATTTTTGAGGCCTATGGCAACCACCCGTCTCTCGTGCTGTTTTCGCTCGGGAACGAACTGCACGGACAATACGAATTCATGAAAACCCTGCTTGCCGAACTTCAGCAAGCGGACGGGCGGCGTCTCTATACGCTTACCTCCAACCGCCTCTGGGTGGCAGATGCGCCGCCCAAGGTCGGCGAGCGCGACGGACCACCCGGGACCGACGATTTCCTGGTCGAGCGCGCCTTTCGCGTGAACGGCAAAATCGAGGGCATGCGCGGGCAAAGCTTCTTTAGCGAGGCACCCAATACGTCGGCCGATTTCAGAAAAATCCTCGACCGCGCCGCACGTCCCTTGCTCACCCACGAGATCGGGCAATGGACGGTTTTCCCCAATCTCGCGGAGATACCCAAATACACCGGCGTGCTCCGTCCCATTAATCTCGAGGCGATTCGGGATGACCTTGAGAAGGCGGGTATGCTGGAACAGGCGGCTGACTTTACGCGGGCATCGGGAAAGTTCTCGGCGGAGCTCTACAAGCAGGAACTCGAGCTCGCCCTCCGCTCTCCCGGACTGGCCGGCTACCAGCTGCTCGATCTGCACGATTACCCCGGCCAAGGCACTGCGCACGTGGGCCTGCTGGACTCGTTCTGGGATTCGAAGGGCGTCGCCGACCCAGCGGCCTTTCGCGAGGCGGCCGCTCCTGTCGTGCCGCTGGTGCGCCTTCAGAAGCGGGTCTATATCGCGGGCGAGACAATGACCGCGCCCGTCGAATGGGTGAACTTCTCCGAAGAGCCCATCGCGGGACTGGATGCGTCGTGGGATCTCACTACAAGTTCGGGTCGCGTGATTGCAAAGGGTGCACTGGCTCAAGTCCGTCTCGCACTCGGCGCCAACCAACCCGGCGGTGAAATCCAAATCACCTTGCCGCAGCTTGATCATCCAACCGAAGCCGTGCTGCGTATCCGGGCGAGCTCCGCCGGAGCGAACAACTCGTGGAAAATCTGGATCACTCCGCCGGCCCCCGCAATGACGGCGGACGGCGTGGTGGTGACCCGCTCGCTGGCCCGCGCAAAGGCCGTGCTTCGCGAGGGTGGTCGCGTGCTCTATCTTCCTCTCCCGGCAGCCCTGCGCCAGCATCAAGACACCGCCTTCCTGCCCGCCTTCTGGAGCCCGGTTTATTTCACCAACCAGGCCGGCACCATCGGACTTTTGATCCGCGATAAGCATCCGGCCTTGGCCGAATTCCCGACCGCTGACCACAGCGACTGGCAATGGTGGGGCGTGCTCACCCCAGCCCCCGGCGCCGTCGTGCTCGATTCGGTTAATAAGGCGCTGCGTCCCATCGTGCAGGTGATCGATTCCTTTTCCCGGAATCAAAAACTGGGCCTGGTTTTCGAAGCCAAAGTCGGAGCGGGACATCTTATCGTCAGCGCGGTGGATCTGACGGACACCCACCTCGCCGACCCGATGCGGCGCCAGTTGCGATCGAGCCTCGTGCGCTACCTCGCCCAAGAGCCGACCGGCGATCTAACCCGCCTCACCGAGTCGGAACTGGAGCGACTTTTCCATAACGAAACCACCGGTGACCGCAAAGATCGCGAGTGGGTGAAGGACATGGAGCCGCCTCCGGAAAAAAAGTGAGGGGCTCCATCCGCTCGATGAAAACCTCACCCGCCGGCTACCTCTCGTTAGTCATCACCCTAGCCGCCTTCGCACGAGCCGGTGAAGTCTATCACGCTCAGGGCGAAATGGCCGGCGAGGTGGGCGCCTCACAGGTTCATCTCCAATCGCGTCTCACCACCCTGCCGGGCCCTGAACTCGCACCCGACGGAGACATGCCCGGAGCCACGGGTGTCGCCGCATTCGAGTGGAGCGATTCCGCGGATTTCGCCGATGCGAGCCAAAGCGCCTGGCTAACCGCCGCGCCGGATAACGATTTTATCATTCGCACCACCTTGCTCGACCTCCGCCCCGGCCAGCGCTACTTCTATCGCCTGATCTACGGCACCGCTCCAGACTCCGTTCGCACCGGACCGACCCGGAGTTTCAAAACCCTCTCGCCAATCGATGCCGATGCTCCGGTGTCATTCTGCATGGGCACCTGCATGCACTACGACGCCTTCATGAGCGGCGTGCCCAACGGCGACGGCCCCGCGACCGCGACCGAGGAGGACAAGCGCCTCGGCTTTCGCGTCTTTGCCGCGATGCGAAAACTACGACCCGATTTCTTCATCGGGGCCGGCGACACCGTTTACTACGATTTCCCTAAATCACAGCCGGCGACAACCCTCCCCGGACTCAGAAAAAAATGGCATGAACAATTTCGCCTGCCGCGCCTGACCGAATTCTTTGGCGACTGCCCCGCCTTTTGGTCGAAAGACGACCACGATTTCCGTTTTGACGACGCCGACCTCGAAGGCGCCGACCTGCCCAGCGCCTCGACCGGTAAAGCCCTTTTCCGCGAGCAGCTGCCGATCACCCCTCAAGGCGACCAAAAATCGCCGACCTACCGCACAGTGCGAATCCATCCGCACGCACAACTTTGGTTTTTAGAGGGCCGCGACCACCGATCGCCAAACTCCATGCCCGACGGGCCGGAAAAATCCCTCTGGGGCGCCGCGCAAAAGGCCTGGCTCGAGCAAACCCTAAAAGCCAGCGACGCCACCTGGAAACTAATCATCAGCCCCACCCCGCTGGTCGGCCCGGATCGTAAAACCAAAAAGGACAACCACACTAATCCGCTCGGCTTCCGCCACGAGGGGGACGAATTCTTCGCGTGGTTAACGCGGGAGAACATCAAAAACGTGATAATTCTCTCCGGCGACCGCCATTGGCAGTATCATAGCATTCACCCGAGCGGCGTTGAGGAATTCTCAGTCGGAGCCCTCAACGACGAAAACTCCATTCTCGGAGAGTATCCGGGAAGGCCCACCTCGACCGACCCGGACAGCAAAATCCTCCAGCCTTATCATTACAAAGAGGCCACTGGAGGTTTCCTGCGCGTGGAAGTAGCGCCGAAGGGCCTCAGCGTGGCTACCTTACGCCTCGGCTTCCACGACGATACCGGAGCCGTTTTATATCAAATCGAGAAAGCTCCCTGATATGCGCCCCCAAAATACCCCATTCCAGCTCCTTGCCCGCCGCCAATTTCGCTGGATTGGCCTCGCCTTGCTCACTGGCACAAGCGTGCCAATCGTCTCGGCACAAACCGGGCCGGTCGGCACATTGTTTACCGTGCCCACCACCACGTTCTACAAACAAAGCTCCGGGGAAAGCGTGGTCACGCAGAATGATACCACAGAGACCATCGCCGGTGTGCAGACCCAACTCAATACCCTGCGGACCCAAAATCCCACCAAAGTCATCATTGTTAATCTGAAAACCAACGGGCGCTACCTCGTCAACACCACCCCGCTCGTGCTCGGCACCAATATGTGCCTGAACGGCAACGGCGCGACCTTGGCCGCTACCTCCGCTTCAATCACCGCCACCAGCCTGCTTAAAATCAGCGAGGGATCCTCCTACACTTCAGTCAGTTATCTGCGCCTCGACGGCAATAGCGCAAATATCTACGGTATTGAGGCCAATGGCGTTAGCCGTGTGAACATCGATAAAGTTCGCACCCGCGCCACCGGTCTGGATGGCATAAAACTGCAAGGCCTCGGACCCGATATTTTTGATAACGAGTGCACCATCACCCGCTGCGATACGGCGGGCGCCACCAACGCAGCGGGAATTCGCCTCCTGGATACGACCCAAGCAGTCTGCATGGATAATAAGAGCCGCGACAACCTAGAGGGCATCGTCATCACCAACAGCGCCAGCGCCACCGTGGTAAATAACACCATCACCGATAACAGTCTCAACGGTCTCTCCCTGCCCGATACGAGTTGGTCCTCAATCGTAAACAATCAATTCACGGGTAACCCGACCGCGATCGACACCAACGCCTCCGCCTCCGCCACCACCGGCAGCCAGCGTAATATCATCGCCTCCAATAATTTCACCACCACCACTACCGGCATACAATTACTCGGTATTGGCAATATTTTATACGACAACACTTTCGAATCCTCCGTAACGACTCCCCTCGCCGCGCCCGGCGCCAACAGCAACCACGTCGTAGTCACCACCCAGAAGCCACTGAATGCCGGGAACCAAGGCTACTTTTACCCTCCGACTATTGGTAATTTCCATAGCTCCACCATCGTTACTGGCAAGACCCGGGTGGATATCAGCACCGCCGCGACTAAAACATCCGATATTCAGGCGCTTTACGATGCAGCCCGACTCGCCTCACCCGATGCCGTTATTGTATTACGCCTCACCGCCCCCGTTATCACCGGCGATGCGCCTCTGGTTCCCTTAACTAACACCTGCATCGTCATCGACGGGGCCATAAACCTAGATCCGGGGATCGCCGCCATCAGCACGGGGGATCTCCTCACCATCAATTATAATATGTCTGTCTCAGGCGGCATCATTGACGGGAAAAACACCACCGGTCGCAATGGGTTCGCTTTCCTCAATTGCGCCCGGGTCCTCGTAGATAACGTTACATTACGAAACTTTGGAAACAAAAACACCCGAGTGGATGACTCGGATATCATCACGTTCTCTAAAGGCGGAAATCCCTGCATCGTAGGTTATTGCACCTTGGACGGTGGCGCCGCCCGCGGCATCTGGTCCAAAGATGCCAGCGCCCGCTTCATCTTCAGCAATAATACCGTTTCCAATGTAAACATGGATGGGATTGATTTCGACGCATTTAGCAAGGCGGGCTTGGCCAAGTTCAATATCCTGACCGGAAACGTAAGAACCGGTATTTTCGTGGAAGAAAGCGCCCAGAATACGCAGCTCATCGCGAACACCGCCAACGATAATGACATCGCGTTTAATATCTATTCCTACGCTGCCGGCCCCACCGCCTACAACACCTTAGTCGCCAATACGGCCGACGGAAACCGGCGAGGGATTCGCATGGGCGCGCGGACCGGCTTCGCCACCGAACACAACTTCGCTTTTAATAACGCCATCCTAAACACTACGCCCAACGGCGCGATCGATTCGCAAAACATCGGGACGGAAAACTATTTTTCAAAAAACCACCTCGCGAGTAATAGCACTCCAATCGCAGCGACCAATTCAGCCGTCTTCTTTAACTCCCCGGGAGCAGTCGCGAACACCGCACCAATCCTCTCGCCGATAGCCAATCAAACGCTTGCCGAGGACAGCACGGGACTGGCGGTGAACATCACCGTGGATGACATGGAAACCGCTACCAGCGAGCTTACTATGATTTCCACTTCAAATTCGACTGTTCGCTTTCCCAATGATAAACGGGTGTTTAGCGTGGTCGCTGGCAGTCAGGTGCTTACTCTCACCCCCGCACAAAATCAAAACGGCTCCGCCAGCATCACCGTCTCCGCCGGCGACGGCCAAACCTCCACCAGCACATTGTTTAGCGTTACCATCACGGCGGACACGCCTTTGACCAACTGGAAACAACTGTATTTCGGCTACAGCTTCACCGGTCTGGCCTCCGCCACTGACACTGCCGACCCGGATGGGGACGGTTTCACCAACCTCTTGGAATATGCGCTCGGCGGAAACCCACTTCAAGTATCTACAACGCCTGTCTTTACCTTCAGCATGAGCGCGGCGAAACTCACACTCGCATTTAGCCGCGATACCACCAAGACAGATATTAATCTGATCGCCCAAGGTGCGGATGAAGTCGGCGGCCCTTGGTCAACCCTGGCTCAATCCACTTTAGGCTCAGCATTCAGCGCCGTGGCGAGCGGAGCCAGCGCGACTGAGTCCGGCAGCGGAGCCGTGCGCACCGTTCAGATCGGCGACCGCTACACTTTGCCAGACGATAAACACCCGAAGCGCTTCTTGCGGGTCACAGTGCAACGTTAACTACTCGGAGGGAGGAACGATCACCGCCTCGTTCAGACGATCTCCGCCGTAGGATTTCGTCACGTTTTTAAAGCGGTTCTTACTGATCAATATATCAGCAGGTCCACCGACTAGGAAATCGGCCCAACGGCCTCCCCGGCTGCTCACTTCGACGCCCACATCAGCGTTGCTCACGTTTCCAGCCTCGAAGAGAACGTTTTGCACATTTCCACCGACAATAAAGCGTCCGTTGTTGGCGATCGTGTTGCGCCGGAACACTTGATCCAAGGCCATGGGGCCATAATAATCGGGCGCGGTCACGGGCAGCCCCTTATCTGCCTGCAAGGTTCGATCATGATACACCGGAGGGTAGGTGACCGTGCCAATGTTTGAACCGCGCGGGAAAATAAACGACGCGCCCCAGGTGATGCCCTGGGTTATTATGTTATCAAAAAACTGGGTTCGTAATCCGGGGAGGAACTGTCCATCGTAGGAGATAGTAATCTGCTGGATCGCGCCGCCTCGGATGGATATATTGCGGGCTGCCACTACTTCGATGCCGCCGCACCAGAAGAGAACCGCATTTCCGGCGTCACGCGTTTCATTATCCACCACGATTACGTGATCGAGCGCCTTGCACACCGATATGAAGGATGTCTGGTCGAGAGGCACGTCCCACGGCCGGTCCACTTGCAATGTCTTATCCGCGCCACCGACAAGGGAACGATATTGGCCCGCACCTTTGCCCTCCATCACCACCACGACAGCACCTGCCCATTTGGTTGCGAAAGCGGGATCGTCGGGCGCTCGAGGTAATTCCAAGTTGAGCCCCTCACATTGACTGATCGTCCCGGTGTAGATTCCGACCGGGGCATGAAAATCGGAGTTAAAGCCGCCGTCGCGGTCGCCGCGGTAGCTGTCTTTCATCGTGTTTCTCGCGATGTAGATATCTCGGGAATAGATACTAGGAATGCGAGTCTTGCCGTCGTTGGTGACCATGTCATGCACACTGTTCAGGCTCACGCCGCCATCGCTGCAATCGTTGTCCTCGAAAATGATCTTCTCTGTCCGCCGCCCAAACACGGTCCAATGCCGGGGCACAGCGGAAAAATGGTTTCGAGCGATATAACCCGAGGCCCCATTAAGCATTAAAACCTGAAGGGACGAGTAAATATCGCAGTCCGTAATTTGAATATTAGGTCCGCCAACATCAATCGCGCCGGTGCGGCGTTTGTCTCGCCAACGTGCCAGGTAGACTTCCTCGGGGTTCGAGTAATGCCGGTCGGTCTTTTCGTTGTTGATGAACCGGTCCAAGCGCATGATTACACGCCGGATCGTCACATGCCCGGCATTGGGAGAATACTGTGGCAGTTCAGATTGTATTCCCGCTTGGTGATTGATCGCATAGATCGCCAGGTCCTCGACGGTGAAATGCCCTTCGCCGCGCATCAAGAAAGGATGCGGTGGATTATCCGGTCCTTTGATGGTCTCATATTGGAGGGCGCCCCAGTAAAGTTTTTTAAGGCGTTTCTCGCGCGGCAAAAAGTCATCCACGTAGGAAAGCACGGTCTGGTCTGCCCCGGTGCCCCGCAACGTGACGTGCAATGGAATCGTGAGGCCACGAGACAAAATGAACACGCCACGCGGCAAGGTCACGACGCCACCGCCGGCGGCACCAGCGGCGTCGAGCGCCTTTTGAATCGCGTCCGCGCTATCAACCTGGCCCTCGGCAAACATGGCGGTTGTGTATTGAAAATAGGCCGGCTCGGCCGGGGTTGCGCCGAATTTTACCGCGTCGAAGCTTCCTGAGGGAACCGTTGGGCGGGCGTTTATCTGGATCTTTCCGGCTACTGCGCGGGCGGCGGGATGCGTCAGGCCATTGGCGAAAGATATAGTATATTCACCCAGCGGCAAATTTGCAGGGAGTGCGACGCGAACTGAAAACTCGTCCACCGCTTCCGGGGTGAGTTTTATTGCTTCCGCACCTTGGCAAAGCACGAGTTCGGCACCGGGGTGAAGCGCGAGATTGAGTCCGAAAAGGCGGAGCCATCCGCCGGGGGTCGCGGATTCGGTTGCGTCGCCCTGAAACCACCAGATTTTGGGTGCATTTAGAGGCGATGGTTTGGAGGTTTCGCTACCGTTGCTAATGGTGAAGGAAACGATCCCATCGCCGATATCCGTCGGCAGGCTAAACTTTAGGGTGGTGCTGGTTTGTTGCAGAACCGGTGCCGGTTGCCACGGGCCAGGGACACCATTGCGGGTGAGACAGACATCAACGCGTGCGGCGTCACCGAAATCGTCACCGCGCACCAACACGGTTTCTCCCGCCCGTACCGGATCCGAGGCCCAGATGACTGCCGGCGTGGCGCCCGCAGAGACACCGCCAAATGCAAGAAGTGAATAGACTACACAAAATGGAAACAGACGCATAAAATTTTCCTTATTACCCAAGGCCGGTAGGCGCCGAAGCAAAGTAATCGTTTCGGCACGTTAAAATGCACACCACTGTTTCAAAAACGAAACTGACTAGGGACGCCAACCAAATTAATTCCGGGTTAAAATGAACTAATACCCGTCCATTCCGACCTACGGGGCTACTGTTTATTTGATAGTGACTTGGTATAGTCAATCTGCGTGCGATCTATCGTATTCACATGGAAATCAGCGTAAAGGGCGTTTGCTTTGCCTCCGTGGCGGGAGCCAATTTTCGTCAGATAGTCTCCGGCGTTGTTGTTGACCCCAAAGGGGCCGGGGTCGCCATTAGCTAACGTGGGATCAGCCGGCACGACGGCCGGGGGCTCGCTATCGGTGACGATGATCTTGGTCGAGGGACTTGGGATCTTAGTATAGGGCATTGTTTTTCCTGGATTAGACATCCGCTGAATCATGAACTGTCCGTTCGCGACATAGGTGCGGAAGAAATTTCTATCGGAGGGGCAGTTGAAAATATGATTCGCATTCGGGTCATCATAAGCCTTGCGGTCCAAATTAGCCGTAGAACGCGTCAACAGCGGCAGGGGCGCTTTATACTGGTCCCAGCCAGTTGACGTATCATCCGCAGAATACGGCATCATATTCTTGTTCTCATTCAGATAGAGACCGATGCACATGCCGATCTGCTTCAGATTTGACACGCATTGGGCTTTTTTGGCGGAGTCGCGCACCTTGCCGACGGTCGGGATGATGATCGCCGCCAGGATGCCGATGATGGCGATGACCGTCAGCAGCTCGATCAAAGTAAAACCCTTGATCGTCGTCCGCTTCGAGAAGGTTTTGGGAAATTGACGGGCAAGGGTTTTCATCATGATTGTTGTTCTCTCAATTCAGCGGTCGCTGATTAGCTATTTTCATTAATAACTATCATGCAGTTGTGCGGTCGGATGGTCAAATTCTCGTTTAACTTCCGAACTTTTAGCGGTCCTCTCTGCGGCGATAGAGGGTAAAGTAACCAAACGCTGCCGCGCTGAGGCTAAGGGCGAGCGCCGGGGGCACACAGGCGTATTTTTCATGGGGCGATATAAGCTGCGATAATTGAGTTGGTCCAAAACTACAATGTCAACTAATTAAATGATGCATTCATCGTTTTTCAGTCGATTTCTTAACTTTTTTGCAACAAATCGAAAATAAATGCGTTAAGTCGATGCTCGCGAATCAGGCAGATAAATAATTCGTTAAATCGTTGATTAAAAAAGAAATAAATTAAAAATTAACGCTAACTTTTTCCTGTAATCTAGGTATTCTAAGCTGCCTTAATGTAATTATTACAATAGAGAAATAGTCGCGGTCGGCGACCGTTTTTTCGCGATATCATTGCCGACCCCGAAGAATCTCAGCGGGCCGGCGCGCAGAGAAAATCTGCTTTTTCCGCGCCGACGAAATCCGCGGCGTAGCTCTCACCGACGACGGACTGGCTGAAAAAATTGCCTTTGGCGTGGCTATTGCCGGCGGACACGCCGTTCAGCCAGTTATCGCGGCAGACGTTGTTAAAAAACAGATTTCCGTGCGCGGAGGTCGTTGCAGCGCGACCACCCGCACTGACCCCGCGGCGATTGGCGACGCAGAGATTGGCGGCGATGACGTTCGAGCCGGTGTTCCCCTTAACCTCCTCATTCCACACGTGAACACCCGCGTTGCCGTTGTTTCGGAGCTCATTGCCAAACACGACCTGGTGAGTGACCGCTTCCTCGATAAACACGCCGTGGCGGCGGTTGCCGTTGCTGGTGTTGAACAGGGCGGTGCCGTCAATCGAGTGAGCGTCCAGATCGATGCCGTCCGAGCTGTTGCCCACGCAGGTGTTGGCAATCGAATGCACGCGAGTCGCGACGTGGGCCCAGATGCCGCGGCCGCCGTTGGCGAGGACATCGCACCGGTAAACAAAGATCGGGTCGGTCGCCTTGCGCGTCTTGGTGTAGAGTCCGTCGCGAGCACCCGAGACAAGTTGCACGCCTTCGATGAGGGCGAGGCTACCGGTGTTGGCGTTCAGAGGAAAGGAGGCCTGCCGCGCGCCATCCAGCCTGCCGCCGGACACCGAGGAATACCCGGTCGCGGGCAGGGAGATCAACTGGCTGGTGGCCTCTCCGCGAACCCAGACGGGCTCCAACGGCGCACCGAAGTCGGCGAGGATGCGGCCATCAAGAATCACGCAGGTGTCCGGCGGAAGCTTCAACCCTGCCGCCGTGCGCGACACGTATTCGCCGGAAAGCTTTAAAACCAAAACCGTGCCAGGGTGCTCAGCGCGCGCGGCATCCAGCGCGGTCTGCACCACGGAGAGGTCAACCGGCACGGCTTTCTCCTGCTTGGTTGCGGCCTTGCCTCCCGGGACCGCAATGTCGTGGCGCCCCAAACCCGGAACGATAACCGGGAGATCGTGGAGTCGGTTTAAAGTGGGGGGATTAAACACCCGCGCTCCGGTCGCGTCGCCTTCAACACGCAGACCGGGATTCCCGACCAGAATCATATCCGCACTCCCCTCCGCAAAGCGCACGGCGCCGCTCCACGAGTTGCGGAAGAGCTGCTGGGTGGTGCCGGCGAGGTTGATCACCATGTTCGTGGCGGACCCGCGATTTTCCGATACGAGGTTGCCCTTGCTGGCGGGCGTGAAGGCGAGCGCAGCGCTGTCAAAAATCTCGTTGCGGGTAACAACTCCGCGGTCCGAACCGCTGAGGATCGCAGCGCGGTTTTGCGCGAAGGTGTTTCCGGCCACGACACTGTTGGTCGAGGTAATGGACAAAGCCGTGCCAGATTGCAGGCGAAACGTGTTATCCAGACACATGAAACCACCGGTGAGAGCCACCCGCAGGCCGTCGCCATTTCCAACGAAGGCGCAGCGCGTAACACTCCCGGCTTCATTGAGCGCAACAGGATCGACCCCTTGAATATCAATGCCGGCATTGGCACAATCGCGAAGCACGAGATTATCCAAGGAAATCCGCCGACTCTGCTCGACGGCGACGCCGACCAAGCTCTTGCCAGCTCCATTCAAAACCGCAGGGCCGGGCCCGGCGGAGGACACAGTGATCAGATCACCACCCGAAATCTGCAGCAGACTGGCAGCCGTGCATTCGGGAGCGGCGCGCAGACCCGCACGAGGCGATAACAGCAGACTCATGCGCGACCCAAGGCGAAGCGGCTCGGAGCGAATCTCGATGTCTCCCTCCACCTCAAAAACGAGAACTGCCGTCGGGTTGTCCTGCCGCGCGCGATCCATGGCCGCCTGCGCTGCCTTCGCCGCCCCGCCGGGCAATTTCACCACCGTGTCCACCTGCCCCGGGGCCGCATGGTTCGAAAGCGACGGCGGGGTATAAAATGAATCGGCCGCATGCCCGGAGACATTGGCGAAGCCGCAGGCTAAAACTGCGACAATGAACTGGGATAAACGATGGAATCGAAAGGAGGATTTCATGGGTAGGAAGAAGGAGATTTGAACTTCCACCATCGGGCGGCAGGTGTTCCGTGTCGAACAAATTATTACAATAATGTAAATCGAAGCGACAATCAGTTTTATTGTAGCTTTTTTGGAGGATTCTCGCACTCTGGTCGCTCATGAAACCCATACACACCCTTCTTTTCCTCCTGTCCGCTCCCTTAACCCTCCTCGCGCTGCCGGCTCAGGGAACTGGGGCGGTGAGCTCCTTGCCTTTGAGCGGCTGGGGAGTGGTCGGCGACCGTGCTGGTAAATGGACGCCGGCCGAGGCCGAAGGGCGCGTGGTGTTTTCGGCCGAGGGGTTTGGCGAAAAGGGTAAATTTCCGGCGGCGTCTTTCCCGAAAACGGAACTGCGTGACGGCCAGAAACTGGAGTTATCCGCCAAAGTTGCTTTCAAAGGCGTTTCCGGCACCGGGAACTTTCGCTTCGGAATCTTTCTTAAACGCTCCAAGGACCACGCCCGCGGCTGGCTCGGCTACTGCGCCATCGCCGGCTTGGAAAAGAGCCTGCCCACCGGAGGCCTCTACGCACGCCTCCCGGGCAACGAGTCCACCTTCGATTCCCTTCAAGACGAAAAGCCCGAGATGAGTCCTCGACTACTCACCCAGGCGTCCGGCTCCATTCAAAACATCCGCAACGAAACCTACCGGCTGAGCATGGTGCTGATCCGCACCGGGAAAGACATCGCGTGCACCGCGCGTTTGGTGCCCGCTGTGGAGCGTGCGTATCCGGCGGTGGAATACAGCGCAATCGACCAGCAGCCCGGCACCTACGTTTTCGACACTCTCGGTTTCAACTCCCGGCAAGTGCTCTCGGCCGATGTCTTGGAATTCAGCGAAGTGAGCGTAACAATCGCTCCCGTAAAATAGCGCAGCGCGCGGCGCTCTTCAGCCCGCACCCGCCTCTGATCGAGCCCGCAAAACCCCGCTGGCTTTACCCTGTCAACCGCCACCCTTCACGCCCCGCCCCATGAAAACGTTACCCACCGCCGCCCTAATTCTAAGCGCTCTATCCGTCGGATCCTCGCATGCCCATACCGCCCCGGCGGCCCACACGCCACCTCCGCTGCCGCCCGGAGTCACCGTCAGCCACCCGCACGATAATCCCCTGCGCGACGCACTCCGGCCCGTCCCCAAAACCGCCCTGTTTAAAATGGACGGCTACTTCGTATGGGACCCGTCGGTAATCAAAGTCGGCGACACCTATCATCTGTTCGCGTCCCGCTGGCCGGCCAAGGACGGGATGAATGGCTGGTTTCGCAGCCATGCCATTCGCGCCACTTCAAAGTCCCTCTTCGGCCCCTACGAATTCCGTGAAGTCGTGCTCACGCCTGAGACTCACCCATGGGCTAAAGCGGCGATCCACAATCCCAAAATCACCAAAGCCGGCGACAAGTTCCTGCTCTACCACCTCGCGATTCCGCAGTGGCAAACCGGCTTCGCCTACGCCGACCAAATCGAAGGCCCTTGGGTTCCACTGCCCCAGCCCGTGATCAAAACCAACAATCCTGCGCTCCTTATTCGAAAAGACAACACCGCCTACGCGGTGGGAAAGTTCAAACCAAAGGTAACCAAAGACGGCAAGTGGGACGCCTACATGCAGGCCTTCGAAGCACCGTATCCAGACGGGCCTTACACGCTGTTTGGCGACACCGGCAACCGCCTGCCCGTTGACTTCGAATTTGAGGACCCGACCATCTGGTGGGCCAACAATCGCTACAACATTCTTTGCAACGATTGGGAATCGAAGGTCACGGGTATCGAGAAATCCATGATCTACTACACGTCCGACGACGGCATCCGCTACGATTTATATTCCCAAATCCCCGTCTGGTCCCAGAGCGATCCCGTGCCGCTCGACGATGGCACCACGGTCGCCATCCCCGGCGTCGAACGCCCCCAGGTTTTTCAAAATGAGCAGGGCGAGATTATCGCTATTTTGGCGGCCATCCGCCCCACCGGCGACGCCCCCTCTTACATCATGATCCGCCCGGTTGACCGCTTTCGTGGCGACCCGGCCCAGCCTGGACGCGAGCCCGGCCAACGCCAGGAGTCCGAAAACAAATAACCCGAGCGATTCAAACAAGACTGTAGCGACTTAAAAGTCGGGCCATTTACCGCGATGCCCGTTCCTTTTCTTACGTAGCGGAGGGGGGAGCGCTTACGTCCGGCGCGGGACGTCGGCAACGAAATTGCCTCGCCATTCCGCGACACCCACCCAATCGGGACGACAAAAAACTTTCGGGCTCAAGTGAGGTTTGTATAACGCGCCATCAGGCTCCGAGCACGCGCGGCTGCACCATCAGGGTTTGAGGACGAGCCCCCGTCTCCCCTGCATGGCCCAGCAGGCGATCAATGGCGCTGTTGGCGACCTCGTCGAAATTGGGATCAATCAACGTAGGCACCGGCTGGATACCTTCCACCAGACGAGGCGTGACTCCCGCAATGACCAGCCGGGCGGACGCCGGACCGTCCAGACCGCCCGCACGCAGTGCCTCGGAGAATTCACGGGCGCGGGCATCGATCGGGAGAAAGATACCGATCGGCTTGGGCAACTTCTTCAGGCCCTCCACAATCTCCTTGAACGCATCGTAAACCACCGTTCCCGCCGGCCAGAGTCCCGCCTGATTTTGATCCTGAACAAACACCCCTACCGGCCGGCCTGCCAGCACCGAGCGGTCCAGACACGCACGACTGCGGATCAGGAGACTTTCCTTAAACGAGGGCCAGACATTGACCAAAGCCACCGACTGACACCCCGCGGCCGTAAACAGCAGATGGGCGTGCGTCCCGATCGCGACGTCGTTCACTGTCACGTGTTCAATATTGGTCAAAGGATGCCCCGGGGCGAACACCTGAACCACCGGGAACTGCTCCGAAATACGCCGTATCGTATCATCCTCCGGGGTCAGCCCCGGGAACATCATCACCAAAGCACCGTCCACTTTGGCGCGCTGCAGGGTCGGCGGCAATGGACCCTTATCCCCCACCCGCTCCAGCAACAGATGCAGGCCCCGCTTGCTACAGGCCTCCTGCACCGACTGCACAAAATTGGCCATTCCGGGATCATCAAAAAGAATGCTCGTATCAGCCACAATCAGGGCAATCGCCCCATGCCGCGAAGGCGTGCCCCGCTGATTCTTCGGCTTACGACCGGGCCGGACCGCCGGGCGCACGTAACCCAACCGATCCATCTCCTGCCTGATCGCCGCAATGGTGGATGGCTTAACCCCCTGCCCACCATTCAAAACCCGCGATATCGTCGCACGGGAAAGTCCCAGTTTCTCCGAAAGCTCTGCAGTGGTTAACGTCATTGGCAAAACCCTCGGTCCCACCACAAAAAACTCAAGGTTAAATGTAACAATATAGACCAAAACGCCCGCCTTCGCCGTTCCCCAGCCCCCGGTTTTTGAAAAATCGGCTTCAATTCTTCGCAATTCCTCTGGATATTAATAACCTAAGGAACTTTAAGTAGCAAAACCTAAAGGAAGTTTAATTGAATTGACGCATTCATAAAATACTATATTGCATATAATTACAATTTTTCAGGCCAGCTTTTAGTTGATTTGTAATTTTTTTAGTGACGAATATCGATATTTGTAGCATTTACGAACACCTCAATGTCGTTTTCACCGCAAAACCCCTCCAGCTCTGTTTTGAACGAACCCTACAAGGTCGGGACCCTGACTTACACCGCGCGCGGCCTTTTCAGCGTCTTGTTCTGGATGCTTCTCGGTGACTTCTGCCTGCAAATCATGGAGCAGTTGCCGACGTCTTTGGTGCCGTTACAGCTGCGCTGGGCGGACGCCTCGGCCGCCCTCATCGGCTTCTTAACCGGCAGCCTGCCCGCGCTGCTCGGTATCGCACTCAATCCCTTCATCGGCGTGCAGAGTGACCGGCATCGCGGCCCTCTCGGCAGACGGCGTCCATTCCTGCTTTGGAGCACACCGTTGGTAGTGGTGGCCCTGCTGGGTCTGGGTTTTGCCCAACCTATCGCTGACCTGCTCGCCGGGGTTCTTCAAACCGGCGCTTCCGCATCCTCGATCAAGATTGGATGGATCGGGGCCTGCATGGTCGTCTTCGTCGTCGCCAACACCTACATCATGCAGGTGTATCAGTTCCTGTTTGTGGATGTCATTCCCCACAACGTAATGGGTAAGTTTGTCGGCTGTTATCGGGCGGTGGGCGCACTGGGAGCCTTCGTTTTCCACCGCTTTTTATTCGGTCACGCCAAGACCGACACCGCCGCAATCTACTCCCTCGCGGCTCTGCTCTACGCCATTTCGTTTTTACTCTTGGTCTGGAAGGTCAAGGAGGGAGACTATCCGCCTCCGCCTACCCGGCCAAGCGAGGGAAAACTCGATGCCTTCAAGAGCTATTTCCGCGACTGCTTCGGCCACCGAATCTATTGGGAAACCTATTCCCTTTCGCTGTTTTTTTGGAGCGCTTTGGTGCCCTTCGGGACCTTTCTGGTCTTCTTCGGAACCCAACCCGGTGGAGACGCGGTGGGTTATGCGCCGACCGTGGGACTGAGCCTTGCTGAATTTGGGAAAATCAAGGGTTGGTGCGCGTTGGTGGGTGTGCCGGTCTTCTTTTTGGTCGGCCCCTTGGTCGATCGCTTTCATCCCCTTCGCATCGCGATGGTCGGGCTGTTCCTGAGCGCGGCTTCGTTTCTCGCCTGCTTCTTTTTCATCAAGGACGCCCACTCGCTCAATCTTTGGTTGATCATCAATGCCGCCTCCCAGGCGGTCTACATGGGCTCCTACCTAGCGATCCTGCCACGCCTGTTACCGCGCGCGAAATACGGTCAGTTCTTCACCGCAAACCAGATCTTCGGTTTCAGCGGCGTCGTCCTCGCCCCCGTCCTGTGCGGTTGGTTGATCGAGCATCTGCGCGATTATCGCCTCGTCTTTTTTTGGTGCGCCGCGTGCGCCAGCATGAGCCTCGTGATGTGCGTCTTGCTCTACCGCCACTGGCAGAAGCTGGGTGGCGAGGCCCACTACACACCGCCGGACCAAACCGCTTAACCAAGCCATTTTTCCATGAAGAAGGTATCTGCTGAACTCGATTACTTTGCCGAAATCGCCACCGCGGTCACGATCCACGCCCGCCCCGGCCTCTCCGAGCCGGCCCGCGCCGCCGCGCCTGACATCACGCTGCCACTCGTCGCCGGACCCGCCCGCGAGCCGCGCCCCCGCGCCGCGAACATCACCACCGCCGCCGAGCTGGCGGACGCCCTCGCTTGCTCGCGCGAGCGTCATCGCGAGTTTCTGGCCGACTTCGCTCCCCCGCTGCCCGCCACTCGCGAGCGGTTCGAGCTAAAAACCTTCGCCTGGCGTATCGAGCGTCCCGAGGATCGGGCGGATTTCCAGGCTCTCGCCCGAGGCGCCGGCGAATGGGAAACGGTAACGATTCCCCATTACGGCCCGCCCTTGGGCAAAGCCTTCACCCTTTATCGCGTGGAGTTCGATCTGCCCGCCGCCCTCGTGGCCAGGGAGGTCGTGGCGCTCCGGTTCCGCGGCGTGGACTACAAGTGCGAGGCCTATCTGAACGGCGCGTGCGTCGGCCGCCACGAGGGCTTCTTCGATGAGTTCGAATTCAACTGCACCGGGGTCGCACGCCAGTCGGGCAACGTGCTGCTGGTGCGGGTCGAAAACGACTTCACCATGCTCGGCAGCCACAAAGAGGGCGCCGCGATCAACGGCGACAAAATCTACGCTGCCACCGGCCTCGGCTACGACGACCCCGTGCGCGGCTGGCATCACTGCCCGGCCGGCATGGGAATCTACAACACTGTTCATTTCGAGGGCCGCTCGCGTCTCGCCATCACCGATCTTTGGGTGCGGCCCCTGCCCGCCGAGGCGGCGGCGGAACTGCGCTTCGAGGTGGAAAACCTCGGGCCGACCCCCAACGAGGACGCCCGTTTTCTGGTGTCTGTCTTCGGTCTGAACTTCCCCGCCACCGTTCACCGCGACCACGCCCACCGGCCCCACGCCCGGACCGAGCGCGGCTTTGGCGATCTCGACGGCGATCATGCGTCCGCCATTCCCGGGCTGATGGGCCCGGGCGTGAGCTTCGTTACCGTGCGCCTTCCCATGGCGCAGGCTCGTATCTGGGATCTTGATACGCCTTGGCTTTATCAAGCGCAGGTAAAGGTGTTGGCGGCGGACGGCCAGTTGCTCGACGCCGTCGCCTGCCCCTTCGGCATGCGGACGTTCACGCAAGACGAACACTCCACGCCCAAGGGTAAATTCCACCTCAACGGCCGCGAGATCCGCCTGCGCGGCGCCAATACCATGGGGCACCTCGAGCGCTGCATCATGCTCGGGGATTTTGACCAGCTCCGCGACGACATCCTCCTCGCCAAGCTCACCAACATGAACTTCCTGCGCCTGACCCAGCGTCCGGTGCACAAGGAGGTTTACGAGTGGTGCGACCGCCTCGGGCTCTTGCTGCAAACCGACATGCCGATGTTCGCCAGCGCGCGGCGCAACCAGCTCATCGAGATCGCCCGGCAGGCCGCCCGCATGGAGCGCCATGTGCGCGCCCATCCGAGCAACATCATGGTTTCGTATATTAACGAACCCCGCCCGGCCGCCGCCAGCCAGCCGCACCGGTTTATGCTCCGTCCCGAGCTCGAGCGCATGTTTCTTCTCTGCACCGAGCTGGTCCGCCAGGAAAACCCCGATCGCGTCGTCAAGTGCGTGGACGGCGACTACGATCCGCCTTCCACCTTCGGCATGCCAGACAACCACTGTTACTGCGGCTGGTATATCGGGCACGGCGTGGACCTTGGCGCGTTGCACAACGGCGCCTGGCTTCCCGTAAAACCGGGCTGGCACTACGGCTGTGGCGAGTTCGGCGCCGAAGGCTTGGATTCCTACGAGGTGATGCAGAAATATTATCCGGAGGCATGGAAGCCCCGCTCGCCCGACGCTCCCTGGACACCTGCCGTCATCTCCGAGAGCCAGAGCTGGCCCTTCCACTTTCTCTGGTATGACACGCCTCAAAACGCCCGCGAGTGGATCGAGGCCAGTCAGGATCACCAGACTTGGATCGTGCGCCTCATGACCGAGGCCTACCGCCGCAAGGCGGATATGAACACCTTCGCAATCCACCTGTTTATCGACGCCTGGCCCGCCGGCTGGATGAAGACGCTCCTGGACGTCGATCGCGTGCCGAAAAAGGCTTGGTTCGCCTACCGCGACGCGCTCGCTCCGCTCGCCGTCAATCTGCGTTGCGACCGCCTTCAGGCGTGGTCGGGCGAGGTCCTTTCTGTCGAGATCTGGGTGTGCAACGACCACGTTTACGCCCCTGCCGGTGCTCGTGTCGTTTACGATGTCACCTTCGAGGGGGCGATCGTTTCACACGGCGAGATCCCTGCGCAGATTTCCACCTGCGCTCCGCGCGGTCAGGGCATCATCGAAATCAAGTTACCGGC